>JBGSNL010000040.1:0-12962 GCA_041739675.1 bacterium
TGCGCGACGGCCAGTACAATCTCGGCGGCGAGCAGTCGGGGCATCTTATTTTCCTGGACTACAACACGACCGGCGACGGCATCCTTGGGGCGCTTCAGGTTCTGGCTCTCATGATTCAGGAAGGCAAAAGACTCTCGGAACTCAAGACAATACTCAGCCCTTTCCCGCAGGTTTTAGTCAACGTGGAAGTAAAGGAAAAACGCGACTTTCAGGTGATACCGGAGGTCAGCAAGGTTGTGGCGCGCTGCGAGAGGGAGCTCGGTAAAAACGGACGGCTGGTACTCCGCTATTCCGGCACGGAGAACATCGCGCGCATAATGATCGAGGGCGAAGACATAGACCGGATACGAGACATGGCCGGCCAGCTTGCCAAGCTCATTTCAACTCATTTGGGGTAATTTCCGAAATCTATGATCCGACTCGGCGTAAATATCGATCATGTCGCTACGATTCGTCAGGCGCGGCAAACGCGCTATCCGGATCTTCTTGCGGCAGCTCAGCAGGCCGAAGCAAGCGGAGCGGACCAGATCACGGTCCACCTCCGCGAAGACAGGCGCCATATCCAGGATGAAGACGTAAGAATTTTGAAAAACGAAATACGGCTTCCTTTGAATCTCGAAATGGCGGCGACGAAAGATATCACCGCCGTCGCGATAAAAATTCAGCCCTATTCTGCAACGTTGGTTCCAGAGAAGCGCCACGAGCAAACAACCGAACGCGGTCTCGATCTCGCGATGGAATTTCAGGTGGTCTCTCCGCACGTGGAGGCACTCAAGAAGGCCGGCATTATGGTGAGCCTCTTCATCGACCCTGAAGAAGAGCAGGTGAGGGCGGCAACTGAGCTCCGCGTTTCGGCCGTCGAGTTGCATACGGGCCCGTATTCGCTTGCAATGAATATGCTGACGCGCGACCGCGAACTTGAGCGCATAAGGCGGTGCGCAAGGCTCGCAAAAAAGATGGGGCTCAAGGTCGCCGCCGGACACGGACTGCATTATGAAAACACCAAAACACTCGTGAAGGCGGTGCCCGAAATCGAGGAGCTGAATATCGGCCACGCGATAATTGCCCGAGCGATTTTTGTGGGCCTCGGCAACGCGGTCAGAGAAATGAAGGAACTACTCGCATGATCTTGGGAATCGGGGTCGACATAGTCGACGTGAGAAGGATCGAGCGCATCGTCGTCAGATGGCAGGATAGGTTCCTGCGCCGCATCTTCACCGACAGCGAGATCCGCTACTGCAACAACAAGAAGAACCCTGCGCAGCGTTTCGCGACGCGGTTTGCCGCCAAGGAGGCCTTCATAAAGGCGCTCTTCCCGAAAGGTGCGGAGAGGATCGACTACCGCGAGATTGAAGTCGCGGAAAAGGACCGCCGCCCCTTCATCAACCTCACTGGCAGGGTGAAGCAGGAGGCGGACACCATGGCGATCAAAACCATCCACGTCATGCTTTCCCACGACGGCAACTACGGCATCGCCAACGTCGTCATTGAAGGTTAACCGTGAAACTTGTAACCGCAGAACAGATGCGCCGCCTTGATTTGAAGGCGACGTCCGAGTTCGGCATCCCGTCTCTCAATCTGATGGAGCGTGCCGGCACGGCCCTTGCGGAATTCGTAGCGGCACATTATCCCCCTTCGCGAGGCGCGGTGGCGGTTCTGGTCGGCCGCGGCAACAACGGCGGAGACGGCCTCGTGGCGGCGCGCGTACTTATGGAACGCGGCCACGATGTCTTTGTGTTCCTGACATCTCCGGCGACGGATCTTTCTCCGGATGCCCGCGCCAACTGGGAGCGCCTGGCGCAGCTCGCGCCGACTTTTTTCCAGATAGATCAGTCAACCGATCTGAACCTCCATTCCCTGGCGATCGCCCGCTGCGCGTGCATCATAGACGCGCTTTTCGGAACGGGGCTCTCATCCGAGATCAAGAGTCCGCATCGTGAGATAATCGATATCGTCAACACCTTGAGAATTCCGATAATCGCCTGCGACATTCCATCCGGCCTATCATCTGACACCGGCATGCCTCTTGGAAGCGCAATCCGCGCAAGATGGACCGTCACGTTCGGACTTCCTAAAATCGGCCTCTTCATCGGAAGAAGCGCGGAGTATTCCCGCGATGTCTTTATAGCCGACATCGGGTTTCCCGAAGAGGCCGTGGATCAAATAGAAACTAAAACTCATCTTATAGACCCAAGCCTTTTTGTTTCGGAGCTGACAACGCGTGAACCTCAGAGCCACAAAGGGGATTACGGCCACGTGGCTGTCTTGGCCGGCAGCAACGGAAAGCTGGGCGCGGGATATCTCACGAGCATGGCGGTGCTTCGCGCCGGCGCCGGCCTTGTCACCTATGCTCTCCCTGAAAAGTCATTTGCAAAATTCGACGCGCGATATCCTGAGATTATGGCCCTTTCAATACCCGATAAGGGCAGGGGGCACTTCCACTCCGATGGTCTCACTGCGGCGCTTGATCTCGTCAAAGACAAGACTGTGGCGGCGATCGGCCCGGCAATCGGAACGCACGATGAGACGCGCGCGTTCGTTATCGAGTTCGTAAAACGGGCCAGACTTCCCCTTGTCATAGATGCAGACGGACTAAATGTGCTCTCCGACAATCTCTCGGTTCTCAATTATCGCACTGACGCCACGATCCTCACACCGCATCCTGGAGAAATGGAGCGCCTCACGAAAACTCCGAAAAAAGAAGAGGACCGTCTGCCATCCGCTCTCAAACTTGCAAGCTCACACAATGTGCATGTCGTCTTGAAAGGCCACAGGACAATCGTCGCCACTCCCGATGGGTACGCGTACATCAATCCCACAGGAAACCCTGCGATGGCTACCGCCGGCATGGGCGATGCGCTGACGGGCATGATTGCCGGATTTATCGCGCAGGGAATGAAACCCGCTATCGCGGCCGTGGCAGGTGTCTACTGTCACGGTCTTGCAGGCGACATCGCCGCAAGACAGTTCGGAGATAGAGGTGTCGTCGCCTCCGATGTGATCAAATGTTTCCCCGATGCGATGAATCAAGTGACTAAAGAAAAATGAAACACGTGACATCCTCTCCTGAAGAGACAAAAAAATTGGCGGAGAAACTCGTGTCGCAGCTCAAGGCCGGCGACGTGCTGGCGCTCGAGGGCGAGCTTGGGAGCGGCAAGACCCAATTCGTTCAGGGGCTGGCGAGGGGGTTAGGCGTCTCCGAAGATGGTTATGTGCGCTCTCCTTCATTCACTCTTCTCAACGAATACAAAGGGCGCATGCCGCTCTACCATTTTGATTTCTACAGGCTCCATGAATCGCTGGATCTGGACGATCTGGGCCTCGAAGAATATTTTGATGGCGAAGGCATCACGGTGATCGAGTGGGCCGACAAGTTTCCGGGCGCAATGCCCGCGCGAACCGTCCACATAAAATTTGAAATCATAGACGAGAATCGCAGATCAATCGAGATGAGGTGAGAGTCATGTCATTCGATATCGCAATAATCGGAGCAGGGCCGGGAGGTTACGTTGCGGCGCTGCGCGCGGCAAGGCTGGGAGCGAAGGTCGCAGTCATAGAAAAAAAGGAGATCGGCGGGACATGTCTCAACGTCGGATGCATACCGACAAAGGCCCTTGTTGCGTCGGCACACGTCATCTCTGCATGCAATCGCGCGGGCGAATTCGGGGCCTCGACTTCCGGCTCCCCCATCTCTTCTCCGGATTTGAAAAAAGCCCAATTGCGGAAAGATCAGATCGTCTCCGAGCTGAGATCCGGCGTCGGACAGCTTCTGAAATCCGCAGGAGTGGAGATTATCAAAGGCGAGGCAAAATTCGCTCGTGCGGATAAAATTGAAGTGGGGGGTTCTCCGGTCGACGCGAAAAAGATTCTCATCGCGACCGGTTCCACTTGGTGGGTCCCGCCAGGAATAAAGCTGGACGGCAAGCTCGTCGTCTCGAGCGACGAAGCTCTGACATGGTCTCAAGTTCCCCAATCCCTTCTCATCGTCGGTGGCGGCGTCATAGGATGCGAGTTCGCATCCATATTCCATGCGTTCGGCTCGAAGGTGACGATCGTGGAGGCTATGCCTTCCATATTGCCGCCGGTTGAAAAATCAATCTCAAGACTTCTTTCAAAATCGTTCAAGGATCGCGGCATAGAAATTTTAACTGAAACGACCGTTCAATCGACCGAGCCGAAAGGTGAAACTGTTTCGGTTCGGCTGTCGAGCGGCGAAGAAATGACTGCCGATAAAGTTTTGGTCTGCGTGGGAAGGCGGCCCGACACATCGACGATAGGCCTCGACAAGACATCGATTGATCTCACCGATCGCGGCGCGATCAAGGTGAACGAAAAATTCGAGACAAGCGTGCCGGGCGTCTACGCAATCGGAGACGTGATCGGGAACCTAATGCTGGCGCATGTTGCATCAGCAGAGGGGGTTTCATGCGTGGAGCAGATGATGGGAGAGGGAGCACCTCTGGACTACAACGCGGTGCCGTCACCCATATTCACGATTCCAGAAATGGCGGGAGTAGGCGCAACGGCCGAGGAGCTCGGCGCTAAGAAGATTACGTTCAAAACGGGAAGGTTCCCGTACGCCGCATCGGGAAAGGCGCGCTGCGACGGCGAGACCGAGGGCATGGCGGTTGTCCATGTCGATGAAAAAGGAGTCATTCTAGGCGCCCACTTTGTAGGGGTTGATGCGACGATGCTTGCCGCGGAAGCCGCGCTGGCCGTCAGGAACCGCTTGACAGCCCGCGACGTGGGAGCCACAATCCACGCACATCCGACGATATCGGAGATATTCGCCGAAGCGGCGATGGACGCCGTGGGCGAGGCGATACACAAGGCGGGAAGAACCAGGACTTAAAACACTATGTCGTTGATTGTTCAAAAATACGGCGGAACATCCGTTGCCACGCCGGAAAAAATCAAGGCGGTGGCAAAACGCATCGCCGCGAGCAAAAAAAACGGCGACAAGATCGTCGTTGTCCTTTCGGCGATGGCCGGCGAGACGAACCGACTGATCGATCTTGCAAAACAGGCAGGAGTGGAGCCCAACCCCAAACATCAAGACCTTTTGGTTGCCACGGGCGAGCAGGTTTCCGTTTCGCTCATGGCAATCGCACTTGAAGAGCTTGGGATCAAAGCTGAGCCGCTTCTGGCGCATCAGGTCTCGATTCTCACCGACGGAAATCACGGAAGAGCGCGCATCCGCAATATCGACACCAAAAAATTGCTTCAAATAGTTGACGAGGGAACAGTCGCGGTCGTGGCAGGTTTTCAGGGTGTGACGGAAGAGGGTGCGATCACGACGATCGGCCGCGGTGGCAGCGACGTCACTGCCGTTGCAATTGCCGCCGCTCTGTCTCAGGTCTCAGGTCTCAGGTCTCAGGTCTCGTGCGAGATTTTCACCGACGTTGACGGAGTGTTCACCGCGGATCCCCGTATCTGCCAAAAATCCAGAAAACTTAGCCGAATATCCTATGAAGAGATGCTGGAGCTTGCCGACGCCGGCGCAAAGGTTTTACATACCCGCGCTGTGGAAATCGCCGCAAAATATAGTTTACCGGTTCACGTCCGCTCCACGTTCAACGACAGCGACGGAACATGGGTCGTGCCCGAGGAGGAGAAAATGGAAGACGCCCTGGTTTCAGGAATAACCTGCAACTTGAACGAAGCGAAGGTCGCGATCCGCCGTGTTCCGGACAAAGTAGGGATCACCGCGAAGATCTTCGAGCCCATCTCGAAGGCTCAAATTAACGTGGACATGATCCTCCAGAACGTATCCGCGGACGGCTACACCGATCTCACGTTCACGGTGCCCAAAGAGGATCTGAAGCGGGCCATCGCCCTCACGGAAGTCGTAGCGCGCCAGGTTGAAGCGGGAAGGGTGGAGGCGGCCGGCGATATAGCGAAGATTTCGGTGGTTGGTCTGGGTATGCGAAGTCATGCGGGTATCGCGCACACGATGTTCGCAGCGCTTGCAAAAGAAGGAATCGGCGTCCAGATGATAGGCACCTCGGAAATCAAGGTGTCGATCGTCATCGAGATGAAATACGCGGAGCTCGCGGTGCGGACGCTGCATGACGCTTTTCATCTGGAAATGAAGAAAACTTAGCCTGGAATTTGACTTATGATCCGTGGCAGCCTGATACTGCTTGTTCTCGCTTTTTTTGCCGTCTTCTGGCACGGCACAAATTTCACTCCCAAGACAGTTCCTTCAATCGATCTCGCCAAAATCACTCAAACGATTTATCCCGAACAGAGGTTTCTGCTTACCGGGCCGGCCAATATCAACACGGCGACAATCGAGGAACTGGAGGCCATTCCGTTCATAGGCCCTTCGATGGCAAAAAAAATCGCCGATTTCCGTGGCAGTCACGGCCGGATTGCGGATGCTCAAGAATTACTTGAAATAAAGGGAATAGGGCCCCGTATATTAGAAAGAATTAAGCCATATTTCGTGTACGGGACGGGGAATACGGCAGGCCACTTGTAGTTGGCCCAGCAACTCTGGCTATCGCCAAAACCGATAAAGGGGCTGGCGTAACGGGAATGTAAATTGGTATGGCAACGCATTTTGAAAGGTGTTATAGCGGCAATTATCATTATGATAGGCAAAACCCACTCACTTCAGATTTTTCGCTGGCAAAACGCCTTGATTTCCATAAACATTGGGCTTCGGGCTTCAAATGCAGACTGGCACAACGTTTGCTGTAAGTCTATATGGTAAAACAATGGAGGTATGTATGAAAAAGGCAATATTTATCCTCATTGCGGCATTTGCGCTCAGCGCATGCTTCATCGCGGCACCGGCGATGGCCATGGATGAGTGGAATCTTCCGCCTGTGCCGGTGGGATCATCCCCAAATCAGGTGGGAGGTCCTGGTTGGCCGTTCGTTTCGGATAAGCTGGCTACTGTTTTGAGAGCCGATGCGACAAACATCGGATTTTTCACACATCCCGCAGGCGCCGGCCCCGACTTCATAGGCGACACATTAGATGTGACGCTTCCGGACGGTACAACAATTACGATCACCATTGATGATATTATTGCGACGCCTGGACTTGAGCCTGAAAGAAGAATTGTCGTTTCCCCCACTGAAGAAGTTGCAAAAATGTTGGATACCGTTCTCGATGAATCAGTTTCGCGCGCAATGAGTCCAGCGCACGGCTTTTGCCCTGAGCATCTGAAATTCAAAAGACCTGGCGGGACAAGCGTTGAATGGGCCTTTGAGTGCGATCTCTTTAGGCAGCCAAGGGGACTTGTCGAGGTGTACGATATGACGGATCGCCAAATCGTTGTGGGTGATGTGAAAAAAGACACGGGCGGCGAATTTGCGGCGCTCTTTACAGGAACCGGCGCCGATCCTCTTCTCAACGGCGTTTTAGGCACAGGGGACGCGAGAGTCCTTCCATATACGGTGAACACTCACCCGGCAACAGTCAAGGCAAACTACAATTTCGCATGGATGTGGAAGGGCATACCGGCTGCTCCATTCCCAAATCCGGAAAATGTGGACGATCCTTACACAAGTGTCATCTCATACGGAATGGCCGATCTTCCAGATACAGCCGATGGCAAACCTCAAGGGGTTGTCACGGCAGCTTATGACACATTCAATGTTTTGAAGTATGTGAAAATCACGAGGACAAAACCCACACCAGAAATAACAATAAAAGATAATTATGACATGTCAGTTCCAGCGGATGCCCTTGTGTATAAGGCTTTTTTCAATACCCACATCTCTCCGCTCATTTCATGGCGAAAATCGGCGGAGGACGGCACAGTCAAGTTGGCCGGTTATTCCACGTGGCAGCTTGGAAGCGATGAATATGATTTGAGTGACTGGACTCCGGGCTGTCTAAAAACAAGACCGATTTCTTGCCGCTCATTTGCCATGAGCTTTTTGAAACTTGTGTGGAAGCAATTCATGGCGCTCGATTTAAACCCAATTGATGTAGTAACGCTGCAAAGCGGCGGAAAAACGCTTGTGGCGGTTGTCAGTCAGTCGCCGTACGGCGGTATGGATGAATGCATCAGGGGGCCGCTGGGCATTTGCGCTGGCCTTGCAGGCGGGCCTCACGACTTGCGCGATGCGCTCGCAGTGGGGCCGTCACATGCGCCCTTCAGTATGCCGCACAACGCCTTTTCCAAAGTGACTTTCTGGGAGCTCAAAGAACCATGGACAGGTGCTAAAAACCCGAACGCCATCTTCGAACCGGTGAGCTTTGCGTTCATCGGGGCGAATGCGGTCGATGCGGACGTGCTTGTGGACGGAACAAAGCAGTATCTTGTAGTCACAACACGGGAGCCGATGGGAGATACGAGTGCCGGCGGACCTGGTCCGAAATACTACATCTACAAGATAGACCCCGAGCAACCAAACCCCGCAACGGCTGTGTATGCCAAGAACTTTGCAACGCCTCCCTCTTTCATTCAAATACCCAATGCCATCGCCGCGGAATATTTTGAGGCGACACCGCCAAAGGGTTTTGTGCCGCACGGCATATCGACCGCTGATCTTGATGGAAACGGTTGTGCGGAAGCCATTGTCACATTCAGCGGCCGTGGTATAAAGCCGGTCGCTCCGCCTCCGTTCCAGAACCACGACGGAGAAACCGTCTACTATTATAACGATACTCTCCCGTCTCCCTTGCAGATCTTTTCGCCCACCTTCATAGTTTATCCTGCCCGGCTTGACGGCTCGACATGTAAGTTTGATACAGCCGCCAGAAAGAGTTTCTCGGCTCCCTTGGATAGTCCAAACAGGCAAATCACCACAGCGATTGCAGCCGAATTGAACGGCGACGGCAAGCTGGATATTCTGGCTGGTGATCTCTTGCCAAAGCAGATCCCCGGGGAGGCAAAGTATGCGGCATACGCGCTAGCATTCTATGACCCCATGGATGCTGTGACGGGAACGCTTGTCGACCGCTACGTGCGCGCCGGATTCCAGACAACCCAAGTGGATCCAAGAGCAGCCGCGGAAGGAGAGTACCTCCTCAAAGTGGCGCAGTCGGATGCCGAACGCATTGCCGGTGTTTCAAAACTTTCCAGTTCACATGGAAATATTGTTGCGGCCAACGGACTGCCCTTGATGCTCCCGATGTTCGGCTGTCCGACAAGAGCCAACGCCGACATCGAGTCCATATTTGAGTTTTACCGCTCGCTGGCGTTTAACAGAAGGGCTCATTACGCCGGCATCGAAAGCATGGGAATGGACAGCAGCGGTCAAATTGCGCCAATGCGCTGCGCAGTGATGCCGGCAGGGCTTGCTTGTGCCGATGTCGTTCCTCCTGCTCTTCAGGATTGCTGCTGCGGAAAAATTTGCGCTCCCTTCTGTGAAAGCTCGGTTGCGATATGCAATGAGTATCGCTTGCTGTACCCCGATATCGTAACGGGCGGTGGTTACGCGGATTTTATGGATGATGGCGAATGCAATCACTCCTCCGCACTTTCCGGATCCGATAAGAACCTCTTTGCCGAAGGGCCTCGCGGCGACGGCGGGGGCTCGGACGGCGGCGGAGGAAGCGACTTTGCCGACAGAGCCGACCGTGTCTATGACACTAAGGCCCCATACATAGCGTCAATAGGTCAGTTAAAGTGCGCTCAGACGGAGGAAAATCAAAATATCGCCAATCAAAATAACCAGAAAATGACTAACGCGGCTCGTTTGCCAACTCCCTATCTCACGAATGAGGAGACCGAGGCGTTGACGCAGTTACTTCTCGGTTTGGTTGATGACGAGGAAATCGTGACGGCACTCATCGACGGCTTCAATTCGATTTCACCAACGTCGGTTGAGGGACAATTTGTTCTCCCCATGATCTACATATTGGAAAGCCTCACGTACACGCCTATCGTTAAGCCTTCTTCAGAGGTCAGATCACCTAGCCAACCCACTTCCTGGCTCTTTAAGACAATTGAAAAAATTGAAAGCCTGGGCATCGTAAGTGAGGCACATGCCGGCGGAATTGGAGCGGTTTACCGATTCCCCCGCGGGCAGGTTATGCCCGGAAAACGGGAAATAGATCTGATTTTGAACGCGACGCCTATACCGCCTGTTACTGAAATCACCGAAGGCGCAGCAGACACAAAGGTTATCACCGTGAAATGCATGGGCGACATGGATGATTCTATTAAGGCCCACTTCAAGAAATTCAACGAGCAGATGTGCAGCATGGTACCCGGTCTCACGAACGCCAACGGCGAGTGCAACGACTCTCTGTGTCTGGCGGAGCTGGGCTACATGCACGTCGAGATCAACTCCCCCGGCGGTGCGGCTCCGAGCACGCCGGCAGCCGATCTTAACTCGTTGTCTCTGTCCGCCGACATGACCGGCAACATTGGACAAGCAGCGTTCGCCCAATATGCCGGTATGAAGCCCTTCGACTTCACAACGCGCGAGATGCTGCCTTTGAAGGTCGATAACGTAACCACGACGATGCTGCTTCTGCCCGCCGCGGCGACTGCCGGCGGAAGGGCGATCACTGTTTCGCCCGACCTTATGACTTCCGCCTCGGCCATTGAGCCCGCGCTACTCACGAACTATATGGAAGCGAGCGCGGATCCATCCCTTGGAACTCCAAGTGTCAGCGTGCTTCCGGCTGAGAACAAGTTCACGTTCAACAACGTCATATCATGGCAGACGAAAGCCGCTGAAGTTTCCGATGTCGCCAAGGCTGCGGGCGTCTTGGGAACAGCCGTCAACGTCTTCGATATAAGATTGCAGCCCCTCCTGTGCTCTTTCACGGCGGTCTGCGAAGACTCGGACGCGCAGAAGGATGAAAACCAGTACGGAAAACTCTCGCGTGAGGGAATCTTGAAGAAAGCACAGGAGAACGCGGCGATGTGCCATGACGGCGTGTGCCAGGCCGACTTCTACAGAGCTATCGGCATCCCTCCGTATCAGAGTGACGGCTTCGTGCTGATGCAGGGCAAAGTTGCCAAAACAGGTATGGCGATGGAACCGCCCGATGTCGTGGCTTTCGGTTTCGGCGGAATCAACGTCATGGCGGCGCAGGGCGGCGGATGCGGATGCAATGTGTCAGCGCTCCCGCCCAACATGATGTCGGTCATCGCGATGATACTTGTTGCATCTCTGGCGACGACGGGATTCATTGTCGTGAGAGTGAGAGCGAGAAGAAAGTGAATAGTGATCGGTAATCAGTGATCAGTAAAAGCCCCCGCGAAATGCGGGGGCTTTTTTGCGACCGCGGAGAGATACCAGAAAAGTGCAAGCGAAAGACTTAGGGGGCTGGTTTTGGAAAAGCGTCTCGGAGGCGATTTTAACAGCCGGGATGTGATTAACAAAATCGCCGAGAGACGAGCGGCCGTTTTGGGTGGCCCGAAACGGACCGCGTCTTTTCCAAAAACAGTCCCTAAGTCTTTCACACGCACTTTTGTTTTGACTTTCCGCAATTTATCGCTAAAATGCCCAAAAGAGTAATCCTTTCAACTATTTGGGGAGGGTGGGGATATGAAAAAAGCTAGAATGCTTATCATTGCTGCATTTGCCGTCCTCATGGCAATGCCCGCAATGGCAAAACCCAAGACCGCCGATGTCGTGAATTTCAATCCCACATCGGACGGCGGCAAGTATATCACGCTTCATCAATCAAAAAGTTTGCACCAGTGGGGATTCAACGTCGGAATGTACACGGATTATGCGTATCATCCTTTGGAATACGCCGATCCTTCCGGCAACCGCCGCCGCGGAATCGTTGACAGTCTGCTCATGAGCCATTTCGACGCGGCAATCGGCTTCTTCGATTTCTGGTCTATGGGCATTGATATGCCTATGGCATGGTGGGAGGTCTTCTATAATCCCGCACTCAGCGCCGCGGCCGTCCAGAAGGAAAACGTGAAGATGAAAATGGGCGACCTGCGCGTCGAAATGAAATTCAAGTTCTTGGACATCGACAAATATCACTTTGGTCTCGCACTTGTTCCGTTCGTCTATATACCCACGGGTTCTTCCAGCTATTTTCTGGGCAACGGCATGTGGTCCCCGGGCGGAAAACTCGTAGTTGATGGCGATATCAAGAACCGCGTCTTCTTGTCCTTCAATGCCGGCTATCGCGCCTATGACAGAACCCAGTACGATCCCAACACAACCGACGCAACGATCAACGACACAATAGAGCTGGGCCTGGGCGTAAACGTCCGCATCAACGATTCATGGGCGGTACTTGGCGAAGTTTATTCCGAAAGCGTTCTGTCGGCTTTCTTCAAGAACCAGCTTCAGAACCCCGCGGAGTTCACAGTGGCGGGGCGATGGACGCCGCAATCGAAGGCAAAAGGACTTGGCGTAACGTTAGGCGGAGGCAGGGGTCTGGATACCGGCATCGGTTCGCCGGACTTCCGCGTATTCGCGGGCATCAATTATCGTCCACCCAAGAAACCTCCGGCACCTGTGCCGGTTGAGGTTGTGGCCGAGGAAAAGATCGTCATCACGCAGAAGATCCATTTCGAGTTCAACAAGTCTACGATCAGATCTATCTCATATCCGATACTGGACGACGTCGCCTATCTGCTCCAGATCAACCCGCAGATCAGAAGGGTGAGGGTGGAAGGGCATACGGATTGGATCGGCTCCGATGCGTATAACCAGAAACTTTCCGAGCGCAGGGCAGCTTCCGTGCGCGATTACCTGATAGGCAAGGGCATTGCGTCAGACAGGCTCATCGCCATAGGCTACGGCGAAGCAAGGCCCATCGCGGACAACAACACAACGCAGGGCCGCGCAAGGAACCGCCGCACAGAATTCACAGTGCTTGAATAGTTGCTTGCACAATTTGAGCTAAAAGTATAAAAATCCGGGGTTAATAACCCCGGATTTTTTATGCCATATCACATTCTGGTCGTGGACGATGACAGGGACTTCAGGAGCGAGATCAAAGACGCCCTTGAAGATTATGACGTGATGGAAGCGGGCGACGCTCAGACCGCGCTCGACATCCTAAAGAAACCC
>JBGSNL010000057.1:0-53980 GCA_041739675.1 bacterium
TGGCTATGGTATCCAGCGTCCTCGACGCCGCTCGAAAACACCCCCGCACCGCGCCACTTCGCAGCATCTAGACTATAGCCGCCGGAGCTCGCATACCCTGTCTTGTTTTTCCTTTGACCTTTGACCTTTGAGCTTTCAGCTTCGAGCTGCTCTTCTGATTTGGTTGCACTCTGGGGTGGAGGGGGGTATAAAATTGGCTTAATTTAATCATAAAATTATGGGTTATAATGAATCAGACACACGTGCAAAGCTTATAGATCCAGCGATCCATGCACGTGGTTGGACAGAAGACCTGATCAGAAGAGAAGAAACATCGGGTGCTGTTGAAATAATCGACGGCAAACCCCGGAAGAGATCTAAAGGAAGGGTTGATTACACTCTCCGTATCAAGGTCAATCCAGACGCCCAGCCAATAGCCATCGCTCTCATTGAAGCCAAAGCCGCGGACCTCACACCGGAACATGGTCTTGAGCAGGTGAAGCTCTATTCGGATTGTCACAGACTCAACGTTCCATTCGTTTTCTCCACAAACGGGCACCTCTTCATAGAGTTCGACCATTTCAATGGTCGGACAAAGCTTGCTCAGCCAATGGAGAAGTTTCCAACCCCTGCCGAATTACGCACCCGATATGAGCAAGGGATGGGGTTTAAATTAGATGATCCCGTCGCAAAACCCCTTCTGATGAAATATCAGGGGGGTGAAGCAACCCGCCGCTATTATCAGGACGCCGCGATCAGAGCGACGCTTGAGAAGATCGCTCAGTGCGAAAAGAAAGGTAAGCCAAAGCGGGCTCTTCTTGCTTTGGCCACAGGATCGGGCAAGACATTCATAGCAGTCAACCTTCTTAAAAAGATTGCTGATGCAGGGCAACTGAAACGGGCGCTTTTCTTGTGTGATCGAGATGAACTCCGTAACCAGGGCCTTGGCGCCTTTCAAAACATTTTTGGCGCAGATGCAGCGGAAGTCTATCAAAAATCAGATGGCACGAACAATGCGAAGAATGCGCGAATCCACATCGCCACATATCAAACGCTGGACGTGGACACAGCGGATGGAACCGCCAACTTTCTCACAACGCACTATCCCGAAAATTACTTTAGCCATATTATCATCGATGAGTGTCATCGCTCTGCTTGGGGAAAATGGTCTCAAGTGCTCAAACGCAACCCGAATGCCGTTCAGATAGGTCTCACCGCAACGCCAAGACAACTGGAGTTTACGGAAAAAACGAAGGAATCAATGGCCGATGCTCAACTTACGGCTGATAACATCAAACATTTCGGCGAGCCTGTTTATGTATATGATATGGGCCAAGCCATCGAAGATGGCTATCTCGCCGCCTGCGAAATTCAGAAAGGCCGTGTAGATATAGATGATACTGGCCTTTCAATCGACGAAGTCCTTGCAAAGAACCCCAAGAATGCAGCTACAGGCCAGCCTGTAACGAGAGAAGAGCTGCAGGAGATATACTACAAGAAGGATTACGAGAATGTCATCATGCTGCCTGATCGCGTGATGGCGATGTGTCAGGATTTTTTCAATTATCTTATCGAGACAGGCGATCCACTTCAAAAGACAATCATCTTCTGCGTGCGCGATTATCATGCGGATCAAGTGGCAATTACCATGAACAACCTCTATGCTTCTTGGTGTGAGAAAAATGGTCTCAAACCCGTTTCGCCGTATGCTTTTAAATGTACGGCTGCCTCTGGAGGAAGCCAATATCTAGCCGATCTCCGCGGTGCCTCGCGCTCACATTTCATTGCTACAACCGTCGATCTTCTAAGCACCGGTGTGGATGTCCCTGTGGTTCGCAACATCGTTTTTTTCAAATATGTGCGCTCGCCTATTGCCTTCCACCAAATGGTCGGGCGAGGAACACGTCTGCATGCACCGAGTGGAAAGCTCATGTTTCATGTCTATGATTACACGAACGCCACACGCCTCTTCGGCAAAGAATTCATTACTAAAGCTCAAAAACCCCAAGGCCGAGGAGGTCCAACACCACCCGCGCCACCTATAATTACTGTTGAAGGGTTCGATGTTCATGTAACAGACGCCGGACGTTTCATTGTTACTAAGGTTAACGGAGAAACAAAACCAGTTACAGTTGAGGAATACAAAGAACATCTTGCAGAACGCCTTGTGAAAGAGGTTAAGACACTTGAGCAGTTTCGATCAAAATGGGTGAATCCTTCAGAACGTGCTACGTTATTGGCCCAGCTGCCAGATGGGGGTCGATGCGTAGACCTAATCAGAGAGTTAGATGAGATGAAGGATTACGATGCCTACGATATCTTAGCTGAACTTGCTTATGGTATGGTCCCACGTACGAGAAGTGAGCGCGCCGAGTCCTTTAACTACAAGCACAGAAAATGGCTAGATAGCCTTACGCCCGAAGCTGCTGCTACGATTATCGCGCTTGCATCACAGTTTTCACGTGGAGGTACAGAGGGGCTTGAAAATCCTCAAATATTCATGACCCCCGAAGTTTTAAGGGCAGGCGGATTGGAAGCCCTAAAAACAATAGGAAAGCCAGCCGATATACTCCGTGAGACCAAAGAGAGGATGTTCGCGGCATGAGTGGGTGGTCAATATTATTTTCAACTAAACGCCAGCTACCTACTGCCTGGAAATGGACAATGTTGGGGGGTGTATGTGACTTTCTGGATAGTCGAAGGATTCCAGTTAACAACGGGGAAAGAGAACGACGTATTGCTGGAAAAGATAAATCAGATTTATATCCATATTATGGTGCCAATGGCCAGGTCGGTTGGATTGACAATTACATATTCGACGAACCATTAATTTTACTGGCTGAAGATGGCGGTTTCTTTGGGTCAACAACGAAACCTATTGCTTATATTGTGAGTGGACGATGTTGGGTTAACAATCATGCTCATGTATTGAAACCTCATCCCGATGTCTGCTTTGAATATATCTTGCACGCTCTGAGAATTCGACCTGATGTTTTGGATATGGTTTCTGGTTCGACGAGAGCCAAACTCAATCAGCAAATTGCTTCACGTATTTCCATTCCACTCCCCCCCCTCCCCGAACAAAAGCGCATCGCGGCGATTTTGAATGAGCAAATGTCTCAAGTCGACAAAGCCCGCGCCGCCGCAGAAGCGCAACTTGAAGCCGCAAAGGCCCTCCCCGACGTTTATTTGCGGCAAGTATTCCCCAAACCCGACCAACCTTTGCCAGAGGGGTGGCAGTGGGTTCCATTTAAAGAAGCAACAGGAAGAGTTAACACTCAGACTCGAAAACTCAAAACATCAGAATATAAATGTTCAGGTCAGTATCCGATTGTTGATCAAGGTCAAAGAGAGATTGTAGGCTACACTGATGATAGAAGCTGCATCATCTATGAGCCTCTTCCTCTTGTGGTGTTCGGAGATCATACTAAAGTTGCGAAGCACGTCGATTACCCTTTTGCAATCGGAGCGGATGGCGTGGTATTGCTTTCATCAAGAAATGGTGTTGATTCAAGGTTCTTATTTTATTGGCTAAGACAGATTTACATTCGGCATTTGGGATATGCAAGACACTATAGTGTCTTGAAAAGCAAAACTATACCTCTCCCCCCTCTGCCCGAACAAAAGCGGATTGCGGCGAGTTTGAATGAGAAGATGGCGGAAGTGGACAAGCTTCGTGTGGCGCTGGAAAAGCAACTTGCCGAGATCAGTGCCATGCCAGCGACCATATTGCGAAAAGCATTCAGTGGAGGTCTATAAATGAAGAAAGAGAATGTGGTGTCGCGGATAGAACTAGAGGATTTGAGAAAAGTCTTTTCAAACGAAGCTACAAGCTTCACACCTTGGCTTGAATCGCACATTGATGCCTTAGCGGAACGTTTGGGAATGGATCTTTCTGTTGAACAAAGAGAAAAAGATGTCGGCGATTTCAGCGTGGATTTGTTGTGTGAAGACAGCGACGGCAGAAAAGTTATTATTGAGAATCAGCTTGAAAGAAGCGACCATGATCACCTTGGCAAGCTTCTCACCTACTTGGTCAACCTCGATGCAGCGACTGCAATTTGGATAACACCCGACCCTCGCCCTGAACATATGAAGGTTATTGATTGGCTTAATGAGTCAACCGCAGCAGATATCGCCTTTTATCTGGTCAAGGTTGAAGCTATACGAATTGGCGAATCTCCAATAGCGCCGCTTTTCACTGTATTTGCAAAACCAGATGTCCAGACTAAAGAAATTGGCGATAAAAAGAAAGAGTGGGCTGAGCGTCACTATCAAAGGATGGAATTTTGGAAGGGTTTGCTCGAAAAAAGTAACCAGAAGACCAAGATATTCTCGAACATATCGCCAGGCAGGTATCACTGGATTGGGGCTGGCGCGGGGAAATCGGGACTGTCCTTCAACTTTGTTATTTGGAAGGATATGGGCGCTTCTGAGCTCTACATTGATTACGATCGTGATACAGGAGAAATAAACAAACAGATATTTGACGCCTTGTATGCACAAAAAGACGAGATTGAGAAAGAAACTGGCAAGTTGGAATGGGACCGCCTCGACGCAAAACGCGCATCAAGAATTCGTAAAATATTTAAGGATGGTGGACTAACAGAACCCGACAAATGGCCAGAATTGCAGGATAAAATGATTGGTACTATGATTGCATTACACAAGACTATTAAGCCACGTTTAGCAAAGATCGAGGTCTAGCATATGCCGAGGCAATCAAGAAAAAATAACGGGAAAACACTTATTACTCAGCAGTCAGTGAATTCGGTAATAAAGTCCATCTGCGACATCATGCGCAGGTCGAACTGCGCTGGTGCGCTGCAATATGTCCCCGAGCTTACATGGATACTTTTCCTTAGAATACTTGATGAACGTGAGATGTTGGAGGCTGAAAATGCAGAAGCTGTTGATGCTCACTTCAAGTTTTCACTGGAGCACCCTTACCGCTGGCAGGATTGGGCAGCCCCAGATGGTAAGAAACGAAAAGACCTGTCTGATAAAGGAATGGGTTACTTCTTTGGCTTCGTAAACGAGGACTTACTGCCACATCTTAAGGAGTTGAGGGACAAACCAAACGCTACGCCACGTCAAAAAGTGATCAGCGAGATACTTGCAGGTGTGGATCGGGTGCGCATCGACACGGAACGCAATTTCTTGGACGTATTGGATAAGGTTAATGAGATAAGCGCTGACGGGATTGATCCAACCCATATCTTCTTATTGTCTCAGGTTTACGAAGGCCTTCTTCTAAAGATGGGTGAGAAAGGAAATGACGGAGGTCAGTTTTTTACGCCTCGTGAAGTGATACGAGCCATGGTCAGAGTAATTGATCCGAAAGTAGGCGAAACGATCTATGACCCTGGTTGCGGAACTGGCGGTTTCTTAGCTCAAAGCTACGAATACATAGTTTCAAAGCTAGGTGATAAGGTAACCCCAAACCAGCTGGAGACGCTCAAACAGAGAACATTTTTTGGGAGGGAGAAGGAAAACCTCATCTATCCCATATCGCTGGCGAATATGGTTTTGCACGGAATAGATAAGCCAAATATCTGGCATGGAAATACGCTTACGGGTGGGGAAACCTATGGCGGCCTATTTGAGGGCGCACCTGCTCTTTTTGACGTAATACTGATGAACCCACCGTTTGGCGGCAAAGAAGGCAAGGACGCACAGACCCGTTTTCCATATAAGACAGGTGCAACGCAGGTTCTGTTTCTTCAGCATGTGATCGAAAGCCTTGAACCCAAGGGAGGGCGCTGCGGAATCGTCCTCGACGAGGGAGTTCTGTTCCGCACAAATGAGACCGCATTCGTTCAGACAAAGCGACAATTACTGGATGATTGCGACCTCTGGTGTCTCGTTAGTCTTCCCGCTGGGGTGTTTACGGCGGCTGGGGCAGGAGTGAAGACAAACCTATTGTTCTTCACGAAGGGGAAACCTACGGAGAAGATTTGGTATTATGATCTGTCGCATTTGAAAGTTAGAAAAAAATTGCCGCTAACGCTTGTCCACTTTGAAGAATTCTTCCGTTTGCTTCCTGACCGCGCTGACAGCGATCACAGCTGGACAGTCACCCGCGAGGAAATCGAAAAAAGGGGTTACGACCTCAAGGCAGTGAATCCCAACGCAAAGCAAGATGAAGATGCGCGGACACCAGAGGAACTGCTAGACCTCATTGAAGGGAAGGGGCGGGAGATAGCGGAGATAATAAAGCAGCTACGGGGCTGAGGAAATCATATTCTCATGATGAATTATGACAAAATAATCTCAACCGATTTTGGGGCAGGTGATGAAATACCTAAACCAACCGATTGGCAAGAAATCAAGAAGGAATCTTTTGAGTTTTCAAGGCAACAAGAAGCACTTTATCAGGCTCTTGTAGAAAAGACTCCCGAATTAGCGAGAATGTATAAGGGTGCATTAATTGTTCTTATCAACAGAGATAATCCAGAGCATCTTTGTCACTCTGCGCATAGCATTCGGGAATTAATGGAGAAAGCACCAATACATTTCAACTTACCCAGAATTCCCAAGGAACCACTTCCTGTCAAGGTGAACGCGCTCGAAGAAAAATGGCAGCCTCTGGAGGAACACGTTAACGATAATGGTTTATGCAACATTCCAGAGAATAATAAAACAGTCCTAGAGCGTTTTTTATCTGCATGTAAAACCTTCTTTACATGGCGAAAAACATTTCAGCCACGTAGATTAAATAAGGCCGCTGAAATGCTAAGAGGTTTCGACCCCCATGAAATTGCTTTGCCGGAACACTTGGAAAAACGAAGAATCAAACAGTGGGATAATATTAACGATTACTTCATATACGTAGCACATCACAATAAACTCACTGATTATGATGAATTCATCAGTTGGTTAAATAAATTCGAAAACTTTTTTCTCGATCGCCTATGCCCAAGAGCATTTGAAGACCATCGCAATATAGATTCTATTATTGAGGAGGGAAATGATCAAGTCAGAGACAATTGAAAAGGCCATACAAGCCATTACGAAAAGGCGAGCTGATTATGAGTATTTTTATAATAAGCTCGATTCACCTGACTGGTTAAAACCACTTTGGAAGGAGGGCTTTTTCTGCAAACCAGAACCGATAATCGCCGAGGGTAAATATATAAGTTTTCCGCTTTGGCCAGAATCACAATATCTGGCTCGAATGGCTGCAAAAGACCCGGATACAGTATGTGAAATAATATTAAAGATTCCTAACACAGATAACGCGCGTGTTCATGATGACTTGGCAAGTGCAGCCTTAAATATGCCGCCCCAAGTATCTGCCCGTCTTGTCGATAAAGCGGCGGAATGGATTGAATCACCTTATCATCTTCTTTTACCCGATCATCTTGGTAAGCTGATTGAACATTTAGCAAAAGGTAATGAAGTCGATGCAGCTTTAGCACTAGCGCGCTCTCTCTTGGATGTTGCGCCGCCACAAATACCAGAAAAGGAGGATGATAAAGAGGATTTGCATAAATACGAAGATGCAAAGCCGCTTTTTGAGGAATGGGCGTATGAGCATATTCTTAAGAAGAACATTCCAGCTCTTGTTAGTGCAGCAAAAATAAAGGTTTTTGAACTTCTTTGTGATCTCCTTGAAAAAAGCGTGATTGGCGGTATTTCCAAGCAGTCTAGGGAGGACAAAGAAGATTTCTCATATATTTGGAGACCTGCCATTGAGAACCATGAGCAGAACGTATCACATGGCTTAAAAAGTCTGTTAGTTACTGCTTTGAGAAGCGCCGCAGATTTACTCATGAAAGATGATTTAGTATCCATCAATGATATAGTGGCTTTCCTTGAGGCAAGGCCTTATTCAATTTTTAAACGACTCACACTATATATCTTACGACAGCACCCTGCAAAATCTGCCTACCTTGTGACCAAGTATGCTCTGGATTGCGCTGTATTTGACGATTACAGGTTCTTCCATGAATATTTTTTGCTGATACGTGTTGTTTTTGAATCTCTTGCCCCTAGCGATCAAAATACAATACTTGGCTGGATAAACAATGGGCCAAGTGACGTTGAAGATCATAAGCGCTCGTATAAGGAAATGTACGGGAAGGAATTGTCAGATAGCGAGGTGAAGGATTATATAAATCACTGGATTATTAGAAGACTAGCTGTGATCAAGGAGGTATTGCCCGCTGAGACAAAAGCAAAATACGACGCTCTGGTTTCAAAGTACGGTGAGCCAAAGCATTCAGAGTTTCGAAATTATCACGAAAGCTGGGTTGGGCCAACTAGCCCAATTGGAAATAAAGAGCTTAGCGAGATGCCAGTCGATGACATTATTAACTATCTATCAAATTGGAAACCCTCGACAGAAATGTTTGCACCGACTCCAGAGGGGCTCGGTCGCTTATTGACAGACATCGTTTCCGCAGAACCAGAAAGATTTGCAAAAGCCGCAAATAACTTTAGAGGCCTTGATCCAACGTATGTGAGGGCTTTACTTGGTGGCTTTTCCAATGCAGCAAGAAATAAGAAGGCATTTGATTGGGGGCACGTTCTCGAATTGTGTCAGGGGATTGTATCGCAATCTATTGAAATATCAGGAAGAGATGTTGGCGAAATAGATGCCGATCCAAGCTGGGAATGGACAAGGCAGAGAATAGCGCATCTGCTCGATGATGGTTTTCATGAATGCGAAGGGTGCATCCCTTTCCAGTACAGATCATTGGCTTGGAGTATTCTTGTCAAATTGACAAATGATCCAACCCCTACGCCTGAAGACGAAGAACGTTATGGCGGCTCAAACATGAGACCCGCCGAGCTATCCATAAATTCAACCCGTGGTGAAGCCTTACATGCTGTTATTCAGCATGCACTATGGATTCGTAGGCACAATGATAAGAAATCAAATGCTAAAGAGCTTGCAAGTCGGGGATTTGATGAAATGCCTGAGGTTGAAGACGTTCTTAATAATCATCTCGATATATCTAAGGAATCTTCGTTAGCTGTTCGATCAGTGTATGGACAATGGTTCCCTTGGCTTGTATTGCTTGATAAGAAATGGGCGCAGGAAAGCGCAGCAAAGATATTCCCCACAGATGATAGCCATATTGCACATCGAAATGCCGCATGGCATACATATCTAGCCTTCTGCGCACCATATACAGAAGTATATGATCTTCTAAAAGAACAATATCTGTTTGCCGCAAATAATTTAGTAAATGTGAGTGAAACAGAACGAGCCGTTCATGAAACTAATAAGCGGTTAGCAGAGCATTTGATCACATATTACTGGCGCGGCAAGCTAGAACTCGACGACTCTGAAAGTTCCTTGAGCGTCTTTTATGAGAAGGCTTCTGATTCTTTGCGCGCCCACGTCATGGCATACATTGGGCGACCTCTTGAAAAAACAAAAGAAGCAATTGAAGACGAAGTTTTAGATCGACTAAGATCATTATGGGAAAAGAGACTTGACATTGCATCCAAGTCAGCCAATCTCTCGTTGTTTAAATCAGAAATTGCGTCATTTGGTTGGTGGTATGTGAGCGGTAAGTTTGATTATGACTGGTCACTTGATCAGTTATCGAAAGCGCTCAAAATATCTAAATATATAGACCCAGCCTATAAGGTCATCAAAAAGCTTGCCGATAATGCAAATATAAACTCATTACAGGTCATTGATTGCATCGATATCATCATCAAGGAACAGGATGACCAGCGGATATATTACGGCTGGCAGGATGATACAAAGATGCTGTTATCGAAACTAATGAATAACTCGGATAGTGCTGTAGTAACGAAAGCTAAAAATCTCGCAAACTATCTCATTGCGAAAGGCTACGGCGAAATTCGTGAATTATTTTCGAATGGCACTAAATAACTATTTCATGGTTAGGAGGATGTATGAGCAAACATTGGCATTGGCCATTCACCTTCGTTTTAGTAACCCTGCTCACGACTGTGAGTTCGGCGTCGGCTGTTGAGACAAAGGGCGCTGCAACAAAGGGGCCAAGTCTTGACTCTTCACATTGTATAGATAGAAGGTCAGTAACCAGGGTCAGGCTGAAATAATTTACTATTTTTGATCGCTGCCCGTCGCTTTGCGCAAGGGGGCGCCGCAGCAAAACAGGAAATCGATAAATGCGATAAAAGCGATTATGATTACGATTATGATTAACGATTATCGATAATCGATTTTGTCGCCTTTATCTTAATCATAATCCTAATCGCCGTTATCATTAATCAGTTGTTTGCATCATTTTCGGTCGCCCTGCCCGGTTTTCATGCAGCGATAAATCTCTCCGCAATTAACAAAGCGCCAACTTTCAAGCACTTCCGCCATTTCATATCCTGGCACAACCATTGCTTATGTAAAAATGGTAATGAACACCCACATTCATAATCAGCATCACCTCCGCAAAATAACCCTTGATAATATACCCCTCCGGCATACAATCGTATGCTGGAGGAATACGATGCTATTCACAGATAACCAACTGTCCATTTTAAGCGTTCTTATCAACGAGCCGGAGGGAGAGCTTCATTTCAGGGATCTGGCGAGACGTCTTCAGAAAGAGCCGGGAGTGATCCAAAAATCGCTCAACAACCTCGAAGTGGGCGGGTTTGTCAAAAGTCGCAGAAGAGGAAATCAGCGGCTCATAAGTTTCAACATTGATCACCCGTTGGCCGAAGAAGTGAAAAATATCGTGGAAAAAAGCGCCGGAGTGAGAGCGGCCCTGAAAAAAATAATGGATGAGTTGGGCGAGATCAAAACGGCTCTCATATTTGGTTCCTATGCAAGGGGGAATTATACAAAGGCATCGGACATGGATCTTCTAATTGTAGGTAATCCCAATTGCGAAACCGAGCTGACAAACAAAATAGGAGATATAGAGAAGAAGATCGGACGGGAAATCAATTTCAAATTATACAGTCCCGACGAATTCAGACGCCGGATGAAGAACAAAGATCCCTTTCTTGAAGAGATCCTGGGCGATAAATGCATTCTTCTAAAAGGAAAATTATGAAAGGCATATTTGACGCTCATATGAATGGTGGATTTTTAAAGAAGCAACATCCAAATGAACGTCAAATATCGTATCAACTTCATCGTGCCGATCTTGATCTCAAAACTGCTCAAAAAATAATCAACGCGGACCCGGAATGGGCGATAACTGTTGCATATCATGCGATGCTGCGTTCAGGCCGTGCTTTATTGTTTGCTCATGGTTATTTGCCCGCGGACGGCGCCCAGCATAAGACGGTAGTCGAATTAACGGGCAAGATATTCGGAAGCAGCTATAAGGATCTCATAACGCAATTTGAGCGCTTGCGCAGGAAGAGAAATATGTTTTTCTATGAATCATTCGAATCGGCATCTGCTACAGAGGCGCGAAACGCACTGAAGACAGCTGCAACAATTTTGGCAGAAGTTAGGAAAGCTGTTGAAATAATCTCGAAACAGCAGCATCTTGACTTCCAGAAATAGCGACAAATAGAGGATTCCTTCCCCTCTTGTAACTCGTTGAAGCGATTGCCCGTCGGTTTGCGAGAAAGGGGCGCCGCGGCGCGGGAACGATAATCGCTTATATGGAGGGCATGCATATGCAATATTCAATCGCATTAGACCTTCAGCAGAGAATGTGTGAGATTGTGCGCAGGCTCGATTTTACACATATAGATTGCAATCGAGTTGTTTGTCTCAGAAGCATCGGGAGCAAAACCAAAAGAGTCATTGCCAGATGCCATGCTTTGCCCAAGATTATGCAGTTAGCAATGGAGGCGAAGGCTCATTATGCGATCGAGTTTCTGGAACGCTTTGAGAAACTCACAACGGCCGATCAGGATATGACGATCATCCATGAATTGATGCATATTCCAAAAACCTTCGGCGGCGGTTTCAGGCATCACGATTTTGTTTGTCGTAAAAATGTGGAGAAGTTGTACAAAATGTATTTGCAGTCCCAAGGATGAAGGGGGCGGGCGCTTTTATCATTGATCGTTTTGCATAAGTAAAAACCACTGGTAACGGAGCAAAGGTTTAAAAACCGTTTAATTTGATCTATTTAGCCTTAGTCAACATCCCATTAACAATGGCTCGATATTCGGTCTGACGATGCAAGGGGTCAGTTGAGAACGCCAGATAAGTAGGGGCTGGCGTTAGCAGATCGTCATCTTTTCCATGAGCATAATAATTGTATGAAGACCATATACTGTCCTTTGGAGTTTTGTCCCTTCCGGCACGCACGCCATTCAGGTCGACATAGGCCATAACTGCAAGCAGATGAGTATCACCTTCGATCGGCAGCGACTTGATCCTTTCCATAACCACCTGACCACGCCTGCGCATCCTACGATTTGTCTGCCGTGCAAATAAGTTGTTAACGACTCTGAAGAAATTCGAGAAAGATTCTATTGATTCGGTTTTTCCTATCAAGTGAATGTGATTTTCCATGAAGTGGTAGCCGTAAAAGACCATTTCATATTTATCGCGGTATTTAAGCAGCAGGTCATAGTAGAGCCGCTTGATGCGATCGTCTCGAAGCAGCCAACTCTTGTTGTGACATCGCCATGCTACGTGAAATAAGCAGCCATCATATAGTATCTGGTTGCGTGGTCGGCCGGGCATATCCTTCTTGAACCTAGCAAGGAATATGCCATGAGAGGCTCGTACTGTAACAACTTGAAATGATTATAAAATCATCGCTGAAGAGTTGTTGCCAGGCAGCGCTAAGTGCTGTATTTTCATGCACATTGTAGCATTTTGCTCCGTTACCAGTGGCGCATTGAAAAGTGGTATAATTAAAACAAAGGAAAAAGGTTTCCGGGAATATTGTGGGAAGGAGATGCGTTACATGAACATTCTGATCAAAATTGCGTTGGTGTTCGCGTTAGGCATGGCAGTTTCGGCAGCTGGCATTGCCAATGCGCAGAGTTGGAGGAATTACGGAACTCGGAGCGGCCAATATACAGGCCCTGGTGGGGGTTTGTCCACGGGACCAGGCGGTGGTCAATCCACGGGACCTGGTGGCGGCTTGTCTACTGGACCGGGTGGTGGTCAATCCACGGGACCTGGTGGCGGTTTGTCCACTGGGCCGGGTGGTGGCCTATCCACAGGACCTGGCGGTGGTTTGTCCACTGGGCCAGGTGGTGGTCAGTCCACGGGACCTGGCGGGGGTTTGTCCACTGGGCCAGGTGGTGGCCTGTCAACGGGTCCTTGCGGTGGGTTGTCAACGGGGCCATGTTATTCTAAATAGGTTATCAGTGATTTGATTTCTTCCGTCTTCTTTTGATAAATGGTCAATTGGTGAATTCACAAGTCAAGTACAACGCTCGGCCCTGTAGGCCGCCCGAGGCGTTTTAAAACCAAAACATTTCAATCGATCCCAATTGACAAGTGAACGGCATCGGGGCGGCGCATGCTGAGGACCATTTTGTTGACGTCAACAAAATGATCGCTTTGCGCGAAGGGGGCGCCGCGGCCACTACTTCATTTCCGGTCACCCTGCATGATTTTCATGCAGCAATCATCATTTCTAAGAATCTAATTTCCTTTAAAATCAATCCATTATCACCACCTCGTTCCCGGTACAGATCTTGCTAATTACAGCAAATACAATGAGTTCCTTTTCAACAATGGTAAAAAATCCCGATTCCCATTTATGGTAATATTCCCTTGATTCCCATATTTGGTAATGGTAAGATTATGACTAGAGAGGAAACACAAAAACGCTGGCGGCTCTTAGAAAGCACTTCTGCGCAGAAGGTCATTTTGAGGGCGCCTCTTCAAGTGCGCCAGAAGTATGAGTTTTGGAAGGAGCAGATAGAAGACGGCGGGCCCATGGGAATTCGGAAATGGAAGGGATTTTATGATCATCTGCTCAAGGGGGAGTGGGAAGGCTACAGATCATCATATTTGAATAAGCAATACAGGGTCATCTATAGAATAGAAGCGGAGTGTAGAACGGTATTTGTCGAGAGAATCGGTCCTCACAATTATTGATCACGAGGTTTGTGTGAAAAAAGAAAAATATAGTGAATCGAAGAAATATGCTGATCTGACGCCGGGGGATCGCATTAAGATCGCCTGCGAATTATCCGGCCTAACACAATTGGAGATAGCGCATCGCGCAGGACTTCGCCCTCCTCATCTGAACGAGATGATTCATGGTAAGAGGCCGATTGGGCTTGATGTCGCACAGCGCTTATCGAAAGTGCTCGGCCTTTCAGTGATCCGTCTCCTTGATATAGCGGATGAAGCGAGTAGAAAAGAAGTCGAAGCGGCGCTGATGAAGCTCAAGAAACACGTCGAAGAATCGGAAACGATAGGAGAGATCACCGAAAAGATTCTTTTGAAGGATATCGATGAAGCTATCGAAGCTAACCGCAAGGCAAGTTGAGCGGCATTGAGGGTGTGCATATGCAATATTCGATCGCGTTGGATCTTCAGCAGAGAATGTGTGAGATTGTGCGCAGGCTCGAGTTTGCCCATATAGACTGCAATCGGGTTGTTTGTCTCAGAAGCATAGGGAGCAAAACCAAAAGAGTCATTGCCAGATGCCATGCATTGCCCAAGGTTATGCAGTTGGCAATGGAGGCGAAGGCCCATTATGCAATCGAATTTCTTGAGCGCTTTGAGAAACTAACAACTGCCGATCAGGATATGACGATCATCCATGAATTGATGCATATTCCAAAAACCTTCGGCGGAGGTTTCAGGCATCACGATTTTGTTTGTCATAAAAATGTGGAGCAGTTGTACAAAAGATATTTGCAATCCCAAGTATGAAGGGGGCGGGCGCTTTTATCGTTGATCGTTTTGCATAAGTAAAATATAGGGCCTATAGAACTCAAAAAAAAGGAGGTGGAGATGAAGAAGATATTGTTTGTCCTTATTGCCGCAGTGCTGGCAGTGCCGGCCGTCGCAATGGCCGAGAAATGCGCGGAGCCCGCAAAGGCCGATCTGAAGGCCGGCACAAAGGTTGTGGCCCAATGGCAGGGCGACAGCTGGTGGCTGGCAAAAATCGATTCGGTCAACAAAGGCCGCTACAACGTGACCTACTCCGACCAGACGAAGGGGAGGAACAAGACTAAGGATCAGGTAGCCTATTATATCTATGCCGACTCGCAAACGCCGCCCCCTTGCTTCAAGACGGGCGACAAGGTGATCGCGCAGTGGAAGGGCGACAACTGGTGGAAGGCCGAGATTACGTCCATCAAGGGCGATAAGGCCGATATCACATACTCCGACGGAGAAAAGGGAACGCGCAAGCTGACCGATATGGTCCGCAATCCGTGGTGACAGCGATTCATCTCGTGAAGAATCAAAAAGCCCCGCGCGAAGCGGGGCTTTTTTTGAACGGTCAGGTTTTTTTATGGCAGCGCTCACGATTTTATGTTGAAATGCGTTCATGCCTGATTTAAATCCAAAACGCGGGCAGATAGGCCTTTTCGCCGCAATATCGATAGGCATAGGCGGCATGGTGGGCGCCGGCATATTCTCGATATTGGGCGTCGTGGCCGAGGTTTCGGGAACAGCCATGTGGTTGTCGTTTGTCATCGGCGGCATCGTGGCGCTTTTTTCCGCTTACTCTTATGCAAAACTGGGAGCGCGTTTTCCTTCAGCAGGAGGGGCGGTCGAATTTCTCGTGCAGGGTTTCGGCGACGGGGTCTTGAGCGGCGGCATCAATATATATATGTGGATCGGATACATCATAGCCCTTGCGCTGTATGCGCACGGATTCGCCGGATATTTCGCAACATTTTTTCCGCAATACACGTCGCCCCTCTTTGGAAAGGCGGCGGCGGCGGGGATCGTCATTTTGTTTACGGCGATAAACTTCATCGGGGCCGGAATGGTGGGGCGCTCCGAAACTTTCATCGTGGCCGTAAAGCTCGTTATCCTTCTGCTTTTTTCGGTCGTCGGTATGTTTTTCATTCATCCGGCATATCTTTCTCCGTCAGACTGGCCTCATTTATCGGGAATAATGTTTGGCGCTGGAGTTTTGTTCATCGGCTATGAGGGGTTCGGCCTCATCACGAACGCGGCGGAAGACATGGCCGATCCTAAAAAACTTCTGCCGCGCGCGCTTTACATGAGCGTCTTCGGCGTCATCATCATTTATATCCTGGTTTCCGTGGCGGTGCTTGGAAACCTGCACATCAATGAGATCGTCGGCGCGAAGGACTACGCTTTGGCCCAGGCGGCAAAGCCGTTTCTGGGGATGCTGGGTTTCAAGTTCATCGCCATTGGGGCGCTTTTCTCCACGGCGTCGGCAATCAACGCCACACTTTTCGGTTCGGCAAACGTCAGCTATATGCTCGCAAAAGACGGGGAGCTGCCGGCGGTTTTTTCACGGAGGATATGGCAGGGGGGATCGGGCGGTCTTGTGATCACGGCAATAATGGTTTTGGTTTTTGTTGTCTTTTTCGATCTGTCGGGCGTGGCCATGATGGGCAGCGGTTCGTTTCTTATGATATATGCGGCAGTCGGAATTGCCCATCTGCGCGTTCTTTCGCAAACCGGCGCGAACAAAACGCTTGTCTATCTGTCGGTTATCGCCTGCCTTGGCACGGCCGCGGTTTTGGGCTACTATATTTATCAAAATTCCAAGCCGGCATTCGTTACGATGTTTGCGCTCATACCGTTGTGCTTCGGTCTGGAATGGGCGTATCGGGCCACTTGCGGAAGGACGATTGTGCTTCGGTCAAAATGACAATGAAAAGACATCATAAAATAATGTTGGCCGTGGGGTTTCTGCTGGCGATGATCGCCATGGCGGTCCTCATGATCTGGCAATCATAAGCCCCTTTTCATCTTTTTGTATTTGATGCGGTGGACGTCGCGGGCCGCGTCGCCAAGGCGGCGGATGCGGTCGGCCTCGTAGTCGGCAAAGTTGCCCTCGAACCAGACGACACGCGAATCTCCTTCAAATGCCAGGATATGTGTGGCCACGCGGTCCAGAAACCAGCGGTCATGGCTGATGATGACGGCACATCCCGCAAAATTTTCCAGCGCAACCTCAAGGGCGCGAAGCGTGTTCACGTCAAGATCGTTGGTCGGCTCGTCCAAAAGGAGAACGTTGCCCGCATCCTTTAGGGTCATGGCAAGATGGACGCGGTTCCTTTCGCCGCCGGATAGAATTTTGATCTGTTTTTGCTGGTCCGTTCCCGAGAAGTTGAATCTTGCAACGTAAGCGCGGGAATTCACCTCGCGGCTGCCCAGAGTTATCATATCCGAACCGTCCGATATGCATTCCCAAACGGTGCGCTCGTCGTCAGGGGCAAAGCGGTCCTGGCGGACATAGCCGAGCTTCACAGTATCCCCCATTTTGAACGTGCCGCTGTCCGGCTTTTCCAGCTCCATGATAATTTTGAAGAGGGTCGTTTTGCCCGCGCCGTTGGGGCCGATGACGCCGACAATTCCGCCCTGCGGCAGCGAGAAGTTCATCTCTTCAAAAAGAAGATTGTCGCCGTAGGCCTTTGAAACATTTTTAGCCTCTATGACGGATGCGCCCAGACGCGGACCCGGCGGAATATAAATTTCAACATCCTCTTCAAGTCTGTCGCGGTCCTGCTTCAAGAGATTTTCGTAATTCGTGATGCGGGCCTTGCTCTTGGCGCGGCGGGCGGAAGGGGACTGGCGGATCCATTCCAGTTCGCGGTCGACGGTTCTCAGGCGCTTCTTGTCGGAGCGCTCTTCCAGCGCCAGACGCTGCTCTTTTTGCTCCAGCCACGACGAATAGTTTCCCTTCCACGGGATTCCGTAGCCGCGGTCGAGCTCCAATATCCAACCCGCAACGTTGTCCAGAAAATAGCGGTCGTGGGTAACCGCGATGACGGTTCCTTTATATTCCTGCAGATGGCGTTCCAGCCACCAGACAGATTCAGCGTCCAGATGGTTGGTCGGTTCGTCGAGAAGCAGGATGTCAGGCTCTTTCAAAAGCAAGCGGCACAATGCGACTCGGCGTTTTTCGCCGCCGGAGAGGATCTCTATCAACTGATCGTCCGACGGACAGCGCAGGGCGTCCATTGCCAGTGACAGACGGTTGTCCAGGTTCCACGCGTCCGCATGGTCGAGCTTCTCCTGCACCTTGGCCTGCCGCTCGAGGAGTTTTGTCATTTCATCGTCCGACATAGGGTTTGCGAACGCATTGTTGATCGCTTCGAATTCCTTCAGAAGGTCGACGACTTCCTGCACGCCCTCTGAAACCGTTTCCTTGACCGTTTTCTTCGGATCCAGCACCGGTTCCTGCTCCAAAAAACCGACGCTGTAATCTTTTGAGAAATGGACCTCACCGTTGTAGCCGTCGTCGACGCCGGCGATAATCTTCAAAAGCGAGCTTTTGCCGGAGCCGTTCAGCCCCAGGACGCCTATCTTTGCGCCGTAGTAGAAGCCCAGAGAAATATCCTTGAGGACCTGCTTTTTGGGCGGATGCACTCTGCTCACCTGATGCATCGAAAAGATTACTTTGCGCGATTCATTTTCCTGGTTTGCCATGGCGATTATTTCCTTTTTTCATGGATGAATTTTTTCAAGTTCGGCCCAGCGTTTGTAAAGACGGTCAATCTCGGATTCAAGCCCCGCAATTTCGGGCATCAGTTCTGCAAGACGGACGGCGTTGCTGACAATTTCGGGAAGCTCGCTTTCGGCCCGAAGCGTTTTAAGTTTCGCTTCGGCCTCGTGAATTTTCTCTTCCATGTGATCGAATTCGTACTGTTCCTTGAAACTCCACTTGCGTTTTGCGGCCTGCGGCGGAGTCGGAGCGGTTTTTTTGCGCGCACCGCTTGCCTGTGCGCGTTTTGCGGCCTGCTCGCCGGCGTATGCGCCCTCCCATTGTGAAAGGCTCGCAAATGAAACGATTCTGCCGGCGTTCGGGCCGTCCGGTTCGCCGAAGGCCAAGAGCCTATTGGCCACCTGATCCAGAAAATAGCGGTCGTGTGTCACAAGGATCACTGCGCCGGGAAATTCCATCAGACACTGTTCCAGAACCTCAAGGGTCGCCATATCAAGATCGTTTGTCGGCTCGTCCAAAATCAAGACGTTGGCCTCCTTGAGCATCAGCCTTGCGATGAGGAGCCGGCTCTGCTCGCCGCCGGAGAGTCTTCCCACTTCCATGTTCATCTGTAGCTGGCTGAAATTGAAACGGTCAAGATAGCTGCGCAGATGGATGTAGTTGCCGCGATATTTCACGTGATCGCCCGCGGGAGAGATCGTCTGCGCAACTGTTTCAGCGGGATCAAGCGTCTCGCGGTTTTGTTCAAAATAGACCACCTGAAGTTGATCGGAACGGTTCACGTGGCCGGCGTCTGGTTTTTCCTGCCCGACCAGAACTCTTATCAGCGTCGTCTTGCCGCAACCGTTCGCGCCAAGAAGCCCAAGGCGGAGGCCCGGCGTTATCAACAGATCGATATTTTTGAAGAGGAAACGGCCGTCGTAGGATTTGGCGATCCCTTTCGCCTCGATCAATTTTTTGGGATTGCGTTCGCTGGAGTGAAAATCGATCTGCGCGCTCCACACAGTGTTGCGATATTCGAGCTCCTCCACCTCCTGCTTCAACTCCCCCGCCTGCTTTATGCGCGCATATTGCTTGGTGCTACGGGCGCGGGCGCCCTGCCGCAGCCATTCGGTCTCGCGCCTGAGCGTGTTTTTCAGCGCGAGTTCACGGCTCTCCTGGCCCGCCATCAGCTGCTCCTTGGTTTCAAGATAATCCGCATAGTCGCCCTTGATGCTCAAGAGCCCGCCCTCATTTCTGCGGTCCAGCTCCATGATGCGGTTGGAAACACGCTGCAGAAAGAGGCGGTCGTGTGTGACGGTCACCGTGGCAAAGGGCGCGTTCGCAAGAAAATCCTCGAGCCACAAAATGCTCTCCACGTCCAGATGGTTGGTGGGTTCGTCCAAGAGAACGAGATCGTGATCGCCAACAAGCACTCTGGCGAGCGCCACGCGCTTTTTCCAGCCTCCGGACAGTTGCGCGACAGGGCTGTCTCCGCCGACGCCGTTTCGTCCGTCAAGACAGAAGCGCGACATGTACTCATGCACGATCGAGATGTGCGCCCAGTCGTGCGCGCCCGTCACGCCCGCCATGATCGCGTTCTCAACGGTGGCATCGGGGGCAAATGCGGGGATCTGCTCCAGCATCCCCACCTTTAAACCGCGCTGCTTTGATATCGTTCCGCCGTCGGAAGTGTCGAGGCCGGCTATGATTCGAAGCAGCGTGGATTTGCCCGCTCCGTTCGGGCCGATGAGGCCGATCCTCTCGCCTTCCTCTATGGCAAAGCTGATGCCGTCAAACAGGGGTCTTGCGGCATATGCCTTCTTAAGTTGTGTGCAGCTCAAAATCGCGGCCATGTTTTTTAATAACCCACCCGCGGCCTTTTTGACCAGCTAAAATTGGAGCAAGGTTAGAGATGACATTGTATCTTTTATAGGGTACGAACTGAACTCACGCATTAAACCGTCAAGAGGAGGAAACATGATCGACCTTGAAAAATTGCATCAGTCGCGAAAGTTTATCGTGATCGGCATCGCCGTTGTCATCGGGCTTATTTTATTGTCCAAGGCGGTTGTCGTCATTCCGGCGGGCCACGTTGGAGTGAAAGATCTCTTCGGCAACGTTTACGAAGATACCCTCGATGCGGGCATCCATGTCGTAAATCCGCTGCTTAAAATCAACAAGATGAGCGTACGCACGCAGCAGGTCACCGAAGAGGCGACCGTCCCATCGCGTGAGGGGCTGGCGGTCAATATCGATCTTACCGTTCTCTTCGCCCTCAAACCGCGGGTAGCGGCGAATGTCTACAAGACGATCGGCATGGACTACGTCAACATTGTCATTGTCCCGCAACTGCGCTCGGTGGTGCGCGGTGTGACCGCCGGCTACGATGCCAAGGCCCTCTATACAACGGAGCGCGAGGCCCTTGCCACGCAGATGAGCGATCAGCTGCGCCCCATGCTTGAGGCGCGCGGTGTGGAGCTGGAACGCGTGATGCTGCGGTCGGTCAAGCTCCCGGAAATTTTGTCGATGGCCATTGAAAAAAAGCTGGAAGCCGAGCAGCAGGCTGAACAGATGAAATTCGTGCTCGATCGCGAGCTGCAGGAAGCCGAACGAAAGAGAATCGAGGCGAAAGGTATCAGCGATTATAACCTGGAAGTCACACGAGGGCTCAACGACGGGATTCTGACGCTTCGCGGAATTGAGGCAACACGTGAACTCGCCAAAAGCGAAAACACAAAGATCGTGGTCGTCGGCGGAAAAGACGGCTTGCCCCTTATACTGGGCGACAAATAGCGGGAAGAAAATATGAGATTGCAGATTTTCGTTGATAGATGACGAATAATCATTCATCATATGGCGTCTTTACAAACATAAGGAGGGACATATGGCAGGAAAACCCAATTCGGCATTTATGAAACCGGTAACACCGGACTCGGTTCTGGCGGAAGTCGTGGGCAGCGAACCCATTCCGCGCACGGAAATCACAAAGAAGCTCTGGGTCTATATCAAGAAGAACGGTCTGCAGGATGCAAAAAACAAAAGGAACATCAATGCGGACGCGAAGCTTCTGGCTGTCTTTGACGGCAAGAAAACGGTCAACATGTTTGAAATGACCAAGCTTGTCGCAAAGCACGTGAAGTAAATTCGATATAAAGCAACATATGCCGCATAATCAAACGGCGCGAGTTTTACTCGCGCCGTTCATTTATCAGCCGTGACCTCCGGCTATTCTATCTTACAATCAAACTGCAACCGCCGCCCGATGCCGCCACTGAAGTGTCCTCGCCTGTGGTATCATCGGCAGGTGCCTCCGTATCCGCCACGGCCACTTCATTTTTGCAGCTGCTGTCGCAGCCGTCGCCGTTAGCGGTGTTCGCGTCGTCGCACTCTTCGGTTCCGCCGTTGTTAATTGAACCGTCGCCGCAGAATTCCGTCTGGCATGTAGAGCTGCAGCCGTCGGCATTCAGGAAATTTCCGTCATCGCACAGCTCGCCGCAACGCGCGTTGAGTTTGGCGTTGCCGCAGGTGGAACCCTTGCCGGAGCAAAGGCCCGCGCCGTCGCATGTGTCGGTTGCCGAGCAGGTGTTGTTGTCATCGCAGGCGCTTCCGAGAGCTTCAAACTGGCAGGTTGCGCTGCAGCAATCGCCGCCAACCGCGTTGCCGTCATCGCACTGCTCCAGCCCCGCATTATTTATGATGCTGTCGCCGCAGATTTCGGAGACGCAGGTTGCGTTGCAACCGTCGCCGTCGACGATGTTTCCATCATCGCACTGTTCTGCGCCGGCGTTGTTGATAGTGCCGTCGCCGCATGTTTCAGTCCCGCAAGTTGCGTTGCAGCCGTCGCCGTCGACAAGGTTTCCGTCGTCGCAGACTTCGGTTCCGTTGTTGTTGACCACACCGTCTCCGCATACTTCAACCTGGCAGGTGAAATTGCAGCCGTCGCCGTTTTCAATGTTGCCGTCGTCGCACGCTTCGGTTCCGTTGTTGTTCACAAAACCGTCGCCGCAGATTTCGGTCTGGCAGGTGGCGTTGCAGCCGTCGCCGTCAACTATATTTCCGTCGTCGCACTGCTCCAAGCCTGCGTTGTTCACGGAACCGTCGCCGCAGAATTCGGTCTGGCAGGTTGCGCTGCAACCGTCGGCGCTCTCAAGATTGCCGTCGTCGCACTGTTCGGCGCAGCCCGCTTCAAGACTGCCGTTGCCGCAGGTGGATCCGCCGCCCGTGCAGAGACCCGCACCGTCGCACTGATCGATTGCGGAGCAGGTGTTGCTGTCGTCGCAGGCGCTTCCCAGAGCTTCAAGCTGGCAGGTTGCATCGCAGCAGTCTCCGCTGACGGCGTTGCCGTCGTCGCACTGCTCCAGTCCCGCATTATTTATGATGCTGTCGCCGCAGATTTCCAACTGGCAAGTTGCGTTGCAGCCGTCTAAGTCATCCGTATTTCCGTCGTCGCACTGTTCGCCGATTTCCACGAAGGAGTTACCGCACGCGGCGATGACATCATCCTCGATGATCGTGAGCACTGCCGCCGACGGATCGTCGAGCACTGCATCGACCGGATTCGACAACGTGAGCAGCACCGTCTCGTCGCCCTCTGCATAGATATCGTCGATGATGGGAACAGTCACGCTTCTTGTGAGCCTGAAAGCGCCGAAAGTCACCGTCGCCGCTGTTTCTGTGTAATCGGTCCCGGCGGTGGCCGTGCCCGCGCCTGTCGTGAAGTCCACGCTCACGGTGCGAAAAATATCCATGATGTCGCTGATACTTCTTGTTATCGTGATCGTGACCTCGGTGCCGTTTTCATTCTGGCTGAAATTCTCGGCGCCGAAATATATTTTGCTTTCCGCGTGGGCCGCGAAAAGCGGTGCTCCCGCGAAAACGATTGCCAGCACGCCCGCGATCAGCAACTTTCTCAAGTTCGACATACGCATACCTCCTTCAAGTACTTGTTATAAGGCCGCTAAGTTTGCGGAGCATTAATGCGCCGGAGGGCACATTGTCAATAAATTACTTGTGATTTTAGGACTTTAGCCGCCTGTGAGGAGGGTCCCGGATCGTAAGGCTTCGAAATTACTTGGTATTGCGCGCTAATCAGGGATGTTCGACGTCGGCCATCGTCGTGATGTCGGCGGCGATCGGCGTGGGCGCGTTGGCGGTGCCCACTATCCAGTCGTCGGGGTTTTGCCAGTCGGCGTCCTGCGTTTTTGCAAAGTAGACGACGACGGCGCCGGCGGCTTCCAGAATTCTTAACTCCGGCAACTCATACACGTAAAATATGCGGTTGGCCCTGGCCCCCTCAACGAAGCACCATGCGTTGACGGGGATGCCAGTTGCGGCCAAAAACGTGGTTGCCATATCGGCGTAGCGCTGCGAGTAGCTTCCCCAGATTTGGTCGGCCACTTCGAAAGTGAGCGGAAAGGGATCCGTATAGGTGATGCCGTAGATCGTGACCTGGCCGTCCGTTCCATTTCCGCGGTCGTACCAGTGCTCCTGCGTCATAAGGACGTAGGACGGATACTGCAACGAGGTTTGAGCCCCCTCGTCCCATATTCCGCAATTGATCGGCACCGCCTGCGCGTTGCAATGGACGTTGATCGAATCGAGGACCCTCACGAGGCTGCCGTGATTTCCCGGCCCCGACCAGTACCCCATGTTGACAGTCGTGCCGGCCTCCACAAGAAGCGGTTCGTACGACGTCGCATCGTCCACAAGTTGTGCCGTGAAATCCGCGCTTGCGGTCTCGGCGAGCTTGACTGTGGGATCTGTGAATATCGGAACGTAAGGATCGAACGTGTTCGTGATGCCGCCGCACGCGGAGATGAGACAAGCCGCGGCCAGAAAGAAGAATAATTTTTTGATTTTCATATCGCCCCCAAACTATACGTTGAACCTGAAGTGGATGATGTCGCCGTCGGCGACGGTGTATTCGTGGCCCTCAATCTTCACGTGGCCGTCCTCTTTGACCTTATGCTCCGAGCCGGCGGCCATGAGTTGACCGTAGGTGTAGACCTCGGCGCGCACGAAACCTTTTTCGAAATCGGTATGGATCTTTCCGGCGGCCTGAGGCGCTTTGGTGCCGCGCTTGACCGTCCATGCGCGCACCTCAGGGCCGTCTTTCGTGAAAAATGTGATGAGATCCAAAAGTTTGTAGCCTGCGTGGATGAGCCGCGGAAGGCTTGGCTCTGTGAGCCCCAGATCGGTCAGAAAATCTTTTTTTTCTTCGTCTGAAAGATCGGCGAGTTCCGCTTCAATTCCGCCGCAGATCGAAACCGCCTGAGCTTTTTCCTTGGCGGCAAGCACCTCCACTGTTCTCACGAGCTGCGAAGGATTTTTGATGTCGGTTTCGTTCGCGTTGCACACATATAAAACCGGCTTGTCGGTGAGCAGGGAGAGATCTTTTATATGCGCCTGCTCGCTCTCTTGCAGCCCCAGAAGCCTGATGGGGGTTCCCGTCTCAAGCGCCTTTTTCACCTTTTCATAAGTTGGAAAAATCGCCTTCGCGTCTTTTTCGCCTGAGTGGGCCGCGTGCGCAATCTTGTCATACCGTTTGCCGATGGTTTCAAGATCGGCAAGGAGAAGCTCCGTGTTCACAATTTCTATATCGTGCAGCGGATCGATTTTTTCATATGGATGCGTGACCTGCGGCGCATCGAAGCAGCGCACGACATGGGCAATAGCGTCCACCTCGCGGATGTGGCCCAGGAATTTGTTTCCCAACCCCTCGCCCTTGTGCGCGTTTTCGACCAGCCCTGCGATATCGACAAACTCCACCATTGTCGGCACGACGCGCTCCGGTTTGAAAATAGCGGCGATCTTGTCCAGTCTTTCATCTGGGACCGCGACCATTCCTTTGTGATGATCGGTCGTGCAGAAGGGATAATTTTCCGCGGGCACGTGCGCCGCGGTCATCGCGTTGAAGATTGTTGATTTTCCGACGTTGGGAAGGCCAACTATGCCGCAATTGAAACCCATGCGGCCATATTGCCAGAGAAGCGGGAATAATTCAATATTTCATCTTGCGGCAAGCGCGGCCTGCGATTCGTCGCGGATTCTTACGGCCTCACCGTCGCCCGGATTTTTATCGATCAGAACCTGTGAGAAGCGCACTGCTTCCGCGAAATAGCCCGTCCTTTGCGATATCAGCGCGCAGGCCAGAAGCGCGGTCTTGTTGTCGGGATTCAGGACAAGCGCCTTGAAAGCGGCATCATGCCCTCTGCCGAGATCGCCGGTCGCCGGGTGCATAAAGTCGCCGTGCCTCGCTTCAAAAAGGCCAAGCTGTGCCAGCGCCTCGACGTTTTCAGGATCTGCCTCCAGCGCGGTTTCATAATATTTTCTGGCGCCGTCTATATCGCCCAGCTGTTCGGTTGCGTACCCCGCTATGATATAGGATTCGGCGGTCGAGGTGTAGCTTGAATCATATATGATGCCCTCGTAATAATTCTGCATATCGCCGACGGTTCGCCCGTCGCGGGCCATGTGATAGTGGGCCTCAGCGCGAACCTCGCGCGCCATGGCGCAGTCTTCGTCATTTGCTATCGCGCGTGAACTGTAATTGGCGGCAAGTCCGTAACGATGAAGTTCCAGTTCCACCTTCGCCAGCCCCGATAAAATCTGTGGATCTTCGGGATTCACGGCGAGTCCCTGCAGAAATATGTTTTTGGCCTTTTCGTAATTGCCGAACATTATATATGCCATTCCCCTGTCGTAGAAACTCATCCGGTCCCAGTCGTCCATCTTGTCGATGGGCGTGGCTTCGGTTATGGGCAAGCCTTCACGCGGCGCTACGTCGTCGCCGGCAGCCGATCCGCTTCCAATGGAGACATTGGGCCTGTTTCTCGATGCGCTGACGAGCCTTCCCATGTCGATGCCGGCCGCCTCATAATAGCCGAGATTCATTAGAGCCGCCTGGCGCCGCGCGAAATATTCCGGAAGGGGCATCTCAGCTATCACGGAGTCCCAATCGTCAAGCGCCGCCTCGTAGTTTCCGGTCTCCTCGTAGAGTTGTGCTCGGTTCAGGCGCGTCGCAAGTGTGTTCACCGAGGGGTCGAGCTCGATCTGCCTCGATGCGTAGTCTATCGCCGTTTCATAATTTGCATTGTCTCCCGTGGCATATCCCTTTATCGTGTAGGCAATCTCAAGGAGCGCGTAGACAGCGGGTGCCCTGCCGGCCGCGGGAAGAACGCCTCTCTCCATGAAGACTATGCTGTCGTTCACGGTTCCCAGATTTATCTGCGATCGGCCTATTTTTTCGATATCGGCCAAACTCTGTCTTGTGAGATCTTCAATCTGCGTGGCGCTTCCGAGCCCGTCGATCGTGTTCGTATATTGCCCCAGTCTGCTGTATGCTATGTTGAAAAGATCCCACATCTCCCATTCTTCAGGCGTCATATTTGAAAGATATGAACCGTTGTCTATCGAGGTCCGATCCAGGTTTTTCCAGTTCTTATAGAATGAGTTGCTAAGAAAATGAGTTCCGTATTGTTCCTCGGCACCCTGTTGCACTTCGAAATTGATGAATTGATTTTCATTGAGTTGCCATCTGGCGAAGATGTGTCCCGGCAATCCCACTGCGTGTATGGGCCAATTAAACTTGTCGGCGATCGCCGTGAGGATGCGGGTTGAGGTGTCGCAATCGTACATGTTTCTTGAAAGATCGTGTAGGAAGAGGGCGCTTCCGGTTGAGGCAAACTGGGCTCCGCTTTCGATCATCGCGTCGGTCAACCATTCCATTAGCTCGTTGGGGGCCGCGGACAGAACGCCGTCTACGGCGTGGCTTTCGAGTATCGCCATGTAATTTGTGTAAATCGTGCGGAGATTTCCATATGCCTCAAGCAGGGTGTCGGAGGCGTGGCCGTTTCCCTCGATGCTGTATTCGCGGACCATCGTGTTGTGTATTGGATTAGTGAGCTCGAAGCCGCTGGAAATTGCGGCGCGAAGTATGGGGCTCAGACTTGCAAGCTCACGCTGATGGCGGATGCAGTAATCTCTAGATTCCTCTTCTGTGATTCTTTTATCGCCGTTGGCGTCCGCGCTTTCATTCTGAGTGACAACTCCGTCCTGATTCAGGTCGACGCCCAACTCTTCGCCCAGCCTCGAGTTAGTCTCTTTTAGTACCTTGTCCCAACCGAAAATAACCGACATAAAACATCCCTTCCTGCTTGTTTTTTATAAATTTGAGGGATTTCCCCCCTCTTAATTATCGGCTGGGAGTATGGGGAAAGTTGCTAGTTTGGGTGGTTAAAAAGATGAGTTATATCAATAAGATACTAAATAAAAGAAGCGTGCCAACAGGTTTTCGGGCGGTTTTTTTAGTGTCCGCCCAGGATGGATTGGACGACTTCGATGTTGAATGTGGCGGCTTCGTTTCCCGGATCCATGCGGAGGGCGCGCCTGTAATTGCGCAGGGCATCCCGGAGAAGGTGGCGTTTGTCCGTTGCGTCTTCAGTGACAAGGGCCAGACGAAACTGTGCGACGCCGCAATTGATCCTCGCGCTCACGGTATCATCAAGCTCGATTGCAGTTTCAAGACTTGCCACTGCGGATCCGAAATCCCCTTTTTCGATATACACTTTTCCCAACCCCTCATATGAGGCGGCCAGATTCGGATCGAGGCGCGCGGCCTCCAGAAAGTCGGCCAGAGCATCGTCCCACTGGTTCAGCTCAATTTCCGCAAGGCCGCGTGCGGCATGCGCCATGGCGTTCTGCGGATAGCGCATCAGCGATTCGTCGTATGCGTCGACGGCGTTGGCGAATTGGTCGCCGAAAATGGAGGTCATGATCGATATCGCCTGGCCGATGTTGTAATAAAAAATTCCGTCCAGCTCGGTGGATGACAGGGTTTTCAAGTATGCGCCTTCGTCTATGGATATCTGTTCGATGCGCCTGCCGTTTCTTCGCGCGGTTGAATCGACCGCGCCTCTCTGGTTCAGGCCGTAGTGGATGTAAAAATCATTGTCAAAATGCTCGCCGCTGGAGATTTCGAAATTGCCGGATTCGACGTTATCCCATCTTGCGCCGATATGGTAGGGGGCGAGGAACGCGTTGACGTCCCACCCGAACTCGTGCGAGATCGCGATGAGAGCGAAGGCCGAAACGCAATCGAAAAGTTTTCTCTGGGTTGAAAAGTTTTCTATGAGGAGAATACTTCCGCCGAGTTCGAATAATATTCCGGTGTCTATCATCGACTGACGAACCCATAGCATTTTATCCCGCGGCTCCGGTTCCAGATGCATCCCGGTTGAATGTTCCATGCCCCAGGTCATCTCATAGCCCAACACCGCGTTTCTGATCAAAGCCAGATCCGCATAGGCCTTCATGACAAGCTCTCGTGCGTTGCCGTTATAGTAGGGAGCAAGAAGTTGATATTCGTACAGGATGAGTGAATTGATGGGGTTGTCCGCGGAAAAGAGATTGTCTCTGCCTAATTTGAGAAACTCTATTTTGTCGGCGAGGACGTCCCTGTTTCTGATGCAAAACTCTTTCGCCTCCGCTTCGTCGATATAATAGGGCTCGCGGTCCGCGCCGGTCGTCATATCGTCGATGATCTCGTTCGGTTCCGTCAGCCCGTTGCCGTTCAAGTCGATTTCCGGCACGTAGTCGAGGCTGTCTCCCAACCCGGGATCGATGTTGGGAAGGTTATCCTCCAAAAGTTTTCTCCAGCCTATCTCCAGTGACATAAAGGGCTCTCTTTTTTATTATCGGCAGAAAACAATAAAAGTTGCTTAATTATCACAATGTTAGTAAAAAGTCGGGGTCATGGACGCAATTCATTTCATAAGCCTCGGCTGCCCTAAAAACCTTGTGGATTCGGAGGTTATGCTGGGTCTCTTGGCGAAGGATGGCTTCGCTTTCGTGGAGGAGCCTTCCGAGGCGGACATCATTATAATAAACACGTGCGCCTTCATAGAGGACGCCAAAAAAGAGGCGATAGATACGATCCTTGAGATGGGCGAATTCAAGAAAACGGGAAAGTGTCGCATGCTAGCGGTGGCGGGATGTCTTCCGCAGCGTTATCAAAAAGAGTTGTCGGAGGCGCTGCCCGAAGTGGATCTCTTTGTCGGCGCGGGCGAGTTTCACCGCATCGCGGAATTGATAAAAAATGCCGACGAGAAGAAGATGGCCGTAGGCAAGCCGGTCTTTCTCTACGACCACAAAACTCCGCGCGTCACCGTGACGCCGCCTCACGCGGCATACATCAAGATAGCCGAGGGATGTTTTCATCCGTGTTCCTTCTGCGCGATACCGCAGATCCGCGGCGGCTACCGTTCAAGGGAGATGACTTCGATCGTCGAAGAGGCGCGCCAGATGATAGGCCGCGGCGTGAAGGAGTTGAACCTCATCGCGCAGGATTCGACCGCATACGGGCGCGATCTTAAAAACGGCGAGAACATAGGGATGCTGCTTGCAAAGCTTGCGGAGCTTGAAGGGGACAAGTGGATCAGGATCCTCTACGCCTATCCGCACAATTTTCCCGTGGGGCTCATAAAAGTCATCAAGGATTATTCAGATATCTGTCCGTATCTCGACATTCCCGTCCAGCATGTTTCAAACCGCATCCTGAAATCGATGAAGCGTGAAGGGGACGCCTCCGAGATAATAGGACTCATAGATCAGTTGAGAGAGGATATCCCCGGCATTTTTTTGCGGACGTCGATAATTGTGGGATATCCCGGCGAGACAGAAGACGAGTTCGACGAGCTTACGGATTTTGTGGCGTCGGCCAAGTTCGATCATCTGGGTGCTTTTGCATATTCGGTGGAGGAGGGGACCAAAGCGGCCCAGCTCCCCGACCATCTGCCGGAAAAAGTTGTGGCGGCGCGTCTTGATAAAATAATGCGTCTGCAGCAGGAAATTTCGTTCGACAAGAACCGGCTGCACGTCGGCAAGACGATGCAGGTCTTGGTCGAGGGCAAAAGCATCGAGGGCGGCGGCCTCATGCAGGGGCGACATATGGGGCAAGCACCGGACATCGACGGTGTAGTCTACATCCGCGAAGGCAAAGCGCGCGTCGGAGATTTTGCGCTCGTAAAAATAAAAGAATTCGACGCCTACGATCTGACGGGCGATATTGTAACTACCGAAAGTGTGCTGAGGGAAAAATAACATGGTTCCCCTTTTGCGATCTCTCGTCTGGTTTTTTGGACTTTTCTTTCGGCCATTGAACAGAAGGTGGCGGGAGGGGGAATCTATCGAATGTCTCGTCGTCGGCTACGGCGGGGCGAACAATACCGGCGCGGAAGCAAGGACAGTCGAAGCGATCAAACAGATGCTTGAGGCTGACCAGCGCCTTCGCATCACGCTCACATCCCTCGACCGCGCGCAGACGTTGAGATACATCACGGAGCATGATCGCTTGCATGTCGCGCAGGTTTACCCCGTCTTCATTGGCTGTATTTTGCGACTTGTTTTGAAATCGGACATCGTTGTTCTGGTCGAAGGCAGTTGCTTCAAGGACAATTTTTCCTCTGCGCTTCTCTGGTTTTTCATGTACGCGGCAGGTCTCGCGCAGAAATTCAAAAAACCCACGGTGGCGTATGCGGTGGATGCAGGCAAAATGAAGAAGTCGGACGAGAAATGGGCGGTGCATGTTGCAAATAAAATAGATCTTCTGATGACGCGCACCGCTGCCGCCGCGAAACTTCTGGAAAGTATCGGAGTCGAAACAGAAATAAAAATTACTACCGACACAGCGTTCACGCAGGAGCCGTTCGGAAACAAATGGGTGGACGAATGTCTGCACTCTAATGGTATCGATCCACGATGGCCGATAGTTGGCATCGCGTTTGAGGAACTTTTCTGGTGGCCGGTTATAGTGGATATCTGGAGGGCGGTGCGCGGCGTCAAAGAGGATCACTACAAATCGATCTACTATCATTCGTGGCCGGATAACGGGCAAGAGAGATCGGCAAAGATGAAGCAGGCCGTCGCATCATATGCGGACTGGGTCGCGAAGGAGTTCGGCGCGCAGCTTGTTTTCTTTGCGATGGAGCGCCTCGACACGGCACCGTGCAAAGATGTCCAATCGATAATGAATGAAAAGTCGGTTCTCTTCGGTGCGGACAACTACAACTCTGCGCAGATGACGGCGCTGCTGCGCCGCCTCTCATGGCTCGTAACGTGCCGCTACCACGCGCTGGTGCTCTCGATGGGCGGGGCGGTTCCGTTAATCGGATTGGCGCATGACGAAAGAATAGAGTCGATCATGGATGAGCTGAGGCTCCGTGAAGATTATTTCATAAATTATCTTGAAGATGACATTCCGGAAAAGCTCAAGGCGAAGACGCATAAGCTGGTGGGCGTCAAAGACGGACTGTCGGGCAGGATTGCGGACGCCGTTCCCGTCTATCTTTCCCGCATGGCCGAAAACGGCGAATATTTCAAAGAATTGCTTCTCGAAAAGTTCCCGGTCAACGCTGAGCGATAGGTTGGCTGATGGAATTGAGCTTCTCGGCCATCTTCTGAAGAAAAGCTTCTCTGTCGTATTTTCGGAGCAGATAGTTGAAATGACCCCTGTAGTTTCTTGAAAGAAGGGCGCCTTCCACTTCATAATCAGCAATTTTCAATTTCTTCTGATCTTTGATCAAAAAAATCACTAGCTTGAAACTCCCTTTCGTAATTCCAAGAGTGTTCTCGACCACAATAAAACCGTCACGCCTTGAAATCTTATCCGTCTTTAGCGTGAAATTGCGGTCATTCTCAGTGAACAGCATCTTGTTTTTGAGTTGTTGTCTTATGACTTGATCCAACAGGTAAACGTAGCGGTCGCGTTCCGACGTTGAAAATTCGCTCCAGTGATCCTCAAGGCACAACTTCCCGAATGCCGTCATATCAAAATGCTCGGCAAAGAGAAGGTTCGCCCCTTGGGCATTTCCGGAATTGAGTGCAGTCCTGATTTCGCCCACAAGGCGGTTCATGAACTGGCGCGCGGAGGGCGGGCCGGCTTCAGCCTGGAAAAAAAAGAGGGAAACAATCAAAAAAACAGCCGTGCGAAAAAAACGTCTTCTCATGCGCCTCCGCCTGCCTGAAAATTGCCGAACTTGTGGCCCATGATCGCATTGAAGAGCTTATAGTACGGGCGGGCAATGGCGCGCGTCGCGTCGGAGAACATCTTGATATGAGTGCGAAGCGTGTAATTACAGGCTGTGGCGATCATCTGCTGCCAGTAGGCCTCGACCGCCACTATGCGGCCGCCGCTATATACGAACGGATCGGATGCGATCGCGTCGCCGTTGGCCGGATTGTTGAAAAAATCGTTCAGATTGACTTCCACGATCGGCAGAACCTGTTCAAGCGCCGCACGACCGCTCATCGAATTGTTGACCGAGCTCACAAGGCTGTTCAAATCGTTGTAGATGCTCTGGTTGTCGGTGCTCAAGTTCAGGACACCGCCGCTTGCCCCCGCAAGGACCTCCTGCAAAGAAGCGAGCGAATATGTTAACGCCGTCTGCAGATTCGTCCGCGCGCTGCTCAAACGGTTGTCCGCCCTGAGCCCGAACTGCTGGTTCAAGAGAGTGACGACCTGAGCTTTACTCAGCAGCGAGTTTCCGTTCGAGTCGACCAAGCTTGAAAGATCTATGTTGAAGTTCCATGAATTTGCAAAATCGGACGCGGCCTTCAGCATGTACATCCCCGCCAGCATCTGGACCATGTCGGCATGGTTCAGCGGAATGTCCGCATCGCCCGTGTAAAGGGCCTTGGGGATATTGTACGCGGCACCGGCAGTTCCGATTGCGACCGAGAGATCGGCAATTATTGAATCAACAGAGGTCATCAATTCATTGAGAGAGGCCGCAATATTTGGAATTATGTAGCCGCTTGTCATGTGCGTGATAAAACAACGATAAGAGTGATAATGCCCGGTGGCCCCTTTCCAGCAATCTCTTGCATTGTAGAAGGGAAGCGCAGATTCGTCGGGGTTTGTCTCCGTCGTCGAAAGATATAAATAGCCTGTCGGTCCGAAAACAGATGAGGTCGCCCATGCCGGTTGGCCGAAACCCGCAAGAATCGCCGTGAAGGGCGCTTTTTCTATCAGAAGCATTATGTCGCAAAGAGCTCTGCCGACGCGTGCCTCCGCGTTTTCCGGCTCAGGCGTAGATTTGATCACTTTGGCCACAGTGGTGGCCGCGGCGTCGCCTATGATGGCGGAATAGGTCGCGCGGGCCGACGCTATGTCGCCGGTTTCAAGATAGGTCTTGGCGGTCTGGAGCTGTTCTGGAACCGTGGGTTCGGGGGTACTGCCTCCGCCGCCTCCTGAGCAGCCGCCAGCAAAGATGATCGAAACCAGCCCGACCAGTGCGAGAGTTCTTTTAAACATATCCCCTCCGTTCATTTGTATTTTTCAAACCATACAGAGAGGAGGCCGCGAAATCAATACATCAGTTGCTTTTGGAGCCCTTTTCGGATAGGGGTGGCGCCACAATGCGGCCGGAAATCACGAAAATACTTGGGTCCGTGGAGAAGCCCTACCGTTACATCGGCGGAGAGGCTGGCTCACGAAAAAAGGCGTGGGACGACGCGGCGGTCAGAATATGTCTAGCTTTTCCCGATACTTACGAGATGGGGATGAGTAATGTCGGGCTCTCCATACTATATAATGTAGTGAACGACAGGCCCGATATGTTGGCGGAGAGGGCATTCGCTCCTTGGACCGATATGGAGGCGGAGCTTGTCAAAAACGGGTTGCCTCTTTTTTCGCTCGAATCGCAACGCCCCGTGAAGGATTTTGACGTCCTTGGAGTCGGCCTGCCTTACGAACTTTCTTATACGAACATTCTGACGATTCTCACGCTTTCGCAAATTCCACTTCGCGCGAAGGATCGCGATGAATCGCATCCCTTGGTGATCGCAGGCGGGCCGTCCGCTTTCAATCCTGAACCTGTCGCCGATTTTTTCGACGCGATCGTTTTGGGCGACGGAGAGAAAACCCTTCTGCAAATTCTTGATCTCGTTAAAGAGAAAAGGCCGCGCGATGAACTTTTTAAACGCCTTTCGGAAATAGACGGCGTCTATGTACCCTCCATTGGAAACAAAGTGAAAAAGGCGATTGCCTGGGATATCGAGAATTCGCCGTATCCGGAAAAACCCCTTGTCGCTTATGCCGCCGTCCATGATCGAATTGGCATCGAAGTCGCGCGCGGCTGCACAAGGGGATGCAGATTCTGTCAGGCGGGGTTCATATATCGTCCGACGCGCGTCCGAACGCCTGAGACGGCGACGAAACTTGCGCTCTCGCAGCTTCAAAATTGCGGACATGAGGACCTTTCTTTCCTGTCTTTGTCGCTTGGCGATTATCCATGTCTCAACGAGCTTTTGAAAAGTGTGGGCGATTCGTGGAAAGGTTCGCCAATCAATCCGCAGTTTCCGTCGCTCAGGGTCGAATCGTTATCGGATGAAACCCTGAACCTTCTGGGAAGCGCCCGGCACGGAAGTTTCACGCTGGCGCCTGAGGCCGCAACGGAGAGGATGCGCGCCGCGATCAACAAGGGCAACACAGACGAAGATCTTTACGTATCCGTTGAAAAAGTCTTCGCAGCCGGCTGGCATCAGATAAAACTCTATTTCATGATCGGTCTTCCCGGCGAAACGCTGGGCGAGATTGAGGGAATAGTCGAGATGGCCAACCGCTGTCTCGACATCGGAAAAAAATATCACGGCCGCGCGGAGGTGACCGTTTCAACTTCCACCTTCGTGCCGAAATCGCACACGCCGCTGCAATGGGCGGCGCAGATTTCGATGGATGAAACTATTTCGAAGCAAGACTATCTGAAACGGCAATTGAGGCGCCGCGGGCTTTTCTACCGATGGCACAATGCGAAGATGAGCTTTCTTGAAGGCGTCTTTTCACGCGGCGATCGAAGGTTATCTCAAGTGATCGAACACGCGTACCAACTTGGTGCAAGATTCGACGCGTGGGACGACAAGTTCGATTTTTCCATCTGGGAAAAGGCGCTTGCCGAAGAGGGGATCGATCCCAGCCAATATTTGCGTGCGCGCAATCAAGACGAAAAATTCCCGTGGGATCATTTATATACCGAACTCAAGCGCGACTTTCTGTGGCGGGAATATGAGAAGTCAAAGAGAGGCGAGTTCACCGAGGATTGCTCATCCGGTAAATGTACCGGATGCGGTGTTTGCGACGCCGGCGACGTAGGGGCTGTGGGATCAGGGGGTATCTCGGAAGCGGGCGCAACCATGGATATGATGCCGCGCCCGCTGAGAGATAAGGTGCGATTGCAGGCCGTAACCTGCAATCGACGCCGTCCCTCTGATCCCACAGCCCCGAAAGTCGTCGGCGCCGAGACATATAAATACCGTCTCCAATTATCAAAAACCGGTTCCGCGGCGTTTCTGGGTCATCTGGAATTTGGAAATGTCATCCGCCGCGCGCTCAGGCGCGCCGGGTTGCCGCTTCGCTACTCCGAGGGTTTTCATCCGCACGCGCGCTTGAGTTTCGGCAAGGCGCTTGCAGTTGGAATCGAAAGCGAATGCGAATTCTGCGATGTCGAACTGACGTCGTGCATGGATTCGAATGAAATTACGAAGCGCCTTGCCTCTGTATTTCCCGAAGGTGTCAGCGTAGTTTCGGCCGGCGAAATGTCGGGACCTTCGATCGAACGATCGATTGCCTCGACAAGTTACAGGATTGGTGGAATAGATAAAAAGTGCTCAACTGAAGCGATTGCACGTTTTGAAGCCGTAGACAATGTGCCCTTCGCGCGCTTAAGGGGTGAGAAAACGGCAAATGTCGATTTGAAGGACTTTATCGCGGAGCTTGTCGTGGACGGCAATGATATGGTAGGGCTAACCCTCACCGAGCGTGAACCCATGATCCGCGTTTCGGAGGCGCTTCAGGGAATTTTCGGATTGCCGGGCGATGAAATTATCAATTTAAGGATCAGAAAGACAAAATGCCAAATGAACTTATCGTAAACGTGACTTTGGGCGAGACCCGCGTGGCGCGTCTTGAAAACGGCGTTGTGGCCGAACTTTTCATCGAGCGCGCGCGCGAGCAGGGGGTGGTGGGCAACATATATAAAGGAAGAGTGGTGCGCGTGCTTCCCGGCATGCAGGCCGCCTTTGTCGATATCGGCCTCGACCGCACCGCGTTTCTGCACGCATCAGACGTCGTGAAGGATCTGGCGCAGCTGGGCGAGGACGACTCGAAACCCAAGGGTGAAGAAGGGTCGGACGACGACAGCGAAGAGGCGGTGGCGCGCCGTCCGAAACGGGCAAGGCCTTCCAGAAGCGACCGCTTCATCGAGAACATGCTGCAGGAGGGAAAAGACATACTCGTGCAGGTTGAAAAAGAGCCGATGGGAACAAAAGGTGCGAGGGTCTCCTCAAATCTTTCACTTCCCGGACGCTATCTTGTTTACATGCCAACGGTCGATCACATCGGAGTGTCCCGCCGCATAGCGGACGCCGCCGAACGTCAGCGCTTGAAGCAGATGATAGGCGAGATGCGTCCCGGAAGCGGCGGTTTCATTGTGCGTACTGTTTCAGAGGGAATTTCGCAAAAAGAGCTCAAGGCGGACATCGATTATCTCACCGATCTCTGGAAGATCGTCGAAAAAAAGGCCGTCTCCGCGAAGGCGCCCTCTCTCGTCCATTCGGAGCTCGATGTCCTCTCGCGCGTCGTGCGCGATCATTTCACGCCGGATATCGACAGGCTCGTCATCGACTCGCCCGATTCGCAAAAACGCGTGAAGGATTTCGTGACCACGTTCATGCCCCACGCAAAAAGCAGGGTGGAGCTCTACGGCGGGGGCGAACCCATCTTCGACGCGTTTGGAATCGAAATCGAGATTACGCGCGCGCTGGGCCAGAAAGTCTGGCTCAAGAGCGGCGGTTACATTATCATAGAGCAGACGGAGGCGCTGACCGCCATCGACGTCAATACGGGGCGGTTCGTCGGGCGCCGAAACGTCGAAGACACAATTTTGAAAACCAACCTCGAAGCCGTGAAAGAAATCGTCTATCAGCTGAGGCTTAGAAACATCGGCGGAATCATCATTTTGGATTTCATCGATATGGAGCGCCCCGCCAACCGCCAGAAAGTTTTTGCGGCGCTGAAAGAAGCTTTGAAAGCGGACCGTGCGCGCACAACAATCACAAAAATTTCCGAGCTGGGTCTTGTTGAGATGACGCGCGCGCGCACAAGAGAAGACTTGCGCCATCAGCTCACCAATGCGTGCCAGTATTGCGAGGGAAAAGGATATTTGAAGAGCCCCACCACCGTCTGCTACGAGCTCTTCCGCGAAATTCAGCGCGAAGCGGCGATGATGAAAGGCCGCCAGATTTTCGTGAGTTGCCACTCTTCGGTCGCCGGCGTTCTCTACGACGAGGAGCGCGCGCAAGTGGAAGAACTCGAAAAGCGCTTCAAAAAACGAATCACCATCAAGAGTATTCCGGAATACCATCTGGAACAATTCGATGTAGCGGAATAAAGTAGGGGACACTTCTCCTGTTCACGCGGATCCCATGTGAAAATGAGAAGTGTCCCCTCTTGAGGTATTAAAACTGTATCGTGATAAACGCGCGGGTGGGTTTGAGTGTGAAGCTGACGTTTTTGGCGTCCTGCGATTCGAAGCGCTTGCCCTGGGCAACCCTGTTGATGACCTGAATCATGTCGGGCTTATTGGGCTCTTTTTGGGTGATCTTGTGCACCTGTTTGGGCGGTTTCTTTGTCTGGGCCGGTGACGCCGAAGCCGCCAGAAGTGACGCAAGAATTAGGGCAAGAGAGACAAGGACCTTCATATATGTCATCTCCACCCTTGTTATCGGCAAATAGCCCTAAAAGTTGCTTGATTTTAATCCCCTTGACTTTATAGGCTCTTTTGCGGTAGCAAAGTGCGCCTTTTAGCAAGGAAAAATAAGGAGTTAACGATGTATGCCGTCATAGCAACAGGTGGGAAGCAGTACAAGGTCGAGGAAGGGAAAAGCGTCCGCGTGGAAAAACTTCCGGGTGATGTTGGAGCGGACGTAACCTTCGAAGAGGTGCTCCTTGTCGGAACTGAAGCCGAGCCGAAGATCGGCACGCCTCACGTTTCCGGAGCCACGGTCGCCGCAAAAATTCTGGCGCAGGACCGCGCGCGCAAAATAATCGTATATAAGAAGAAGCGCAGGAAAGGTTACGAAAAGCGCTACGGCCACAGGCAGCCCTATACGGAAGTGAAAATAACGAAGATCAAAGCTTAAGGTGGAGTAGATTATGGCAAGCAAGACACATGCGGTTAACGGAAGAAATTCTCAAGGGCAGAGGCTCGGCGTGAAGCGTTTTGCCGGCCAGGTCGTGAAGGCGGGAAACATCCTCGTGCGCCAGCGCGGCACGCAAGTGCACGCTGGAAAAAACGTCGGCACCGGCAAAGATTACACACTTTTTGCGATGGTGACTGGAACCGTTCAGTACACGCGCGGGGTGAAGAACCGCAAATTCGTCAGCATCATTCCGCAGGCAGAAATCACGGCGAAGTGAATGGGAAAATTTTGCATCGTATTTAAATACAAGCCCTCTCAAGTAAGAGGGCTTTCTTTTTTATGAAGTTCATAGATGAAGCGATAGTCGAAGTTTTTGCGGGCGGCGGTGGGAACGGCTGTGTGAGTTTCCGGAGGGAGAAGTACGTGCCGATGGGCGGGCCCGACGGAGGCGACGGCGGCAGGGGAGGCAACGTCATCTTCGAAACCGATGAGGGCAGAACCACTTTGATGGATGTGAAATTTCACCGCCACTTCAAGGCGGGGCGCGGCGGGCACGGCATGGGAAAACAGATGTACGGCGCCGCCGGGAAAGACGTGGTCGTGCGCGTGCCGGTTGGCACCATCGTGAAGGACGCGCGTACGGGCGAAGTGCTTGCCGATCTCGACACCTATCCTCTTTCATGGACGGCGGCGGCGGGCGGCAAGGGGGGCAAGGGAAACATGCGCTTCACCACGTCCGTCAATCAGGCACCGAGAAAGGCCACAAAGGGCGGCGAGGGTGAGCGCAAAAAACTCATGCTGGAATTGAAACTTCTTGCGGACGTGGGAGTCATAGGTCTTCCGAACGCCGGGAAATCGACACTTGTATCTTCGGTGTCGAATGCCCGTCCGAAAATTGCCGATTATCCCTTCACAACGAAATCGCCAACACTTGGAGTCGTCTCCGTCAGGAGCGGCGCAAATTTCGTTATCGTCGATATCCCCGGACTCATTGAACACGCGCACGAAGGGGCGGGATTGGGAATCCAGTTCTTGCGCCACACTGAGCGCACGCGCGCGTTTTTGCATCTCATAGATCTCACGGATCCGGCAAATCCCGATCCCGTGAAAAGTTACAAGACGATCAGAAACGAGTTGGGCTCATATAATAAGGATCTTTTGAAGCGGCCGGAGATAATCGTTCTCACGAAAATGGATCTGCCCGACGCCTATGAGCTGAAAGACGAGTTGATAAAGGCGCTGAAAAAGATCACGAAAAACAAAATCGTCTGCATCTCCGCGGCCACGCGCAAAGGTATAAGCGAGCTCATCCTCGATACGTGGAAATTGTTGAACCGCTGAGGGGACACTTCTCCTGTTTACGCGAATCCCATGCGAAAATGAGAAGTGTCCCCTCCAGCGCACATCGCATCCCACAACACTATTGCCTTGAGGAGAGAACCGTCTATAATGGTGAAAGTGAAAAAGAAGGTGACAAGGGGCAAAACGTCGCGCACGCTTGTGAGGCGCATAGCCGAGGCGGCCTCGGATCACAAGGCGGAAGACATCGTCGTTCTGGATCTGAGAAAGGTGCACGGCTTCACCGATTTTTTCGTAATCTGCACCGGCCGCTCCGACAGGCACGTTCTTTCGATAGCCGACGCAATCGAAGAGGAGATGACAAAGCACAGGGAGCGCCTCTTGAGCGAAGAGGGTTACCGCCTCGGGCATTGGGTGGTTTTAGATTACGGCAATGTCGTCGCCCATATTTTTTATCCTGCAGAGCGCGAGCACTACAGGCTTGAAAAACTCTGGGGCGACGTTCCGCGCGTCGAAATGAAGGGAATAACCGTATGACACAGGTGCCAAAACCTCTGATGCTTATGATCCTTGACGGATGGGGCTACCGCGAAGATAAAAAAGACAACGCGATCGAATCGGGAAAAACCCCCAACTGGCACAGGCTCTGGAACGAATATCCCCATACGACACTTGTATGTTCCGGCGAGGCGGTGGGGCTGCCAGCGGGCACGATGGGAAATTCGGAAGTGGGCCACTTGAACATCGGCGCGGGCCGGGTCGTCTATCAGGATTTCACGCGCATCAACAAAGCGGTCAAGGACCGCTCATTTTTCAAGAACGAAGTCCTGAAAGATTGCTTCAAAAAAGTAATCACAGCAAAGGGCGCGCTCCATCTCATGGGTCTTTGTTCCGATATCGGAGTGCACGCGCACATTAATCATCTCTTCGCGCTTCTGGATTTTGCCAAGAGCGCGGGCGTTCCAAAAGTGTTCATCCACTGTTTCACCGACGGCCGCGATTCGCCCCCCGATTCCGGGGCGGGATACATCAAAAAAATCGAAGAGAAGGCGCTGGACGTGGGCAACGCAAAGATCGCAACGATCATGGGCCGCTACTATGCCATGGACCGCGACAAGAGGTGGGACCGCGTCGAAAAAGCCTACCGCGCTATCGTTGACGGAATCGGTGTCTCGGCGTCTTTCAGCGAAGAGGCGGTCTGCAGATCGTACGAAAAGGGGGAGACCGACGAGTTCATAGTTCCAACGGTGATCACCGACCACGGCCGCACGATCGCAACGATGAACGACGGAGACGCGGTCGTTTTCTTCAACTTCCGCTCCGATCGCGCGCGCGAAATTACAAGCGCGCTGGCGTTTGAAAAGTTCGACGGCTTCAAGAGGGAGAGGGTTCCGAAACTTTCGTCGTACGTCTGCATGACGGAATATAACGAGACGTTCGGTCTGCCCACGGCGTTTCCGCCCGAGAAACTCGCGAACATACTGGGCGAGGTGATAAGCAGGAACGGTTTGAAGCAGCTGCGCATCGCGGAGACCGAAAAATACGCGCACGTCACCTTCTTTTTCAACGGAGGCGAGGAAAAGAAATTCGAGGGCGAAGACAGGGTTTTAATCCCCTCTCCGCGCGACGTGCCGACCTACGACAAAAAACCTGAGATGAGCGCCTATCTCGTCACCGACGAGGTGATCAAAAGGATAGAGAGCGGCGCATATGACGTCATCATCTTAAATTTCGCCAACGGGGACATGGTGGGCCACACCGGCATCATGGATGCGGCGCTAAAGGCGGTAGAGACGGTTGATACCTGCATAGGGCGCATCGTCCCTGCGGTCCTGAAGAACGGCGGGGCACTTTTCATCACCGCCGATCATGGCAACTGCGAAGAGATGAAAGACGACCACGGCGGCCCGATGACCGCACACACGACCGATCCGGTCCCCATCATATATATATCGAACGATGCGGTGAAGTCGAAGCTCCGGACGGGAGGCGGTCTTTCAGATATTGCGCCCACGATGTTAAAACTCTTGCAGATTTCCAAGCCGGATGAGATGACAGGCAAGTCATTAATCACGTAAAGCTGATGCGCTCTCTTTTCGACCTCATCTTTCCCCCCAGGTGCCCGCTCTGTGACGATTTTTACCCGAAACGAACCGTTTGTGAAAACTGCTCCGAGTCGATTCATTTTCTTGAAGGGGATTTTGCCGCGCCTCATCTGGAGCGTATATGGTTTGGCCGGGCGCGTTCATGTTTTGCTTATGAGGGTAAAATCATGGATGCGATCCACGGTCTCAAATATTCGCGACGTTTTGATCTTGTTCCCGTTTTCACCGATTATCTGGCAGGTGAGGCGAAGGCAATGGGGCCATATGACGTCATCATGCCAGTGCCGCTCCACTGGTGGCGCCTCTGGCGGCGGGGATACAACCAGTCGGCCCTCCTCGCGCGCGCGATTGGGAAGAGACTCGGCGCCGAGGTCTGTTGCCATATTTTGAAAAAGAAAAGAAACGCGGCCCCTCAAGTTGGTCTTCATCGCGACGAGCGCCTCCATAATATCAAGGATGCATTTTCAATCGATCGAAGAAAAGCTGCGCGTCTCGTCGAAGCCAAAGTGCTCCTTATAGACGACGTCCTCACCACCGGCGCCACGGCCAACGAATGCGCCAAAACCCTCATCAAGAAAGCCCATTGCAAAAGTGTCGACATCCTCACGATTGCAAGGACGATGTGATCTGTGGTAAGAAGTTTTAATGGCTGACTATCTTTCAGTTGCAATCGATTTTGCGCGGCGGGCGGGTAAAACGCAGATGGATCATCTCGGGCGCGTGAAGCAAATCGAGCGCAAGGGGGCGATCAATCTCGTCACGGAAGTAGACAAACTCTGCGAAAAACTCATCTTTGAAGGCATTCATAGTGCCTTTCCCGACCATGACGTTCTTGGCGAAGAGGGGATCGCCGAGCGCAGAAAATCCGAGTTTCGCTGGATCGTCGATCCTCTGGACGGCACCACGAACTACGCCCACAGTTTTCCTTTTTTCGGCGTGTCTATAGCGCTCGAACACAAAGAGGATATCGTCTGCGGAGTTGTCTATGACCCCGTTCGCGACGAGATTTTTGCGGCTGAAAAGGGCAAGGGCGCCACATTAAACGGTTCCCCCGTCCGTGTCTCGGTGGCTCCAAACCTCAAAGAATCGTTGCTTGCGACCGGTTTTGCGTATAGTGTGCAGGAGAAAGGGCGCCCGGACAATCTGGACAATTTCGAGGCGTTCATCAAGACCGCGTTAGCGGTCAGGCGCCCGGGGGCGGCGGCAATAGATCTTGCGTATGTCGCCTGCGGAAGGCTTGACGGCTTCTGGGAGCTCTTTTTAAAACCGTGGGATATTGCGGCCGGTATCATTATTATAAGGGAGGCCGGGGGCAAGGTGACCGATTTTGACGGCGCCCCCATTGATGTTTACGGCACGGAGATATTAGCTTCCAATGGCAAAATTCATAAAGAAATGATAGAAGTGTTGTCGGCGGGAAAAAAATGATAGATCCGAACAAAAAAGAGCCCTCGCAAGTAAATCCCAGCGAAGTCTGCTACCGCGCCTTTGAGCTCATTTCGGCAAAACAGTTTGCCGATGCCGAAAAACTTCTTGCGGGCAACATGGCGCGCACCGACGATAACGTTGCGATCGCGCTTTATCATTCCGTTCTTGGCGTTCTCTTTAAACTTCAGGGGGAATATAAAACCGCGTGGCGCCACTACGAGCGAGCGGAAAAACTCATGCCGGATGATCCCGCCCTCAAGATAATATCGGCCAGGCTTCTCATAGACCAGTTTGCGGAGTACCATCAGGCGATTAAGCGCGCGAAAAAAGTTCTGGATCTCTCGAAAGGCAATCCCGTTTTTGCGCATCAGGCCTACACAACGATGGGACTTGCGTATTGCAAAAAGGGCGACAGGAAAAAAACTCTGGAGATGCTGGATCAATCCATCATTGAGGATTTTGCGCCCTTCGTCACCGCGAAGAACATCGACTATGAACTCGTGGAAGCGGTCTTGAGAAGGGGCTGGGGGCAGGATCAGGCAAGAAAATTTTTGGAGAAGGCGCTGGCGTTTGCGGTGAAGACGAAAGAGGATCAGCATATAAATCTGCTCCAGAAGATGATCGCCGCGTTTGAAACAGAATATCCTTCAAAGGAAGTTCCCTCGTGAATAAGCCGTTTTTTATCGACACGCACGCGCATCTCACCTTTCCCGATTTCGACAAGGACAGGGCGGATGTCATCTCCCGTGCTCTGGAGGGAGGGCTGGAATACATAGTGACCATAGGCGCGGGCGAGGATCTGGAGGGGAATTCCAAGGCGGTGGCTCTTGCGGAGAAGGAAGCCAGAATCTACGCCGCGGTCGGTGTTCATCCCCATGACGTCTCGAAGATGGAAGACAAGTGGTTAGAGCAGATTGAAAAGTGGGCCAAACACGAGAAGGTCGTGGCGATAGGCGAGATCGGCCTCGATTTTTTCCGAAGCAAATCCCCGCACGATGTGCAGATAAAGCGCTTTCGCGAACAGCTTAAAATTGCGAAAGATTCCAATCTCCCGGTCATCATTCACGCAAGAGACGCCAACGAAGAGGCGTTGAAGATTCTTAAAGAGGACGGTCTTCCGGGTCGCGGGGGAATCTTCCACTGTTTTTCAGGGAATTCCCGGTTCGCGCAAGAGGTGGTGAGATTAGGATTTCTGATCTCTGTTCCGGGAGTCGTTACGTTCAAGAACGCGCTTGAACTTCAGGAGGTCGTTGCCGATATACCGCTCGAGAAGATTGTCATCGAGACCGACTGTCCTTTTCTCGCGCCGGAACCCCACCGCGGAAAGCGGAACGAGCCCGTGTTCGTAAAACACGTCGCTGAAAAGATCGCGGAGATAAAGGGGCTATCGGTTGAGGACGTTGCGCGCATCACGAGTCTTGCGGCGAAGCGCCTCTTCGCGCTTCCCGGCGCGGAACTTGTCCCCCAGATCGCATATCAGATCAGGAACTCGCTCTATCTCAACATCACGAACAAGTGCACGCTTTCGTGCACATTTTGCCCCAAGCATTCCGACTGGGAGGTGAAGGGCCATTACCTCAAGCTCACGCGCGAGCCGAACGTCGAGGAGATATTCCAGGCGATCGGACAACCGGACAATTACGACGAAGTGGTTTTCTGCGGTTACGGCGAGCCCACCCACCGCCTTGAAGTGTTGAAGATCATAGCGGCCCGCATGAAGGAAAAGGGCGCCAAACGCGTGCGCCTCAACACCGACGGCCTCGCGAATCTTGTCTACGGTAGAAACGTCGCGGAGGAATTGAAAGGGATAATCGACTCCGTCTCGATATCGGTCAACGCGCCGAACGCGAAGTACTACGCAAAAATATGCCCCTCCGCCTACGGCGAGAAGGCTTACGCAGAGGTCATAAACTTTGTGCGCGAATGCAAAAAGTTTGTTCCCGAAGTTGTCGTCACCGCTGTCGGTCTTCCCGGTTTTCCGCAAAAAGAGATGGAAGCGCTCGCTTCCGAGCTGGGCCTGGAGCTGCGCATGCGCGAGTATATGTGCCTTGGCTGATCAGTTGAAAAATCCACAATAAAAAAGGCGCCCACGTGGAGCGCCTTTTTCATAGTCAAAATTTTTGAGAGCTGACTACTGCGTCCAGTCCTTCAGCTGCTTGCCCGGCTTAAAACGCGGGACGTTGCGAGCCTTAATCTGGATTTCGGCTCCGGTCTGCGGGTTGCGGCCGGTGCGGGCTTTCCTCTTCGAAACATAGAATGTTCCAAAGCCGGTCAGCGTGATCTTGTCCTTGCGGCGCAGGCACTTAGAAACGTTGTGCGTCACCGAATTGAGGACGTTCTCCGCCATCGCCTTAGAAATTTTGCAATCCTTCGCGATGTAGCTTACCAATTCTGCTTTTGTCATGATGTCACCCCCTTTCCTCTTTTAGATTTCAAAACCAGCATCAATGCGTATTTGCTGTTTTTGATGACGCAAAATTACAGGAGAGGTGCTGATATGTCAAACAAAAATGTCGCGTGCGATCATTATTTTTAAAGCTTTTGCGGGGAGGTGATATTTTGCATCTTGACTTTTTCCCCCTGTTTTCCATGCAACGAGCATGCCATCAAAGCCTTATACGACGCCAATTGGCGGGTGATAATCCGCGGCCGAAACCATCTCAAGTTTGATTTGACATTTTTGTCCCTCATGCTCATAATCGCGCAAATTTTCAATTTGCGGATGGAGAATCATGGATCATTCAGCCGAAGTACTGCCCATAAACATAGAAGACGAGATGAGGGCTTCCTACCTTGATTACGCCATGAGCGTGATCATAGGCAGGGCGCTTCCCGATATCAGAGACGGCTTGAAACCCGCCCACAGACGTATACTGTATGCAATGTACAGGGAAGGGCTCCTCTCCAATAAGCGATATTCAAAGTGCGCAGGCGTGGTCGGCGAAGTGCTGAAGAAATACCATCCGCACGGCGACGCGGCGGTTTACGATACGTTGGTGAGGATGGCCCAGGAGTGGAACCTCCGCTATCCTTTGATAGACGGACAGGGAAACTTCGGCTCAATCGACGGCGACTCCGCCGCCGCATATCGTTACACAGAGGCCAAGCTCAAGGCCATAGCAGAAGAGCTCCTGGCCGATATCGACGAATCCACCGTGGACTTCACGCCCAATTTCGACGGCTCCACGGTCGAGCCCGTGGTTTTGCCGTCCAGGATACCCAACCTTCTGGTCAACGGCTCTGACGGCATCGCAGTGGGCATGGCCACAAAGATACCGCCCCACAACTTGAACGAAGTGGTGGATGGCCTCATAGCGCTGATTGCCAAGCCCGACATGACGGTCAAGGATCTCCGGGCCCACATCAAGGGGCCGGATTTTCCGACGGGCGGTTTCATCCACGGCACGGAAGGGATCAAGAACGCGTACGAGACGGGGCGCGGTTCCATGCAGATGCGCGGACGCGCGATGATCGAGCCCATGGCCAAGGGCGACAAAGAGTCCATTGTCATCACCGAAATTCCCTATCAGATAAACAAGACAAAACTCATCGAGCGCATCGCGGATCTGATCGAAGAGGACAAGATTTCAGGCGTGGCCGATCTTCGAGACGAATCCGACCGCGACGGCATGCGCGTCGTGGTGGAGCTCAAACGCGGAACGGTTGCGGGCGTTGTGATGAACCAACTCTACGCCCAGACGCCGCTGCAGACATCGTTCGGCGCAATCCTTCTTGCCATAGTCAACGGCCAGCCAAAGATCGTGAATCTCAAGGAGGCGCTCCAGCTCTTCGTCGATCACAGGAAAGAAGTTGTCATAAGAAGGACGACCCACCGCCTCAAAGAGACGGAAAAAAGACTTCACATATTGGAAGGCTTGAAGATCGCGCTCGACAATATCGACGCGGTTATCGCCCTCATCAAGAAATCAAAAGAGCCGTCCGTAGCCAGGGTCGGCCTGATGAAGGAGTTCAAGCTCTCCGAGGTCCAGGCGCAGGCGATCCTTGAGATGAGATTGCAGCGTTTGACCGGCCTCGAGCGCCAGAAGCTGGCGGACGAATATGAAGCGGTAAAAAAACTCATGAAGGAGCTCAAGACGATTTTGGAAGACGAGCGTCTCGTGATGAAAATCATCGTGGATGAGTTGACAGAGGTGAAGGAAAAATACGGCGATGCGCGCCGCACGGTGATTCAGGCCAAGACCGAGGAGCTCTCCGTCGAGGACCTGATCCAGGAAGAGGAGATGGTCGTCACGGTCTCCCATCGCGGCTATATCAAGAGGAACCCCATCAGCATCTACCGCGCGCAGCGCAGGGGCGGCAAGGGCAAGACCGGAATGTCCACGCGCGAAGAGGATTTTGTCGAGGATCTGTTCATCGCCTCCACGCACAGCTATATAATGATATTCTCTTCATCGGGCAAAGTGTTCTGGCTCAAGGTGCATGAGCTGCCGCAGGTTGGCAGGGTGGCGCGCGGCCAGCCCATTACTTCACTCATACGCATGCCATCGGACGATCACGTGGCGGCCATCTTACCAGTGATGGATTTCAAAGAGGGCCACTTCATAGTGATGGCCACAAAAAAGGGCGTGATCAAAAAAACGGAGCTCATGGCGTTTTCAAATCCGCGTCCGGGCGGGATCATAGCCACGACGGTTGACGAGGGCGACGAGCTCATCTCCGCCCATTTATCTTCCGGCCATCAGGAAATTCTCATCTCCACGAAAGAAGGGCAGGCGATCCGCTTCCCCGAGGGCGACGTGCGCGACATGGGAAGATCGGCGCGCGGCGTGCGCGGCATTTCGCTTGGGGGTAAGGACGAAGTTGTCAGCATGGAAGTCTTGTCATCCGATGCGAGCGTTCTCACCGTCACCGAGAACGGCTACGGCAAGAGATCGGAGCTTTCCGAATATCGCGTCCAGTCGCGCGGAGGCTCGGGAATAATCACGATCAAGGTCTCGGAGAGAAACGGGCCGGTCGTGAGCGCGCGCCAGGTCACCGACGCGGACGACATCATGCTCGTCACCGACGGCGGAAAAGTCATAAGAAGCCGCGCGAAGGAAATACCCACCATAGGCCGCAACACTCAAGGGGTGCGCCTCATATCCATAGACGAGGGCGAGAAGGTCGTCTCTGTCGCCAGACTCGCCGAGGATAATGAGGATGAAGGGGAAGTCTCTGCGTAGATATCTTTTCATAGGCCTTGTCCTCATTTTTCTGGTCTCCTGCACGAAACTCACGTTCGACGAATCGTACAGGCGCGCGGAAGGCGAGATCGGTCTCGGCAATTATACGAAGGCCGTGAAGATCTACGACCGTCTCGTCAAAAATAATCCCAATGATGCGCGCACTGCCGTGATCTGGCTCAGGTTGGGCGATCTTTATGCGAACCCCCTGGGAGATGTGAAGAGGGGACTCGCTGCATATCAGCAGGCGATCGAAGCCGCGCCTACTTCCGAAGCGGCGCGTCTTGCGCACGAGCGCCGCGCTGTCCTTTTCGAAAAGGAGAACCACCCTTTGGGCAGCGTGGAGGAATACACCGCGCTTCTCAAATATTTCCCCGGCCACGACGATGCCCAGATGTATAAGATGAAACTGGGCGAGGCCTACATAATGGGAAACGAGTTCCAGCAGGCGCGCACCGAGCTCAGGGGTTTTGTCGAGAAAACCGGTGTCGCGCCGGAATTTCGCTATCGTGCCCTCTTCAATATTGGGGAGACATATTTTCTGGAGGGAAAGCCCGGGAAGGCGGTGAGGTTTTACTATGCGATGCTCAAAGAGGCACCTAAATCTGCTCTTGCCGGAGAGGCGGAGTTGCGCGTCGCTACCTGTCTGGAAGAGATGGGGTACCTTGGCACGGCACACAAATTCGCCCAGGACGCAAAGAAACGATATCCAAATGAAGCGGTCGTCGAAGGGCGCCTGAAGGGGATTGAAAACAGGGGAAAGAGCTCGAACAAGGTCAAAAACACCGACAATGCGGAAACCGGCAAAACCGCGTCGGAAGTGGAAGAGAAGCCGCCAATACAGTAAAAATCGCCAAAAATGGTTTACAATCAGGCATTTTTTATATACGAACACTAAGGAGATTTTACTGATCACTGATCACCAATCACTGGTTTTCTAAGGAGGAACACATGGCAGTGGAAAGGACGTTGGGAGTGGTTAAACCGGACGCGCTGGAAAAGGGCGTTATCGGCGAAATTCTGAAGCGGGCCGAGGATGCAAACCTCAAGATGGTCGCCTGCAAGATGATGAAATTAGACAAGAAAAGGGCCGAGGGTTTCTACGCCGTGCACAAGGGCAAGCCCTTTTTTGATAGCTTGGTGACATTCATGACATCAGGCCCGGTGCTCATCTTCACTTTGGAAGGTGACAATGCAATCAAGACGTGGCGCAAGGTGATGGGGGCCACAAATCCCGAAGAGGCGGCGGACGGCACGATCAGAAAAGATTTCGGATCGTCAATCGAGAAGAACGCGGTTCACGGTTCCGACGCGCCTGACACGGCAAAGTTTGAAGTCTCCTATTTCTTTGAGACCCACGATATCGTAAGTTACGAATGGCTTTAAAATCTTATGAGGTGATCGATCACACCGCAGATATAGGCATCCGCGTCGCGGGCGAAAACAGGGAAGAACTCTTCATCCGCGCCGCGGAGGCCATGTTCGATGTGATGGTCGCTTCCAAACCCAATCTCACCGCATCAATCAATGTCCCCATAGATGTAGAGGCCCAAAAGCCCGACGAGCTCCTTGTCAAATGGCTGCAGGAACTTTTGTACGTCTTCGACACGCGCCATCTGGTCCTTTCCCATTTTTACATCGATAAACTCACGGATACGTCTCTTTCAGGAAGCGCCAAGGGGATGAAGTTCGACAAGCTCCGCCACGAAATGCTCCGCCAGATCAAGGCGGTCACCTACCACAAGCTCTCCCTTGAGAAGGCCGGCGACTGCTGGCACGCGCAGATAATCTTCGATATTTGAAAGGCGATTTATGGACATCGAGCGCATCAACGATTTTTGCTGGCGCATACCGAAGCACGGCGCCATGCGCGTCGACGGGATCATCTATGCATCAAAACGCATGCTAGATGACATTTTGAAGGATGAATCCTGCCAGCAGGTCATGAACGTCGCGTGCCTTCCCGGAATAGTGAGGGCGTCTTTGGCGATGCCGGACATCCACTGGGGTTACGGTTTTCCCATCGGGGGTGTCGCTGCCTTCGACATGGAAGAGGGCATCATCTCGCCGGGAGGGGTGGGCTACGATATCAACTGCGGAGTGCGTCTTCTGCGCACAGATCTTCCCGCAAAAGATATTCTCGAAAAAAAGCGGGAGATAGTGAATCACCTCTTCCGCGAAATCCCCACCGGAGTCGGCGCGCATCATCGTGATTTCACATTGAGCCACGATGATTTGAGAGACGTGCTGAAAGAAGGCGCAAAGTGGGCGGTGAGGCGGGGCTTCGGAGATGAAAACGATCTGGCCCACATTGAAGCGGGCGGATGCATTCACGGTGCCGATCCGCAAGCGGTGAGCGAGCGCGCAAAAGAGCGTGGAAAAGATCAGCTTGGAACTTTGGGGAGCGGCAACCATTTTGTCGAGATTCAGGAGGTGGAAGAGATCTACGACGAGGTGGCCGCAAGTGTGATGGGACTTTTCAAGGGGCAGATGACGATAACCGTTCACACCGGTTCGCGCGGGCTTGGCCACCAGATATGCGACGACCACATTGAAATAATGCTCGCGGCGTCGCGAAAATACAAAATAGAACTTCCCGATAAACAACTTTGCTGCGCGCCTATAAATTCGCCGGAAGGAAAACGTTATTTTGCGGCGATGGCTGCGGGCGCCAACTTCGCGTTTGCAAACAGGCAGATGATAACGCACTGGGTCCGCGAAACGCTTGAAAAGGTTCTTCACATGGGGCCGGCCGATCTGGGAATCGCGCCCGTTTATGACGTCTGCCACAACATCGCAAAATTTGAAGAGCACATCGTCGGCAATTCTTCGCGGAAAGTCTGCGTCCACAGAAAAGGCGCCACGCGCGCATATCCCGCAAAGCATCCCGAAGTTCCGGCGGTTTATCGGGAAATCGGCCAGCCGGTTTTGATCCCCGGCGACATGGGCCGCTATTCCTTCGTTCTTGTCGGAACTCAAAAGGCGATGGAAGAAACGTTCGGCTCCACGTGCCACGGCGCGGGGCGCCTCATGAGCAGGCACGCGGCGAAGAAGTTGTGCCGCGGCCGCGACATCGAAGCGGAACTGGCAGAAAAGGGAATCATCGTGCGCGGGGCTTCGCGCGAAACCGTAGTCGAAGAGGTGCCGGAGGCCTACAAAGACGTCGCGGATGTCGTCGACGCCGTCGCCGGCGCAGGCATCTCCAAAAAAGTTGCGAAATTGAAACCGCTGGGTGTGATAAAAGGTTAACGGGTTGCAGCTTTAGGATTTGCTTCGAGGAACTTCAGGAATTTTTCAATTAGCTTCGGATCCCAGAGCCCCTTCTGGGTTTCTTCCGTCAGCATCGCGATCGTCTCTTCAAGCGTGAATGCGCGCTTGTAGGGGCGGATTCTCATCATGGCGTCGTACGCATCGACCAACTGAAAGACACGCGCAAGATATGGAATCGATTCCCCCACGAGACCGTCGGGATAGCCGGTGCCGTTCCACCTTTCATGGTGATGGCGGATCACGGGGCAGACGTCCTTGAGCGACCTTAGCGGATGGCAGATCTCCTCGCCCACAACGGGGTGCGTGCGCATGACTTCCCATTCCCCCTCTGTGAGCTTTCCCGGTTTCATGAGAATGAGATCGGGAATTGCGATCTTTCCCACATCGTGAAGGATTGAGGCGCGCATCAGAATGCGGCGTTCCTTTTCGCTGAGCCCCAGAAATTTGCCGAAATCGTCGGTCAGGCGGATCAAGCTGTCGCAATGATCGGCCGTCGTCTGATCTTTTGCCTCGACGGCGCGGGCGAGGCTCAAGACGATCGCCTCGGCATGTTCCAGCTCGTCATTCAACCTCTTGACCTTGGCCAGCGCCTTGACCCGCGCGATGAGTTCAAGACGGTCGATGGGTTTGCTGATAAATTCGTCGCACCCGGACTCAAAGCCCTTGATCTTATCCTCGCGCTCCCTCAGGGCAGTGACTATAATGATGGGGATGAGGCGTGTTTCTTCGCTGCTCTTCAGCCTTTTGCAAACTTCAAATCCGTCCATTCCCGGCATCATCACATCTAGCAGTATGACGTCGGGCAAATGATCTTTAACGCTGTCCAGTGCCTCTTTGCCCGACGCCACAAGTTTCACCTTGAATCCCTGCGACACGAGCATCTTCTCGATGACGGCGAGGTTCGTCCTGTCGTCGTCAACAACAAGGACGTTTACGGCATCTTCCGTTTCAGGCTGTTTTAGGTTGATAGGTGCCATATCTCAAATGAAAAGGTACTGCCGGTTTTGACTGAAGTCAATGTCTCCGTGCATGTCGATCATTCAACCGGTTCTTCTTCAGGTTTTTTCTTCTTATCCGCTTTTTTTATCGTTGTTGTCGATTCGTAGTACTGCGCGTTCGGATCATAGTCACGTTTATAACCCTCTTTGTCCGTTCCCTCGTACTTTTTATTTTCCTGGCGGTAATATGGATCCGATCCCACGTGGATGTCAGAGGGATGCTCCTTCACCTGATCTTTCGGGAAGACAAGCTCCTGACCCGGTCTTTGATCTTGCGCCGGCGAAATCGACACGAATCCAAGCATCAAAAATACGGCCGCTATTGATATGATGATCTTTCCCATTTTAGACTCCGGAGCTGGAAATTGTTACTTAGGCTTTCTCACGATTTCGTTTCCTTTGAGTGTTTTTTTGCTCTTATCCATGAACTGCACTTCGATCTTGTCGTTGTCGATCTTTTTCACAGTGGCCGTCCGCCATATGTCACCCTGCGCCTTGGCTACTACCTGATCGCCCGTCTTGAAGCAGGGATAGCTGTCTTTTTTGTAGAGCACGTCCGGATGCGGCACCACTTCACTTGACTTCATGCTGCCAAGGCCGCCCTCTGCGTCTTTCACCGTGACGTTGCCCTTGGAAATTTTGTCCACCTTTGAAACCTGCCAGTTCGGTCCCGCAAGCGGGGCGATTACCTTCATGCCCGCCCTGAGCTCGACTATTTCAGGCTCCTGGCATATCGCCCACGCCTTGCCCGCAAATACCGCGAAACACACTAAAGAGACGAGACCGATTCTTGTCCATTTCATAGCCCCTCCTTGTTTATCTTCCCGAAAACATCATGAATATGCCAATGGCGGTCAACGCCGCGCCGAAAATTCTTTTCATAAGTGTGGGTGAAATATTAACGGCATAAGACGCGCCGATGTAGCCGCCGATTATGAAGGTGGCAGCGATGATGAGCGCCGCCTTCAGATGAACGTTGCCCGCCTGCCAGTAGCGGTAAGCCGCAAGAATTCCGATGGGGGGGAGCAAGACCGCAAGAGAGGTCCCCTGCG
>JBGSNL010000006.1:0-18604 GCA_041739675.1 bacterium
GCGGGAACGGTCAGGTTGCCGTCACCGCCTGCTACGCCAGCGCCCGCTCCTGTCGCGCCTCCGGTTACGGGAGGCGAAGCTTCACCGGCTTCACAGGCGCCGAGTGCTTCCGCCGAGACGGGAGCTGCTCCCGGGCCTGAAATGGTTTATTTGAACGTTCAGGATCAGGACATCACGGCTGTGATCAAGCAGATCAGCAAGGCGACGAGCAAGAACTTCATCATAGACGATAAGGTCAAGGGGAAGGTGACGATCCTGTCCGAGAGGATGATGACGAAAGAAGAGGCCTATCAGGCTTTTCTCTCGGCCCTTGAAGTCGCGGGTTTCACTGTCGTTACGGGGCCGGCCGGCATCATAAAAATTGTGGCCCTCAAAGACGCGCTCGGAAGCCCGATCCCGATTCATGTCGATTCCACTCCATACACGGACAGTTTCATTACGCGGTTGATTTCCCTTTCGAACATCAGCGCGGTGGACATGTCCAACGCGATCAAGGGTCTTATCTCCAAGGAAGGAAATCTTTTCGCTTATCCGGCGACGAACACTCTCATCATCACGGATTCCGGAACAAACATCGACCGCCTGATGAAGATCATCAAGGAGCTCGATCAGGAAGGCCCGCAGCAGGTGGTGGAAATAATTCCCATCCTGTACGCGGATGCAAAACAGATAGCAGACACGGTCCTTAACCTGTTTGAAATTGAGAAGGCCAAGACGCCCAGGGCGGCCCCCAGGCGCGGAGAGGCTGCCATCGAGGAGGTCGAGGAAGTTTCCAAGATCATAGCCGACGAGCGCACGAACAGCGTCATTGTGCTCGCCTCGAAAAGGTCCATAGACAAGATTAAGGATCTGATAGCGAAGCTCGACACGGAGATGATAGGCGAGACGGGCACGGTGCATGTCCATTATCTCAAATATGCAAATGCGGAGGACTTGGCTGCCACGCTGTCGTCGGTAACGGCAGGAGGAACAATAGCGCTTGGCGGCGGCGGTGCAAAGCCGGGCGACGGTAAGGGCGGCGCGGCAGGGGCGGCGGCACCAAAATCTCCGACGGTCGCAAAGTTAGAAGGGGGCATCACGGTAGGCGCTGACAAGACCACGAACGCTCTCATCATCACGGCGTCTCCCAAGGATTACCAGACGCTCGTCGACGAGCTGATCAGCAAGTTAGATATCCCGCGCCGCCAGGTTTATCTTGAATCCATTGTCATGGAGCTGACTCTAAAGAAGGGGTCGGCCTACGGCGCTTCCGCGTTCGGCGGAGGCGGGAACAATTCGGTTCTGGGATTCGGGCAGACCTTCGGCGCAGTGGGCCAGCTTTTCGATCCGACGTCGTTTTTCAGCGCCGGCGGTCTCTTGGGCGGCGCGCTGGGACGTGATTCAATTACAATACAGGTTCCGGTGACGGGGGGCGGAACGCAGGATGTCACGATTCCCGCCTTCTCCGCTTTTCTGAATATCATGCAGACCTATACGGACGCGAACGTTGTCTCGACGCCGAATATTTTGACTCTCGATAACGAAGAGGCACAGATCAAAGTGGAGCGGACGGAATATGCGTCGAGCTCCACCTCCACCGCAACCGGCGTCATTACGACATCTCCCACACCCTTGAAGGCCGGGTTGATGTTAAAAATCACGCCACAGATCAGCGAGGGGGATGCGGTGCGCCTGAAGATCGAGCATGAGCTCTCGAATTTCGAACCGCCGCCGAAGGGTGCGGTCGCATCGCCAACGACGACCAGAAACATCTCCACGACCGTCATGGCCATGGACGGACAGACCGTCGTGCTGGGCGGCCTCATGCAGGACGTCGTGAACCACAGCAAGCAGAAGATCCCCATTCTGGGCGACATCCCGATATTGGGAATGCTTTTCAGCCAGACGACCTCGGACAGTTCAAAAACGAACCTGCTTGTTTTCATAACCCCGCACGTGATCAAGGACCCGTCCGACTTCCAGAGCATCATGCAGACCAAGATCAATCAGCGGAACAAATTCATCGACGACAATTACGGCAAGAAACAGCAGCGCTCGATCCGAAACACGATTGCGGCTCACCGCGCCGATTTGCTTGAGTACACGCCGCCGTCTCAGACGTCGCAGCCCCTTGGTCCCGCTGTACAGCCTGCTGCCGCGATGCCGGAGCCGGCCGCAAAGCCGAAGGAGATATCAAGCGCTACCACATATCAGGCTGCGCCCCCAAGCGCTCCCGCTGCATCTGCGCCCCCGAAGAAATTGGACGAGATGGATTTGGCATATTAAATTATGGAAACACGAAGTCTTGGCGCGATACTTTTGGAGACGAGCTCCCTCACCGAAGAGCAGTTGGAGCAGGCGCTCACTTTGCAGAGGGAGCGCAGGATCAAACTGGGCGAGGCGCTGGTTCAGCTCAAATTCCTGCGCACCGAAGATATTCTGAAGGCGCTCTCCGTCCAGCTGGGATTTCCCTACGAAAATAAAATCGACATTGAATCCATAGCGCCCGATCTTGTCGGCAACATACCTATCAACTACGCGAAGCAAAATGAGGTGCTGCCGCTTAGGAAAGAGAACGGCGCAATTGTCGTGGCCATCGCGGATCCCACAAATTTTTATGCGCTGGACGATTTGCGCATGATCTTCGGCTGCGAGATAAAACCGGTCATCTCGTCCTCATATGAAATAGTGAACGCGATCAACGCCGTGTATAACAAGACGTCCACGTCGGGCGAGGACATGGTGAACGAGCTTACCGAAACCGAGGAGATCGCCGACGAGTTCAACGAACCGGTCGATCTTTTAGACGCTACCGACGAGGCGCCTATTATAAGACTCGTCAACACGCTCCTGTTCCGTGCCGTGAAACAGAAGGCCTCCGATATTCACATAGAGCCCTTCGAGCGCGAGCTCGCCATCCGTTTCCGCATCAACGGCATCCTCTACGATATCATGAAGCCCCCGAAGCGGGCCCAAAATTCGATTATCTCGCGCGTCAAGATCATGAGTCAGCTAAACATCGCGGAAAAGCGCCTGCCCCAGGACGGGCGCATAAGGATAAAGATAGCCGGAAAAGATATCGATATCCGTGTCTCGACTATTCCCACAACCCACGGCGAAAGCGTCGTCATGCGTCTTCTTGACGCAGCGGCTGTTCTTCTGGAACTTGAGACTCTGGGTCTCATGGGGCGTCATCTTGAGATCGTCAACGATCTCATACACCGCAAGACCGGCATCATCCTTGTCACCGGCCCCACGGGTTCGGGAAAGACGACGACACTTTATTCGTGCCTGTCGAAAATAAATTCGCCCGAGCTCAAGATCATCACGGTCGAGGACCCCGTCGAATATCAGCTCCCCGGCGTCAACCAGATGCAGGTCAATCCGAAAATCGAGCTGACGTTTGCCGCCGGGCTCCGTTCATTCTTGCGTCAGGATCCGGACGTGCTGATGGTGGGCGAAATCCGCGACCGGGAAACGGCTGAGATTGCCATTCAAGCGTCTCTCACGGGCCACTTGGTTTTTTCCACGCTCCACACAAACGACGCGCCCTCATCGATCACAAGGCTCGTCGAAATGGGAGTGGAGCCGTTTCTCGTTTCGTCTTCGGTCATAGGTATTATCGCCCAGCGCCTTGTGAGAACCGTATGCAAGGACTGTGCGAGGAAATACGTGCCCGACGATGAAGAGCTCAAGGGGATCGGCCTCACGTCGGCGGAACTCGGCGGGCGTCAGATATTCCGTCCCGTCGGTTGCCCAAACTGCATGGAAACCGGCTACACAGGCCGGCTTGGGATCTACGAGATACTGCTCGTTACCGACGCTGTCAGAAATGAACTCATGAAGGGGTCCGATGCCTCGATGATCAAGAAGGTCGCGATGTCGCAGGGTATGAAGACATTGAGAGATGACGCTGCGGCGAAGGTGCTGGCCGGAATGACGACGATCGCCGAGGTGCTTCGAGTGACGCAGGAAGAGTCAGGATAGGGGGAGAATGCCTGTCTTTGAATACGTAGGAATCGATTCCAAAGGGAAACGTTCAAACGGGATCGTCGATGCTGAAAACGAGCGCGCCGCGCGCGCCAAGCTTCGGCGGATGGGTCTGTTTCCGACGTCGCTTAATGTCCAGGGAGCGGCAAAGAGCGCCAAGATATCACTCTCCTCGCAGGTTGATTTTTCCAAATATTTTCAGCGCATAAAGGTTCAGGATGTCGCAATAATGACAAGACAGCTGGCAACACTCGTGGCCGCGGGCATTCCCCTTGTCGATTCCATCACTGCACTCATCGACCAGGTTGAGAACGTGAAGCTCAGGACGATCCTCTCGCAGGTGAGAGAGCAGGTCATGGGAGGCGGAAAACTCTCCGATGCGCTGAAGGGCCATCCAAAAGTCTTCGGCGATCTGTACGTCAACATGGTCAATGCCGGCGAAAACAGCGGCGCCTTGGAAATCGTGCTTCAGCGCCTTGCCGATTTTACCGAGGGCCAATCCAAGCTCCGAAGCAAGATCATCGGTGCGATGATCTACCCCGCCATCATGTCGATCGTGGGCTTGGCTCTCATGGGCATGCTGCTTGTTTACGTCGTCCCGAAGGTCACAAAAATTTTCGAGGACGTTCATGCCACGCTCCCGCTTCCAACGCGCATACTCATGGGCGCTTCGAATGCGGTGAAGGACTACTGGTACATCTTTGCCATTCTGATACCCGCTGCAATCTACGCTTTCAGAAAATATATCAGGACGCCGGGCGGCAAAGAGTGGCTCGACAGGCGAATGCTGAAGATGCCGCTTGTCGGCAAGTTGCAGCGCATGATCATGATCTCGCGTTTTTCACGGACGCTGTCGACCTTGCTCGCAAGCGGCGTTCCTCTTCTGGCATCGATGGATATCGTCAGGAACATTGTGACCAACGTGATCATCAAGCGTGTCATCGAACAGACGCGCGACAACGTCCGTGAGGGCCAAAGCGTCGCCGAGCCGCTAAAGAGAAGCGGTGAGTTTCCGCCGATCGTAACGCAGATGATAGCCATCGGCGAGAAGACCGGCGAACTTGAACGCATGCTTGAGCGCGTCGCCGATGCCTACGACACGCAGGTCGACAACACGATATCCACGCTGATGACGCTGCTTGAGCCGATCATGATTCTTGTGATGGCGGGTGTTGTGTCTTTTATAGTTATGTCTATACTGTTGCCGATCATGAAACTCAACCAGCTCGGCGCATGAAAAACGGCTGAATAAACGAAACTGATCACTGATCACCGATCACTGATCACTAATACGGAAGGAGGAGGGATGAAAAAGTTGATCAGGAACGTGAAAGGTATGACGCTGATTGAAATCATGGTGGTGATCACCATTCTTGGTCTCATCGCGACCGTGGTTACAGTCAACGTGCTGGACAGGTTAGATGAGGCGAAGGTCTCGACCGCTAAGACACAGATCAAGGGCCTGGAGGAGGCGCTCGATCAGTACAGGCGCGACAATGGCTTCTACCCCATTACGGAACAGGGTCTGCAGGCGCTCATAGAAAAGCCGACGACAGGCCGCATCCCCGCCCGCTATCCGCCCAAGGGCTATCTCAAGGGCGGCAAGGTTCCCAGGGATCCGTGGAACGGCGATTACAAGTATTACAGTCCCGGAATTCAGGGACATGATTACGAGATTTACTCACTGGGCCGTGACGGACAGGAGGGGGGCGAGGAGATCGATGCAGACATCAGCTCCTTTGAGACAGAGGGACAATGATGTCCGGTCTCAGGTCTCGGGACTAAGGTCTGGGAGCGGTTTCACTCTCTTTGAGCTTATAGTTGCGATTGCGATTGTGGCGCTTCTTATGAGTCTCGTTATCGGCGGGATGAACGACTATCTCGAAACCGATATGAAAACGACCTCGAATAAGCTCGCGTCGACGATCCGCTATCTCTACAACAAATCGGTGACCGAGGGTGTCTATCTGCGTCTGGTCGTCGACGTCACCGAGAAGACATACTGGGTGGAAGCGACGCGCGATCCGTTCCTTTTGGCACCCGAGGAAAAAGATAAGAAAAAAAGAGAGGAAAAGAAGAAGGAGGAGGAGAAAAAAGCGGCGGAAGAGGCGAAGGTCGCCGAAGAGGCCGCGGGCGGGGAGGAGGAGGGCGCTGGCGAGCTGCCCGAGGGCATGGTGGAGAAATCCACGGGACAGATACCCAAACTTGAGATCAAGGAGCCCACCTTCTCGCAGGTCGAGTCGTTCCTCCTGAAGCCCACAAAACTGCCGGACCCTGTCTATTTCAAAGACGTTATTACCGAGCACAATCCGGTGCCTCAGGAGGGGGGCGAGGCGACGATCAACTTTTTCCCGAACGGTTATGTGGAGCACGCGATAATAAATCTTCGCGATGAAGACGACGAGGTCCACTATTCTTTGGAGACCAACCCCATAACCGGCCAGGTCAAAATCGAAAATGAGTATAGAACATTTGAAAAGAAGTGAACCCGTTGGCGTAGGGGCGAGGATGGTGCGGAGTATCTCGGAAGCGGCTGCCCCCATGGTTATGATAATGCAGCCGCTGAGAGATAAGGTGCGTTTGCGGGCCGTAACCCGCAAACGACTCCGTCTCCGCACCATCCTCGCCCCGAAAGCCAACGGGTTCACTCTCTTGGAGATTATGGTGGCCGTGGCGATCCTTGCGATCTCGCTCGTTGCTCTTATGAATTTTCAGGGGAACACCATGATCACGAGCGGACGCGCGGAAAGGATCACCGAGGCGACGATGCTTGCCAGGATGAAGATCGCCGAGGTCGAGCTGGATCTTGAAAAAGTGCAGAAGCGAGGGGAGTTCCCGGAGGAAAAAAGCGAGGAGGGGAACTTCGAAGAACCCTTTGAAAGATATAAATGGAGAGTGACGGTCAAGGGAGTGAAGCTCCCGGCACCCGTTACGGGGGAAGAAGGAAGCGTTCAGACCCTGATCGGCCGGCAGTTGACGGAGGAGATCGGAAAGACCGTGCGCGAATTAACGGTGGAAGTGTTGTGGGAGGATATGGGGGAGGAGCAGAAAATCGATGTCGTCACGCACATTGTCAAACTCTGAATCTGGTTTCACCCTTCTTGAGGTTCTCGTCTCGGTGGCCATCATGGGGATGATCATGGTCCTCATTTGGTCGACGCAGTCGCAGAGCCTCAATTCCAAGGAGAGGATAGAGAAGCGCGACATGGTATATCAGCGTGGGCGTGTCGTTCTTCAGAAGATCGCCGACGATCTGACGATGGCCTTTCTGATGGGGAAACCGGGCGCTGCTGGCGCGGCCGCCTCGACAACGACCGGCGGCACGCCGACGGCTCCAGTGGCTGAGATAGTAACCGTTCCGAGACCCGTGACTTTTTTCATAGCGGAGGACGGCGGAAACCGCGACAGCATAAGATTCACGTCGATGTCTCATTTTCGCTTGTACAGCGGCGCCAAGGAATCGGACCAATGCAAATTGATCTACGAAACCCAAGCCTCCACTGAAGAGCAGGGCGTCGTAAATCTCGTGCGCGGCGAGACGCCGTGGCTTGACGCGGAGACGGAGATCAAAACTACCCCTTATGTTCTGGGCGAAAATATCAGGGATTTCGATTTGGAATTCTATGACGACCGCAAGGAGGAATGGGGAAAGGTCTGGAACACGGACGTCATAGATTATCAGGGCAGGCTGCCCCGCGCCGTCAAAATCACGGTCTCATTTCCCGACCCTGATGACGAAGAGAAAAGCATTACAATGAAGACCATGGTCTTGCTGCCGATGTCGGCCAGCTTGATCGATTTCTAAAAAGGTTTGCAGCATTATGGCCTCAACTCTCAAGTCCAAGAAGGGCATGGCCCTAATTCTCGTGCTCGGCGCCATTTCAATAATGACGGCGATGGCGATCGAATTCGCCTACAACACGAACGTCAACTATCATCTCGCCCAGAACGAGCTTGACCGTTTGAGGGCGCAGTATCTTGCGCAGTCCGCGTACCGTTTCATGCAGGTGGAGCTCAAGTTCGACCGCATGTTCAGACAGGTCGTTCAGACTCAAAATCTCGGCCAGTTTCTCGGCGCAAGCGCCAATCTGCCGCTCTGCCAGCAGTTCCCGATGTCAACCGCGCTCACACGCGCCGTCTTTTTGGGCGGAGAGGGAGCCGAAGAGCTGCCGCCGGAGTTCAAAAAAATGGTGACGATGGGAGAGGAAAGCGAGGCACAGGAGTTTTTAAAATTCGAGGGCGATTTCGACGGCGAGTGCACCGATGAGGCCACGAAGATTAACCTCAATTATTTTTCCGGTCTGAATCCCACGCAGAAACCCCCGGAGGGGAGCCACAACGCCTATGACACCTTCAAGATCAGCCTCATGAACATGCTGGGCGTGGAGGCTTACAAAGAGGCCTTTGAGGAGGTCGATGTTAAGGTGCAAGACGCCGTGCGGAACATAGGCGACTGGGTCGATACGAATGAAATGATAAACGAGCTGGACGGTGTCGAGTCGGGCCCGGAGATGAGCCTCTACGACCGGTTGGGAAAAGGCTACCCCGTGAAGAACGGAAAATTCACCACACTTGACGAAGCGTATCTGGTCGATGGAGTCGTGGACGGATGGTTCGCCCCTCTGCAGAAGGATTTTACGGTCTACGGCGACGGGGGGCTGGTGAACGTCTGCACTGCGGACGATGCCGTGCTTCAGTCGATCATCAGACGTTACATTGAATCTACGCCGACTCTTCCTCCGGTCAAGATCGGCGAGCCGGAAACAATGGGAAAGCTTGTCGATGCGGTCCATGAAGGTTGTGCGATGGGGGGCATGGGAGATCAGTTGAAGCAGCAGATTTCCCAAACACTTAATACGGCCATAGGGGCCGCTGCAGGGCCCGCGCCCGCGACTCCTCCGGCCGGCACGACGACGGGAGGAACGACAACCGGAGGGACAGCGGGTGGAACTGCGAGCGGATTTGCGGCCTACATCACGACTGAGCCGCGATACTTCAGCCTCATTCTCACGGGTGCCGTGGGGGACACTACGGTTCGCATCAAATCCGTGCTCGATGTTAAGGAAGCGGATCCGAAAAAGTGGAAGCTCTTATACTGGAGAATATACTGAACTTGCTTTTCTCGCTTTTCTTGCTAATCTTGAAAGAAATTTATGCCCCAGACAATTTTAGGGATAGACATAGGCAGTTACTCGGTGAAGGTGGCGGAGCTCTCGAGGAGCTTCAAATCGTTTGAATTCGTCGCTTTTTACGAACGCCGCGTCACCGAGAGCGAACTGTTATCCCGTGAAGAGTCGGCTGCCCTGGCACTTCAGGGCTTGATCGACGACCATAATCTCCATTGGGACGCGGTCTGCTGCGGTTTTCCGGGTCAACTTGTCTCGTCACGCCTTCTGACCTTCCCTTTCGGGTCCAGAAAAAAGATCGATCAGACGATCGAATTTGAAATTGAAAATTACATTCCGTTTCACCTCGATGAAGTCGTAGTGGACTACGCCGTCTTGTGGACCGGCAAAGAGGCGTCAAGGGTCATGGCCCTCTACACGCCGAAGGGAGAAGTCGCGAAGAGACTTGCGATGCTCCAGGGTCTTTCCATCGATCCAAGACATCTTTCAGTCGAGGGTGTGGAGTTCGCGAATCTGGTCAATCTGGGGATGGTGCCGCCTGAAGGCGCCTTCGCGATCATCGATATAGGTCATGAGAAGTCCACGATTTCAATCTTTCAGGGAAAGAGATTGGGTTACGTGCGCGCCGTTTCGGTGGCGGGCAAAGCTATCACAGAAGCCATCGCCAAAAGGCTGGGTGTCGGGCCGGACGAGGCGGAGCGGTTGAAGATCGAGATGGGCCAGATACCGCAGTCGACAAGCGAAGTGGTGGACGACCTGTCGAGCGACGTGATGACTGCGGTCAAGAGCGTCATAGATGACTTGCTTCTTCACGTACGGCAGACGATATTTTCCTACAACGATCTGGAAAATGTGCCGGTGGAGGGTATTTATCTGTGCGGCGGAACGTCGCGCCTTCCGGGCATCGACAGCTATTTTTCCGATTTTCTGAAAATAAACGTCGCGTACCTCAACTGCACGGAATTTCACTTCAGCAGACTCGAACACGCGGAGGCCCACAGACACGTCATACCGCAGGCTCTTTCGCTGGCCCTCAAGGAGGTGGCGGGGCCGGGGCTGCCGGACGTCAATTTCAGGAGGGATGAATTCGCGTACCGCGGAGATGTCGAACAGCTGGGAGGGGGCCTAAGACACACGGCGATCATTGCCGGCTTCATAATATTTTTGGCCCTACTCAACTTCTCCATAAAATATTACACGCTCAAGCAGAAGGTTGAAAAGATTCAGGACAACGCTTCGCAGCTTGTTCTGCAGGCGCTCCCCGGCACGCCGAAACGCGCGCTGTCGACGACCACGGGTTCGCTCTCGGTCCTAAAGGGGAAGAAGGCCGAGGTGGCGGATCGCATCGCAAAGCTCAGGGCGGCTACTGGATTTTCGCCTTTGGATGTCCTCAAAGAGATCTCGCAGGTGATGCCGGCCAGGGAAGAAGTTGCCGTAGACGTGGAGGACATAAGCGTGACACAGGACCGCGTGACCCTTTCAGGGCGCACCGGCTCGTTTGAAACGGTGGACAAAGTGAAGATGGCCATGGAGAAGTCGGAGCACTTCAAAAATGTAACGACGGGCAACGTGCGAAAAGGGACGAAGGGCGAGATAAAGTTCGACTTGTCCCTGGAGATAAAGCAGCCGGGAGATACCGGTGCTGCAAAGGAGTAAGAGATGGCGCTCAAGGCCGGATCGCTCAGCCTCGACAGGTTGAAGATTCAGAACCTGTACAACGCGTATCTGGGAATGCAGCCGCGAGAGCAGACGGTGGCTCTCATCGCCGCCGGGATCATTCTCGTGCTCGTCGTCGTTTTGCCGGTCATGGTCGCGTCGGGCAGGATAAACAAGCTTCAGAGATCGATAGAGGACGGCAACACCCAGCTCAAGAACATAACGCGCGAGATCGATGACTTGAACGAGTCGAGGGCGCAGTTGAAGCAGGTCGAAGGCACGCTTGCGGGCGGTTTCGACGCCTCCATCTCCACCACTCTTGAAACGCTTGCCGGAAAGGCGGGGATCAAGGACCGGATAGATTCGCTCAAGGAAAAACCCGCGGCGCCGTCTGATCTCTTCGATGAGGCCTCGGTCGACGTGAGGCTGAAAAAAGTCACCCTTGCCGAGCTCCTGGACTACCTCTATTCTATAGAGCAAAATCCCGAGAGACTTTTGAGGCTCAAAAGGCTTGAGATAAAGCCGCGCTACGACAACAAGAAGGAGTTTGACGTCTCCTTCCAGGTATCGACCTATCGCCTGCTGGAAGCCGGGGCGGCGGGGGAATAATGCCCAAAATTTTAAAGTACATCATTTACCTTTTTGTTTTCGCGTTCAGCTTCGTCCTCTTTCTTTACTGGATGTTTCCCTATGACATTCTGAAGGACAGGGTTGCCTCTGCGATAGAGGCGCCGCTTGGCGGATCGGTCGAGGTCTCCATAGGTGGAATCGAACCGTATTATTTTACGGGAGTTGAAATCTCGAACCTCAAACTCGTCAGCCGTGTGAACGGTGAGGCGCGGCCGGTCGCGGATTTTGGCAAGGTAAGGGCGCGGGCCTCCCTTTTTTCACTTCTCTTCGGAAGCCCGAACATAAGCTTTCTCGTCCGCTCCGGGAAGGGGGAGATTTCAGGGAGCGGAAGGCAGACCGATGAGGGTCTGGACATCAGTCTTGATTTCGATGATTTCGACATTCAGTCGTTGAAGGCGCTTGAATCCAGGTACGGTGTAAAACTTTCCGGCAAGGTTCAGGGAAGCGTCGAGCTCAAAATCGACAAGGTGAGGCCTGTCAGAACCGGCGGCAAAGTGGACCTGTCGTTTGATGATTTCAAACTCGCGCAGTCGCAGCTCAACATCGGCGGGGCGGGGATTCCGCTCCCGGAGACCGCTATCACGAAGGGGAGGGATTCGAGGCTGAAGCTCACGATCGACAAGGGCGCCGTGAGTGTCGATGAATTTCGTCTTGCCGGCGGCGATTTAGGTCTGGATCTCAAGGGCAAGGTTTTTCTGTCCACCGTTTTGTCGAACTACAGGCTCAATCTCACCGGCTCGTTTGCAATTTCCGATAAGCTGGGACAGGCCATCCCGTTCCTGTTCATGGCCGAAAAGCAAAAGCAGGCTGACGGCTCCTATCCCCTGACAATTACGGGCCGGCTCTCCGAGCCAGCAATCAAGGTCGGCACGTTCACGCTTCCGCTTTAGTTATTTTTCCTCTTTTTCCTGATAGACAATCTCGCCGGGGCGGATAAAGCCCAACTCCTTGCGGATGACGGGCTCAAGATTCTTGGAGTCCTGCAAAAGGGTTTTTTCACGCGTCAGTTTTTCAATGTCCGTTTTCAAGGTCTCTCTCTGGAGCGCCAGCCTTTTTTTCATCATTGAGAGTTTGTTGAGGTGGTAGATCCCCTGGTCGCCGAAGATGAGAAACCAGAGGAAGGCCGCTGCCCCCAGGACGATTCCGACACGCAGCGGCGTGAAGATGGAAAATATTGATCTTAAAAGATGTTTCACTTGAAAAGTTTCGTTTGCGCGTTGGCCGAAGGTGCGATGCCGAAGTGCGTATATGCCGTGGGCGTTGCAACGCGGCCGCGCGGTGTGCGGTTCAAAAATCCGCACTGAATCAGGTAGGGCTCGTACACGTCTTCGATCGTCTCACGCTCTTCATTTATGGCGGAGGAGAGTGTATCTACACCCACCGGTCCGCCGCCGAATTTCTCTATGATCGTCAAAAGGATTCTCCTGTCCATCTGATCGAATCCCCGTTCGTCCACCTCCAGGAGTTTCAGCGCCTCGTCGGCTACGTTCCTGTTGATTTTGCCGTCGGCTCTCACCTCCGCAAAATCGCGCACGCGCCTTAAAATTCTGTTGGCGATCCTGGGCGTGCCGCGCGAGCGCTTTGAAATTTCCACGGAGCCGTCCTTGTCGATCGGTATGCGTAAAAGCTTTGCGGATCGTTCTATGATCGTCTCCAGATCGTCTTTCGAATAATAATCGAGGTGGGCCGAGACGCCGAAGCGGTCCCTGAGCGGAGACGTCAAAAGTCCGGTGCGCGTGGTGGCGCCAATGAGCGTGAATTTTGGAAGATCGAGCTTGATCGTTTTTGCCGACGGCCCCTGTCCCACGACGATATCGAGCTTGAAATCCTCCATCGCCGGATAGAGCACCTCTTCAACGATGCGGTTCAGGCGGTGGATCTCATCGATGAAGAGAACGTCACGCTCGGCAAGATTCGTGAGTATGGCCGCAAGATCGCCGGCGCGCTCGATGGCCGGCCCGGAAGTAGAAGTGACACTGACGCCCAGCTCGTTTGCTATGATGTATGAGAGTGTGGTTTTGCCAAGACCCGGCGGGCCGGAAAACAAGACGTGATCCAGATGCTCTTTTCGCCTCTTGGCGGCCTCGATAAAGATAGCGAGGCGATTCTTTACGGCGGACTGACCTACAAATTCGGCGAGCGATCGGGGGCGGAGCGACGCGTCGAACTGGCGTTCCTCTTCTCCCGCCGGAAACGGTGTGAGGCAGGTCTCGCTCATGGTTTTGCAATCTCCCTGAGTGTGCAACGGATCGCGGCCTCGATTGTCAGGGTCTCGTCCCACGATACTCTCTTCATCGCCTTTTCCGCGGCCGGTCGCTGATAACCCAGATTCATAAGCGCGGAGAGAACATCCTCATAGATCCTTCTCGTGGCCGATGCCGGGGCCGAAGAGATATCCGAAGGATATTCTTTGGCCAGTTTGTCTTTGAGCTCTATGATTATGCGCTCCGCCGTTTTTTTGCCGACGCCCGGAACCGACTGGAGCTTTGCGGCATCTTCGCGGCCTATCGCCTGGGCCAGCTCAGAGGCTGGGATGCCTGAAAGTATCGTGAGCGCTATTTTAGGGCCCACCCCTGAAATTGATATCAGCTTCTGAAATATGTTTTTTTCCTCGAGCGAGGTGAAACCGAAGAGCGCTATCTGATCCTCACGCATGTGCGTATGCGTGTGGATCGTTACCGTGGAGCCCACCTCCGGAAGATGCGAGAATGAATTGAGCGACGCCATGACGCGGTAACCGACACCGCCGACGTCGATTATCAGATATTGCGGCGATTTGTGTAAAAGAGTTCCTGAAAGTTGTGCGATCATTTTGTATTCGTTTTATTGTTGTCGATCAGTTGTTTCAACCTTGAAGTGTTCAAATGGCAAATCGCCACTGCCAGCGCGTCCGATGCGTCTTCGGCGGCCACATCGGGCAGTTTCAAAATCGCCTGTACCATCTTTTGCACCTGAAGCTTGGTGGCATGGCCGAAGCCGGTGACCGCCTGCTTGACCGAACCAGGCGCGTACTCAACCACGTCAAGTCCCTTGGAAACCGCTGCGAGCATTGCAATTCCGCGCACATGGCCCAGTTTCATTGCGGCGCGCGCATCCTTGTAAAAGAACGCATCCTCAAGGGCGACTACGTCAGGTTTGAAAATGTCGATCAATTTGCCTATTTCAGCGAAGATGTTTTCAAGACGCATCGAAAACGAGCAGCCGCTCTTCGGCCTGACAACGCCGTTGTCCACGTGAACAAGTCTGGTGCCGTCTTTTTCGACGACACCGTAGCCTGTCGTCAGACTTCCGGGATCAATGCCGAAAACCCGCATATGTAAAGTAAAGTAAGGTTTACGCGGCCAATTCTTCGATCAGCTTCGATTCGATATCGAAATTGGCGTAGACGTTTTGGACGTCCTCGTGGTCTTCCAATGCGTCCATCAGCTTCAACATCTTTTCCGCGTCGTTTCGCTGCAGCTTCACCGTGCTCTGCGGCACCATCTCGATCGAAGCCTCAACCGGTTTCAAGCCGCTTTTTTCACAAGCCGCTTTGACGGCTTCATAATGGTTGGGGGCAGTGAGGACGGATAAGAGATCCTCTTCGTCACGGATATCGTCTGCGCCGGCATCGAGCGCGACCGACATGAGCTGCTCTTCGACGCCGGGCGCTTTCGCGAAGGTGAGCACACCGCGTTTTGAGAACATCCACGCAACGCATCCGGCCTCGCCCAAGTTCCCGCCCATCTTTGTCAGGAGGTGGCGGAGCTCGGCGACGGTCCTGTTTCTGTTGTCGGTTAAAGTTTCGACGAGCATTGCTACCCCGCCCGGCCCGTACCCTTCAAAGGTGACCTCATCGTAAGAGAAACCCTCGAGATCTCCGGTGCCTTTCTTGATTGCGCGGGTGATGTTGTCATTGGGCATATTGGCTGCGCGCGCCTTGTCAAGGACGGTCCGAAGGCGGGCATTGCCATTGGGATCACCGCCCCCGATGCGTGCGGCAACCGTGATTTCTTTAATGAGCTTAGAGAATATTTTACCCCTCTTCGCATCGGCGGCTCCTTTCTTATGCTTGATTGTTGCCCATTTTGAATGACCAGACATACATTTACCTCCCTTGGAAAGTGGCGGGGAGCCTAGCACAGGTCTACAAATAAACTCAAGAATATTCAGGCCTTCAAAAGGGCCTTGAATTCGTCGGGATCGACGCACCTTCTGATCGCTTCCTCACGGTCCACACTGCCCCGTTTCACAAGGGATGCCAGAGACTGGTCCATGGTGACCATGCGTGTCGTCTGTTGGCCCATCTGTATCTCCGCGAAAATCTGGTGTGTTTTGGCCTCTCTTATGAGGTTTCTGATGCCTGACGTCGGAAACATCATTTCCATGGCCAGGGCCCTTCCGCCGCCGATCCTAGGCAGAAGCTGCTGGGACAAGATTCCCTCCAGGATGAATGAGAGTTGCGTGCGGATCTGGGCCTGCTGGTGGGGCGGGAAGACGTCGATGATCCTGTCGATTGTCTGTGTTGAGGTATTCGTGTGAAGGGTGGCCAGAACGAGGTGGCCCGTTTCGGCGACGGTTATGGCGCTTTGAATTGTTTCAAGGTCGCGCATTTCGCCGACCATCACGACGTCGGGATCCTGCCTCAGTATGTATTTGAGCGCATGTTGGAAAGTCAGCGTGTCGCTTCCTACTTCGCGCTGATTGACGACGCACCCTTTTTGCTGAAAGACATATTCTATTGGGTCTTCGACCGTGATGATGTGGTCGTTCCGGGTTCGATTGATGCGCTCGATCATCGCCGCCAGCGTCGTCGATTTTCCGCAACCGGTGGGGCCAGTGACAAGTATCAGCCCGCGCGGTTTTTCGGTGAGTTTCATGACCTCTTCGGGGATGCCAAGTTCCTTTGGGTCTGGGATCACAATCGGAATGGCCCTGAACGCGCCCGCGACACTTCCCATCGACCAGAAGATGTTCGTGCGTACGCGCGAAATTCCTTCAAAGTCGAATGACAGGTCGATTTCCCTGTCGGATTCAAAGCGCATCACCTGTTCCTGGTTCAGGCACTCAAAACATATCTCCTGAGTTTCGTCGTGGCCCAGTTTTTCCTTCGAAACGGGAATCAAAGTTCCGTCGATGCGGATCTGGGGCGGCGAGCCCACGTTGATATGGAGGTCGGAGGCCCTCTTTTTTATCATTGTGTCGATCAGGTTTTTGAGCGTTGGTGCCATGTCATATCTCCTTATGATAACCACTTTTTATCAAATCATGGTCAATATTCCAATGACCAAATTGGAATTTGCATTTTGGCGGGGCTACCAGTAAAATTCACCGGTTTAGACGGGGATTTATGACAAAAACAGCCGGTCGCAGTCTGGACAACATCGGTCAGGAGATGGTGAATGCCGGCCTTATAAGCCGGGATCAGCTTGCCGTCGCGCTTGAGACAAAAAAGAACCTCGGGGGCGATCTCGGAAGCATCCTGATCAGGAAGAGGTTCGTCACCGAGGAGCAGATCGCAGATTTTTTAAATCAGAACCTGAACATACCGTTTGTCACGCTCAAAGATTATGTAATAGATCCCGACCTCACAAAGATAGTGCCCGTATCGCTCGCGCAAAAATACCACTTCATGCCGTTGTCCCGCGTGGAAAACACGCTCACGATCGTCATGGCCAATCCCATGGATGTTTTCGCAATTGACGATATCCGCGCCGCCCTTAAAATGAAGGTGCAGCCGGTTTTGGCCTCCGCCATGGAAGTCGACCGTCTTCTTCAGGAGGGGTACCGCGTCCGCGAGATGGCCGAAGAGGTTCTGGAAGATATTCAGGTCATACAGGACGGCATGGAATCGATTGAAGACGCGGCCGAGCGGTTGAAGGAGATGGCCTCCGGAACAAAGGTGATAGCTGAAGTCAATCGAATCATTTTCAGCGCGGTCTCCAAGCGTGCGAGCGACATACACATAGAGCCGATGGAGAAATCCGTCAGGATGCGCTATCGCATCGACGGTTTTCTTGAGGAAAGGCTCATATTGCCGAGGCAAATGCATTTGCCCATCGTGACACGCATCAAGATCATGTCCGGCATGGATATCGCGGAACGCCGCGTCCCGCAGGACGGCCGCGTGCGCATAAAGGCGCTGGGAAACCTGATTGACATGCGTGTCTCCACTTATCCCACAATGTACGGCGAGAAGGTCGTGATCAGACTTTTGACCCGTGAAACGATACTGAGTCTGGATGACCTTGGATTCGCCGACAGGGACAAAAAGTGTTTTGAGGAGATTATCAGCAAGCCGCACGGGGTTTTTCTGGTTACAGGCCCGACCGGGTCGGGCAAGACCACAACGCTTTATGCCGCCTTGCAGAAGATCAATTCTCAGGACAGAAATATAATTTCAATTGAGGATCCGATTGAAAATGAGATCATTGGCATAACCCAGGCGCAGGTCAATTTGAAGGCCGGGCTCACGTTTGCGGCGGCGCTCCGTTCTATTTTGCGCCAGGACCCGGACGTCATCATGGTGGGCGAGGTCCGTGACAGAGAGACGGCGGACATAGTCGTGCGGGCTGCGATCACGGGGCATCTTGTTTTTTCGACGCTCCATACCAACACTGCGATCGGCGCAATCACCCGCCTGGTGGACCTTGGAATCGAGCGTTTTCTCATATCTTCGGGTATCATAGGTCTTCTGGCCCAACGCCTCGTTCGCAGAATATGTCCTCATTGCCGCCATGAAGTGAATGCCGAAAACGCAAAGCGGGAGGTGCTTTCGATCGATCCAAAGGCGACTATTTATCGCGGCAAGGGATGCAAAAATTGCCGCATGAGCGGTTACTGGGGGCGGCTTGGTATCTTTGAGCTTGTGGATATATCTCCAATGTTGCGTGAAATGATAATTCAGGGGGCCAGTGAGGATAAATTGCTTGAGCAGGCGAAGAAAGAAGGGACAACGGAGATCCGCGAAGCCGGGATACAAAAGATTCTTGAGGGAGTGACGACGATCGAAGAGGTCCTCCGAGTCACAGAGGAATAAATGCCGATTTTTTCTTACCGCGCAAGAGACAAGACAGGAAAGCTGGTCACCGGAGAGGTCGATGCGACGTCCCCGGATGATTTGAAAGAGGCGTTGTTCCGCGAGGATATGATTCCTCTTATGGTCCGCGAAGTCAAAGCGGGCCGCTTTTCCATGGAGTCGATTACTCGCATCTTCAAGCGTGTGAAACATGAAGATATGATGA
>JBGSNL010000021.1:0-21394 GCA_041739675.1 bacterium
TGCCTCTTGCCTCTTCATGGCGGGTGAGAGGCAAGAGGCAAAAAACCAGAAAGGAGAGTGTTTTATGTTCAATCACCAGAGGCTAAGATGCTACATGAAGGCTCTAGATGCGGCAAAAAGGGTGCCAGGCATCGTGAGAACATGGCCAAAGGGCACATATTATCTTGAGGATCAGCTGAAGAGAGCTATTTCAAGTGTGCTACTCAATATCGCTGAGGGAAACGGGAGAGAGGGATTAAAGGACAGGGCCAGATTCTTTGCGATAGCCAGAGGATCTGCCGCTGAATCCGCATCTTGCATCGATGTTGCTCTAGCTCTTAAACTTATCTCTGACTCTGAATCTCAATTTCTTCAAGGACTCCTCCTCGAAGTCGTCAAGATGCTCTATAAACTACGGTAATCTCAGATCGTCTTTCTAAAATCGTAGTTTTAGAGATCATAATCCTAATCCTCTAATCCCAGATCCGCTTTTGTTGGCACCAACATTGCGCACAAATGTCGCAACTTCGGCCCCCTTTCCTGCCGAAAATAAAAAGGCAGGGGTAAGTATTCCTTTAAGGGGGAGCCTGTAATGCCGCCAACGAATCCAACCAGTAACAACAACGGCGCCGCGCAAGGTGCTCTAGGTCAGCCACCGGCTGCATCCGGCAGCTCTGCACAGCAGAGCCAAACGCCGCCCTTGGAAGTTGCACCCGAAATGTGCATGGATACGACGAGTGGTTATTATGGCGATTTTTACAGGGCTTCTTCCCTTCCGCCGCCGCCTGCCGCACCGGCAGTTGCATATCCAGCTCAGGCCGGAGCGCCGATTCAGCTGCAAGTTCAGCTGTGGGAGGGCGGTTCCTTTCCGGGAGAGCTGATACCGATGATCGAGATCGGCTCCACGACCGTCCGCCGAGGTCAGGTCTTGGAAGTGCCTCCTTCCGGAATCGAAGTCGTCATGCCAGACGGGCACAGATGGCAGGTCACAAGATATGCCGACGCTGCAATTGTTACCGATATGAGTTCGGCAACGCCTCAACGCGCGCTTCTTCGTCCAGCCACGTCGCACTACCACGTCCCGTTTGAGATGAATTATGACGGAGACATCATATTCAAGCCGGAGCTCGAACATCTCGGTCGCGACGTGCTGCAGGTCAGATTCGGAGTGGGAGCCGGACATAGTGAAATAAATTATATCAGGGCCGGCTCCGTGATACCGGTTGCAAACCGCGGAATGACGGAGGTCACCGCATTTGACGGCGAGACGATCAGATACACTAAATATAACGGAAACGTTTATCGTCTGAGCCCGACAGGCGACCTTCTAACGCCTTTCGGTACGAACGTCGAAACGATCAGCGTCGGCGGAAGAGTTGCCGTGAGATTTTCACCCGCGCAGCCGGCGCCGCCTCCCGCTCCCGAGGCTCCTTCGGGACCTACCCCGCCCTCTTTTGACGAATTGTTTTTGGCGGGAGAGGTCCGTCAAGTGCGCATGCCCGCGCCAAGATTCGATGGCACAGCACGGACGGTTGTCCTTGAGCCCGGAAGAGGCCTGACGGTCATGGTTTCACCCCTTTCCTCCGACTGGGCTGTCTCTGGAACTTTGAAATTCCTCGTGGAACAATTCACGGTGAAGGTTGGCGGAACGGATATCACCGTCCGCGGCAATAGTTCGGGGGAATTCACGACGGCGAGCGGCACCATGTGGCAGGTGAGAATGGAGGGAGGCGAGCTCGTTTTTACACAGGCAATTGAGACGCCGGTCGTAGGTACAACGCGGGCCACACCCGGCTCTTTCTTTCCACTCAGAGGAATGGGTTTGGGAAGAGGAATCACGTATACCAAGGACGGCAGGACGAATACCCTATATGTGAGACAGGATGCCAACGGGCGCCGGGAGCTCATTTGCCGCTACAACTCGGGAGATAATTCGAGATTTGTGGGTTATGAAAGCCCTGCGCCGCAGGAGTTCCAATTTACGAAGAGTTGCGGTCAGCTTGGAGTCATCTATCGACCGGATATTCCCGAACCGCGGCCTAGCTGGGTCATTGCCGATGGCGCTCAGGAATACCGCATAGGCCAGACGGCGGATGGAACACTCTGGCAGGAGTCTTCGTCAGGCGGAACAGATCGTTCGCTGAGACAGTGTCAGGAGGGCGAAAGGTTCGGGCCTTACGCCGTGAAAAACGGCGATCTCGTGCTTGTCGATCAGCCTCCGCAGATAGTGTCCGACATCCGGGCTCCTGCGGCCTCAACGAGATACATTCGCGCTCAGGAGACATACATCTATAATATTGAGCCCAATCAGCAGGTCGAGATCATGGCGGGCGAAGAGTCATACATAATATCGAGGAGTCAGGACCGGGAGACACTAACGGCACAGCGTGGATCGGGGCCGGTTGAAACCTCTATACTGACAAGCAACGACAGAATCGTCATACGCAGAGCGGGACAGCCCTTGGAAGCGGCAGTGCCTCTTGAAAACTTTTCGGGAGAATCGTTTCAAGTGAGACGGGCCAGCCCCGACATCATCGAAATTTCGCTCAGACCGCAGCCGGTTGCGCATCATGCCGGTGCGCCCTTTGAAGGCGTATTGACAATGGAAGACCCCGGCGGTCCGACAAACACGGGAACATTTGAAGAAGGATCCATCGAGGATACCGAGACGAGACAGCGGACGCGGGCTCAGGATGTGGAAGCCCGTGTGAACGAATCCAATACCCCTGCCCCGACGTTTGGTGATGCGACGAGGTTTGGTTTGGTATTCGGCGGCGCTGTGACGATGGTGAGAGATTTGTACAAGGCTCTGATTCTGGGCGGCGAGCACGAGCCGAACGAAGTTGAGAGCACGACGGCGATGATAGCGACGGGCACAGCTCTTGATTCTGCGATGGGCCGGAGCGTGACATGGGGATCATTTGGCCGTCTTGCTCAAGGTTTTGTGGAGTTTTTGCCGGCGTTTTTCATGACCAGTTTAAGCAACGGCCGCTCGGCTCAATCTGCCGGAACCACGGAAGGACAAGGCGTTGTTGAAGTTGCGAACATAGCATCAGGCGCGGTTGTGACCGGAGCTGGCGCCGAGGCAGCCGCACAGGTGAGTGCGGTTGCAGCAAGACAGGCTATTGTGACCGAGGCGGCGGGTGTTCAAGCGGCTACGCCTGCAGCAGCGAGGGTTTTGACATCGACACCGGCAATGGGTTTGACCTTCTCGCTTTTTTACGATCGCGGTGTGGCGTTGGGCACGGCTGGTGATACCTACTGGGGTCAGGCGCTGGGTCTTTGCACGAGCGACGGGACGGATTGTTCGATATCCGGCTGGGGCGCCGAGCAGTTACACACTGTTGTCGATCCGGTAGCCGATGCAGCGAACGAATATGTAATAGCGCCCGTAAGCGCAGGTGTCGGTGCGGCTACGAGCTATGTGAGCGAGACGACACAGAGCTGGTACGAATATGACGCGGATCTTTTGGGGATCAGGGAGTACACGGACGCTGCGGGCCGTCAGCTTGAAGAGTGGTACGAGTATGATGCCGCGCTCGTGAGATCTGCTGGAGAGGCTGTCAGCGGTGCGATAAGCTACGTCGGCGAGAAAGCCAACGAAGGTTTGCAGTGGGCGGGCAACAAGGTCGGTCAGGGTCTCGAAGCGGCCAATGATGCGGGTATCGGTGTCCTCGATAGCGCCGCCGACCTCATCACCGGCGGCGAATATGAATACGATCCAACCTGGTTGGACGAGATATTCTAGTTAAACAATTGGCCCCTCTTTGTTTGATTTTGCGCGGGGCATGTAGTAAAACTCACTCATGCCCCTCAAAATCGCCCTCGTTCAGGTCGTCGATATGGAACGCCTCTATGAGGTCTTCTATCGCATCTCCGGCCTCATAACTCTCACAACAGACGAAAACGCGAAGAAGAGATTCCTTGAGCAGTTCAAATCGACAAAAAAACCGATGCACGCCCAGTATCCCATAGGGATCTTGGCGCTCGCCGCATATGCCCGCAAAAAATTCAAAAACAAAGTTGAACTTCACATAATCGATATGCTCCAGCGGCGCTTCTCTGTGGATGATGCGATGGCGGAACTCGATAAGATATCGCCCGATCTTGTGGGCCTTTCTGCCTTCTCTTCATTTTCCGGCGCCCTTCACTCTCTGGCCGCCCGCATAAAAGAAAAAGACCCGAAGTGCCGTGTCGTTGCCGGCGGCGCATATTGCAGCGCCTCGTCGCTCCGCGCCGCAGCGGACCCCAATCTCGACTGTGTGGCCTACGGCGAGGGGGAAGAGACTTTTGTCGAGATCATAGAAAAAGTCCTGAAGGGGGCTTCTCTAAAAGGAACCAATGGCACGGCGCATTTTGAAGGCGGAAAAGTTGTGATAAATAATCCGCGGCCGATGATCGAAGATATCGACACCCTTCCCTTCCCCGCCGTCGATCTCATAGACGTCCCGGGATACTGGGGCAACCTCTCCGCGCTGGCGCAGGCAAATCCGTGGATGCTTACATTCAACTCGCGCGGATGCCCATACCACTGCATCTATTGCCACCGCATCTTTGAAAAGAGGACGCGCTTCATGTCCCCCAAAAGAACTGCGGATGAAATAATGTACTACAACAAGACGTACGGCATCGAAGAGTTCCACGTCTGGGACGATATCTTCAACCTCGACATCAAGCGCGGCATAGAGCTCTCAAAGCTGATAGCGAAGAAAAAAAAGAATTTCCGCTTTCTCTATCTCGGCGGACTCAGAGCCGACATAATGGACAAGAACCTCTTGACCCACATGATAAAGGCGGGCTGCTGCTATATCTGCTATGCGGTTGAGAGCGCCTCGCCCCGTGTGCAGAAGCTGATACACAAGAACCTCAAGCTCACAAAGGCCGCGGAGGCGATAAATTTCACATCGGACGCCGGAGTGTGGGTCAACACATACAACATGCTGGGTTTTCCCACCGAGACGAAAGATGAGATGCAAAAGACGATCGACTACAATTGTTCCCTCAAACACCACTCGATCAGGCTCTTCAAGGTGATTCCGCAGGAGGGAACCGGCCTCTACGACATGATTGCGTCGATGAAAGTGGGCACGGGCGAGTCGGGCTTCTACGTCGATTACGACGAGCTCTACAGCAAGGAGGTCACGCTCAAGGAATTTGAGGAGATTGTGCGTAACGGCTGGCAGAAATTCTATTTCAATTCCGAGAGAATAGAACGCACACTTAATATGAATTCTAAAGTTCTCTCAAAGGATGAGATTAAGCTTATGTACGCGATAGAGCTTTTGGGAGTGATGAACCGTTGCGGCATTAAGGATATGTCGGGGATACCTTCCGATATCCTTCCGCACATTGCCCGCATATTTCATGGAATAAGCCTGCCGCAGACCGCCTAGAAGAGTTTCAAAACCTTTGGAACTGCCCTGTAGGGGTTTTCTTTTCCTTCCACGACCTGTGTGACAACTTTGGATATGGATTTGCTTGTGCCCGCTTTTTCGAAGAGTTTTTGCCCCAATGCCTCGCGGCACATCTCCAAAAACTCGGCCGCGCGCATCTCTTTTTGCCGTTTCAGATGATTTTCGTCCGAGGATACAAAATCCTGGTGATTCATGATCTTCGTCAGGAGCTCGGAGATGCCCGCTCCTATTGGCGCATTCGTGAGCATCACCGGCGTCTGCCAGCCCGCCCTTCGCGTTCCAAGTTCGACCGATGCCGTGAGCCACTGCGCCATCTGATCCGCGCCCGACCTGTCTGCCTTGTTCACCACGAATATGTCGGCGATTTCGGTGAGCCCCGCCTTCATCGTCTGGATCATATCGCCAGCCTCCGGGACCAGAACTACTACCGTGGTGGTGGCAAGCTCCATGATATCTAGCTCGGTCTGGCCCACTCCCACTGTCTCCACTATGATCCAGTCGAAACCGGCCGCGTCCAAAAGACAGGCTATATCTCTTGTGGCCCTTGAAAGCCCGCCATGTGATCCGCGGCTGCCGAGCGATCTGATAAAAACCCCGGCATCGGTGGCATGCCTTTGCATCCTGATGCGATCTCCAAGGACCGCACCCCCCGAAAACGGGCTTGAAGGGTCTATGGCGATAACGGCGACTTTCTTCCCCGCTTTCCGAATCAATGAGGTGAGTTGGTCGACTATTGTAGACTTGCCGGCACCCGGGGGGCCGGTCACCCCAACGCAAAGGGCCCCTTTTCTCGCATCGTAGATTTCCGGCATTAATTTCAACGAATTGGCCGATCTGGACTCAATTTCCGTGATGAAGCGGGAAAGTGCTCTTATATCGCCTGAATAGACCTTTTTAAGGAGCTGATCCACATCGTGTATATCCCTGATTTTACACGCTTTATCAAGAAAAATGAGCCGGACGCAACTTTGAGTCACCGTGCATCCGATAATAAGAATGAGAGGAGTAATAGATGTTTGGAGTAATTGGAATATTAGCGTGCATGCCGATAGCTGCTGCGGTTGTCTCCGCGGCGGTTGCAGTCGCAAGCACCTGCTATACAATTTACAACGCGAACGATACGGCCGACCAGATGGATGCGCAGAACGCGAAAAACGAAGAGCGCATGAACGTCCAGAACGCGTTGGCCGAGCGCCAGAACAAGCGCGCCCTTATCAAGGCGTCGCAGATGGCGGCAAGCGGTACCTTGATGGATAAGATAAAGGCGTCGGATCTGGAGCACAGGACGCAAAACGAGCGCAGGAAACTTCACCGTGTGGACGCGTCGCCGGGTTCGGTTCCGCGCGCCGAGAGAGATTACGGCACGGCGGCACATAGCAGCGCAACGATCAGAATTTAAATATTTAGGAGGATAACATGTTCTCAGGATCAAACACAGCACAGGCAGCAGCGACGACCCCGACACCCCCGCAGTCGTCATGGACCCAGCAAGGTCCGATAGTGAACACCAACTTTGGAGCCACGACGACCGCTACTTTGAATCTCGGGACGATGGATGAGACAGAGCGTGGCGAATATCTGGGCAATCAAAACGATCTCCAGACATTGGGAATGGGCCTTAATGCTGGCGGCGCAGTCTTGAACACGATAACCGCCATTACCGGAATGGTCATGAACCAAGAGGTCATTGGATCGTACTATGATTACATGAACAAGGTTGCTGACAACAGCTGGTTGGTTGCCAAGAAGCAGCTTGAGGTTCAGGAGTACGCGATCGACAAGGCCTCCGAAATGCAGGAGAGCGAACAGAGTTTTCAGGTGAAGCTGGCCAAGATAGAGCAGGCAAAAGAGATTCAGTTGGCAAGGGTTGCCGAGCGCGGCAGGACCGATCGCACGGCCATGTATATGGCGAACAATGAGTTCAAGCTGAGAGAGTCGTATCCCGGCGGATCGCCGGTGTTTTCGATCAGCTAACTTTAACTTTAAGATATTAAAGAGGAGATATTATGATTTCAGCAGGAGTAGGCGAAGCGGGCATGACACCTCAAGCATATTACCAGGCGAATTACACGGCGAGCTGCTGGGAGATGGGCGCTTCAGCGACGGCAGCTGTTGCCAATACAATAGGACAGATAGCGTCTGGTGTGATCTTGGGCAATGCCCAGCAGAGAACCTACGCGAGCCAATCAAGGATGGAAGATACGAAGCTTGCCATGAATGTCAGGGCATTGAACACGGAAGCGGCAAAGCTTGATGTAACGGCGCAGCAGACGGAATATGCGCACGAATCGAAGCTGAAACTTGCGGAAGCACAGGGAAATTTCGACATCGTCCATGCCCAGGTCGTTGAGGAGAAGAGAACGGAAGAGGCATCCCGCATCGACACAAAGGCGCTGGACCGCATGTTCGAGGACAGCAGAAGGCAGCGCTCCACAGGAAATCCGGTTCTTCCCATACCGGAGAGCAGATCGGACGGCGGTTTATCGTTTTAACTTGAATTGACTACGGGGACAGTCCTTGATGCAAAATGGGACCTGTCCCCTTTTTTATGCCTTTTATTCCCTTATAAATTAATCACTTATTCCACGCAACTTCACCCCCTTCTTCAGCCGATAATAATAATGAGGGGTAATTCTTTTTCCCCTCGGAATGGGGAAGTAAGTGGGAAGTAATCCTATAAATGGCGGTAACGGTGACGGTTCCACGCCCGGGTATGTGGACCAGAACCTTTTAGATATCCTGCTCGGTGGTGATGAGAGCGGGTCGCCTGCCCTGTCCGACTTTGCAGCGGAACAATCTCCTGTGTGCCGGGAACCCGGAACGGAAGGCGCGCTGGGTTATTCGGCAGAGTCCTATAGCACCTACCGCCCTTCTGTTACACCGACCACAACTTCTTCTCAGAGCACACCGGCCGGCGCGGAAAGATACTTTACATCCTCCGGTCTATCTTCCTCGGCACCGACAGCAGCTCAATGGGAAGGCATCCTGGGTGAAGGTGTGCAGGATCTCGGCTATGTGCCGCACGACGGCAAAACGTATCTATTGGATGTGGGACCAGAGTTTCAACTCGACGGGATGAATTATGAAATCTCCGACATTGGCCGCGGAGCGGGAGTTGTGGTCAACATCGATGAATTTCAGGGGTACAAAGTAGGCGATGTAATAGACACGGAAAGAGGCAGCACATTCAGAATTATTAAAGACGGCAATGGTTATAAAATCGAAATCACGCGCATCGTTCCAGACTTTCAGGCGACGATCGATGCGTTGGCCTCCGAAGTCACGCGACCCTGCCCTCCGCCGACTTCCGCGGAAGAGCGGATTACGTTGCAAGATGGGCAGACCATCGAGAGGCCGATCGGACCTGAAGATGTCTACAGTTTCAAGCGAATTGGAAACAATTATTATGCCGCAAGGATGATTGAGGTGGAACCCGGTGTGCTCGAGCCCGGTCCATATTACCCGCTAGATACGTTCGGGTTTGGGCCTGATTATGATGTGGGTGTCGAGACGGGGTTCCGCGGACAGCCTGAATTGGTGATCGAGAATTATCCCAAGCTTACGCCGGCCGAGGAGGGCACATCTGTTTTTAGTCGCCCGGAACCCAGAGGGCCGGTGCCTGCAGAACGTGGGGCATACGAGCCCGGCAGGTCGGGTGTTTCTGCCGCCGATCCGTCTTCAGACGGCATATCGTCTGAGCCGCTTCGCGATGCCGGCGGCCCCGCGTGCAGATTGACAGAAATTCCTCCTGACGATTTTTTCAGGATTCAAACTCCCGAAAGTCCACAGAGTACGCCGTCAACTCCTTCTGCATCTCCGGCGGAGCAAGCTCAGGGCAGTGAATCTGAAATGGGTTACTCGGCGGAGGCCTATGAGGGGTATCGCCCTTCTGTCACGCCGCCCTTGAACGAGTGCCGAGATTTGGGTGCCATACCGAGAGATGGCGTGGTCCATCTCGTCGACGCGACAACTGAATTTTCGATCGACGGGAAGTCATATTCTGTCGTCAGATATCCCGACGGGTATTTTTTACAGGAGAGCGGACCATACGACTCGCTGGCTGCCAGCCTGAATCGTCACGGCGTCGGTGACGTTATGTACACCGGCAACGGCCATCTGCTTGAGCTGGTGAACGACGGCGGAGTTCTGAAAGTCGCCGTGACGCGCAACGCGCCGGCCGGCTCTGCATCTTCGGAGGGTATGGATTGGTCCGACATCAATCCACAAAGCGAGACAAGCCAAAGCCGAAGGCTCTCCCCTGAAGAACAGACCCGGCAGGATAACGCGCGGCGCGCTAGAGTGGACGAATACTTCACCCGACGGGATCAACAAATTGAAGAGAGAACAGCACAGCGCGACATCGCCGAAGCCCGCGCTGCCGGCGCCGAAGAGATAGAAGTGATCGGAAGAAGAGGCCCCGTGCCCGCCGAGAGACAGGCAGTCGAGCCCCGCTCATCGGGCTTTTTCACCGCCGATCCCGCTTCAGGGGAAAGCACGTCAACTCAGTGCCGCATGCCTGCCAACAGTCCCGCCAACAGATCGACGGAAGTTTCGGCGAACGAGTTTTTTGGAACTACCGAAGCTACTGAAAGCAGGACTCCGGTTTCCGTGTCGGAGACGGTGAGTACAGATGTTCAAGCGCGAGTAGCCGAATCCAATGCCCCTGCCCCGACGTTTGGTGATGCGACGAGGTTTGGTTTGGTATTCGGCGGCGCTGTGACGTTGGTGAGAGATTTGTACATGGCTCTGATTCTGGGCGGCGAGCGCGAGCCGAACGAAGTTGAGAGCACGACGATGATGATAGGTACGGGAGTTGCTCTTGAAGAGACGATGGGTCGCAGCGTCACGTGGGGATCATTTGGCCGTCTTGCTCAGGGTTTTGTGGAGTTTTTGCCGGCGTTTTTCATGACCAGTTTAAGCAATGGCCGCGCGGCTCAATCTGCCGGAAGCACGGAAGGACAAGGCGTTGTTGAGGTTGCGAACATAGCATCCGGTGCGGTTGTGACCGGAGCTGGCGCCGAGGCAGCGGCACAGGTGAGTGCCACAGCTGCAAGACAGGCTATTGTGACCGAGGCGGCGGGTGTTCAAGCGGCTACGCCTGCAGCGGCGAGGGTTTTGACATCGACACCGGCGATGGGTTTGACCTTCTCGCTCTTTTACGATCGCGGTGTGGCGTTGGGCACGGCTGGCGATACCTACTGGGGTCAGGCGCTGGGTCTTTGCACGAGCGACGGGACGGATTGCTCGATATCCGGCTGGGGCGCGGAGCAGTTACACACTGTTGTCGATCCGGTAGCCGATGCAGCGAACGAATATGTAATAGCGCCCGTAAGCGCAGGTGTCGGTGCGGCTACGAGTTATGTGAGCGAGACGGCACAGAACTGGTACGAATATGACGCGGATCTTTTGGGGGTCAGGGAGTACACGGACGCTGCGGGCCGTCAGCTTGAAGAGTGGTATGAGTATGATGCTGCGCTCGTGAGATCTGCTGGAGAGGCTGTCAGCGGTGCGATAAGCTACGTCGGCGAGAAAGCCAACGAAGGTTTGCAGTGGGCGGGCAACAAGGTCGGTCAGGGTCTCGAAGCGGCCAATGATGCGGGTATCGGTCTTCTTGACGGTGCTGCGGATTTTTTAACCGGCGGCGAATATGAATACGATCCAACCTGGTTGGACGAGATATTCTAGTAAAGCTTGCTTCAAATCCAAAATAATTGTAAAAATGAATATATATGCCGCTTGATCTCGGCCAATACGCCGTAATGGAGTATCTCTGGACCACGCTGGAGAAAACGCCGGACGGCAAAGCTATTGTTTATTTCCCCATCGACGTCGAAATGCTCTGGAAGATGGGCTTTGTCGACACCGAAAAATATTCGATGGATCAGTGGAAGCTCGTATTCGAACCCTACAAGCAGGCGGACGGATCGTTCAGGCTTGAGAAAGACGCATTTCTCTCACTGGACAAATACCGCTACAAGGGCGAAATTCACATCCCCTTCGATGCGATGCGCATCAACGAGGGTCTCTACACCGACGAGGGGCTCTCCGATCTTGTCGATGCCTCGATCGCCCCTTCGTGCAATTATGCGCCCGAAAAACTCAAGGTCTTCTTCGAAGCGTTCAAGGATACGTTTCGCACGCCGGACGGTTACATAAAAGTGGACCGCATCGCCAAGATGCAGATCAGGGCTCTGATAGAAAAGAACCCCTCCCCTTTGAGAAATCTGGAGCTCATGTTCGACCAGATGATTGCGAAGGGCAAAGACGTGGAGATGGGCGAACAGGTAGAGGGGGCCAGAGCGGAGATGGCGACCGCCCGCGCGGCCATTGAGGCGTCAAGCTTTGCGGCGACTCCAGTGACAAAAACGGAGGCTGCGGCAAAAGGGCTAAAGGGACTTGAAAAGGCCAGGAAAAAAACCTCAGCCGGCGCACCTTCAGACGAAGGGGTTCATCTCAAGAAAATCAGGCGTTCAAGGAAGGGGATGAGGGGTTAGTGTCCGCGGGGTGAATCTCCCTCGATTTCTCAGACATCTGGCGCACTACCGAAAGCTCGCGCTCGAGCTGTCTTATCCTTTTGTTCTTCGACCTGATCTCAAGCGTCTTGTAGAATGACGGCAGCGCCTCGATGAGCGCTATCGCTACCATTCCCGTGCAGAACGTGAGAAGCAGAATGAAACCCATCGGGATGGGAGAGGATTCCAGTGACAGGATGTGCGGAATATTAAACTTGAAGACGATGTTGTAGCCGAGCGTTGCCTCGTCAAGGTTGCAGTAGATGAAATTCAAAAGGACGAAAAAAAGAAAAGCCATCACTACTGCGAAGACGAGTTTTTTCATTTCTTGATCCCCCTGAAACCTGCAATCAGACGGTCGTATGTATTATGCAGATACTCGGGCATGGAGCGCGTTTCGCTCATGATGGGCATGAAATTTGTGTCGCCCACCCAGCGCGGCACGACGTGGAGATGGACGTGATCTACCAGCCCCGCCCCCGCCGCCTTGCCAAGATTGATTCCGCAGTTGAAGCCCTCCGCCTCTATTGCCTTTTTCATTATTTCAACCGACTGGCCCGCAAGCTCCATCATCTCCTGATGCTCCTCTTTCGTGAGATCTTTGATTTCGCCGATGTGGCGGTACGGAGAGATGAGCACGTGGCCGTTGTTGTATGGATAGCGGTTCATCACGACGTATGAAACTTTCCCGCGGTGCAATACGAGACGCTCGCGGTCGTCGCCTGCGAGCGCATATTCACAGAGAAAACAGTTCCCCTTCTTCTCTTTCAACTCCTCAATGAACTGCATCCTCCATGGAGCCCAAAGGTTATTCATGGTTTACCATCTCGCGGAGCTCGCGGCCCGCCTTGAAAAACGGCACGCGGCGCTGGCCGACGTTGACGGAATCTCCCGTTTTAGGATTGCGGCCAGTGCGCGGATTTCTCACTCTCACTTCAAAGCTGCCGAAACCCCTGATTTCGATGCGATCGTCTTTGACGAGCGCGTCTGTCATGCCGTCGAAAATCGTGTTCACTATGATTTCGACGTCGCGCGCGGCAAGGTTCGGAAGTTTTTTTCCAATCGCTTCTATCAGATCGCTCTTATTCAAGGTCCCCTCCCTGCCCGCCGGTGGTTTAGTGGCGGGCTTATTTAATATGTCCAATATAGCAGCATCGGTTCTCTGAAAGTTTGCCTGTTTTCCAGAACAATCGATTTCACTTCGCCTAAAGCGCTTTCAAACATGCGCTCGATAATCTTTTTACCCTTCCTGTGTTTTTCGACTACCTTCGGCTCCCCTTTGATTCCGGCAAGCTCGCCCGCGAGTTTCACGGCGTCAAAGTATCCACCCAAGACGTCTACCAAACCCTTCATCTGCGCCTGCTCGCCTGAGTAGATGCGGCCGTCGGCCAGGAGATCGACCACTTCAGGAGATAAAGCGCGCGATACCGCGACGTCGTTTTTGAACTGCCTGTGGACGTCTGCGAGCATCTCCTCAAGGATCGCTTTCTCTTCCGGTGTCATGGGCCTGTCCGGCGATGCGATATCCTTGTATCTGCCGCTCTTTAATGTCTCGTGGCCTATCTTCGCCCAGCGCAAAAGGTTGCCGATCTCGACATGATCCATCCTGACGCCGATTGAACCGGTGATCGTGCCCGGGTCGGCCACGATCTTGGTGGCGCCGCACGCTGCGTAATAACCGCCGGATGCCGCGACGGAACCCATTGAAGCGACTACCGGTTTTTTTTCAGCAAGGCGCTTGATGGCGCCGAAAATTTCCTGCGATGCGGAAACTGTACCGCCCGGCGATTCTATCCTCACGACCACCGCCTTGACGTCATCGTCCTTGCGGTATTCGTCTAACTCCTTCACCGTGTCCATCGGATCGTAGATTCCCCCTTCGATCTTCACGAGGCCCACGTTGCCGCCCGAGAAGATGGAGGTGTCGCGCTCCGGGGAAGAAACCAGATAGACGAACATTCCGAAAAGAAATGATCCCCCCAAGAGAACCAAAACGATCAGCAAAACAATGAGTGTTCTGTTTCGCATTTATCTCTAGCTCTTAAGACCGAGCGTGAACCTTCTTTCGCGCATCATCGTTTTCTTCACGACGACATCGATTTCGTCGCCGACCTTGAGCGTTTCGGGATATTCCTTCACGGGAATCAAGCCCTCGACGCCCTCTTCAAGCTTCACCACGGCGCCGGCCGAATTGAGCTGCGAAATGGTTCCCTTGGCCGCGGTGCCTTCCGTGTAGTCGGCCATGATGCGGCCCCACGGGTCGTCTGTTAACTGTTTCGTGCCGAGCGAAAAGCGTTCGTTCTCAGGATCGACATGGAGGACGACCGCGTCGAGTTCATCGCTCTTCTTTATGGCCTCCGACGGATGCGCGAAATTCTGCACCCACGCGAGGTCCGATATATGTATGAGGCCGTCTATCTCGCCGCCGACGTCCACAAAGACGCCGAAGTCGGCGATGTTTTTCACCTGTCCTTTCACCTTGCTGCCGATGGGATATTTCTTCTCTAAATTTTCCCACGGATTGGGCTCAATCTGCTTTAGCCCCAGCGAGATGCGTTTGTTGTCGCGGTCTATGTCCAGGATTATCGCGTCGATCACGTCGCCGACCGTGACGACCTTTGACGGATGCTTCACTTTTTTGGTCCAGCTCATCTCTGAGATGTGAACGAGCCCCTCAACTCCGTCGCCTATCTCGATGAACGCGCCGAAATCGGTGATGTTCGTAACCTTGCCGCGAACGCGCGAGCCGACCGGGAAGTTGTCTTCCACGTTGCTCCACGGATCGGGAGTGAGCTGTTTCAAACCGAGAGAGACCTTCTGCGTCTGCGAATCGAATTTCAAAATCACGACGCGGATCTCATCTCCAACCTGAAACATCTCTGAAGGATGACCCACCCTGCCCCAGGACATGTCGGTGACGTGCAAGAGACCGTCGATGCCGCCCAGATCCACGAAGACGCCGTAGTCGGTGACGTTCTTGACCACGCCGTTGAAGACCTGGCCTTCCTGCAAGTTGGCGAGTGTTTCTTCCTTGAGAACTTCGCGCTCTTTTTCGAGAAGCACTTTTCGCGAAAGCACCACGTTGCCGCGGCGCTTGTTGAGTTTGATGATCTTGAATTTGTAGGCCTTGCCCACGTATTTATCGAGGCTCCTAGCGGGACGGAAATCGACCTGCGATCCCGGCAGAAACGCCCTGACTCCGATATCCACCGCCAGGCCGCCCTTCACCTTTGAAATGACCACGCCTTCGATGATGCCGTCTTTTTTCTCGACATCTTCAAGGCGGTCCCATGTGCGCATGGAATCGGCGCGCTCCTTGGAGAGGATGAGCATTCCGTTTTCATCTTCGACTGTTTCCAGGAAGACGTCGATCTCGTCGCCGGGCTTCACGTTCACTTCGCCTGACGGCGTTTTGAACTGTTCGATCGGTATCTGACCCTCGGATTTGAATCCGATGTCGACGACCACGTGATCGCGGGCGATTCTGACGACGTGCCCCTTGATTATTTCACCCTCTTTGAGGGTCACCTTCTTTGCGCCCTCCTCGAAGAGGCGCGCAAACTCGGTGTTCTTCTGATTCTCCGACGGTACGATGTGAACTGGACTCATTTTTGAAAATCCTCCTTGGCCGCCTTTTGGCGGGCTTTTTCTTTTTATATTCTCTGATGTTGCAGAGTATTGTTCATGCGAAAAACGGGTGGACAGTAGACGTGAACGCCCCCTCTTGTCAAACGAAAAGTTATGATTTTTTAGGGGGTTATGGAATATAGCGGGCGCCAAGAGAGGCGGCGTGTGGGTATTTTCTCGCTTACGGCGGCCTATAAATGATATCGGCATCGGCCTGACTTAGGGGCCTGTCCTTGGAAAAGACGCGGTCCGTTTCGGGCCACCCAAAACGGCCGCTCGTCTCTCGGCGATTTTGTTCATCATATCCCGGCTGTTAAAATCGCCTCCGAGACGCTTTTCCAAGGCCAGCCCCCTACGTCAGGCCGCTCTCGCCCGCCCCCTCCCACACCACTTTTTCAGATTATTGCGCGCCGCTTGGTCCACGCCATCGAATAGCTTAAATTAAAGAGTTATAAGGAGTTTGTTCCGTCACCGGTGGTTATTAATCCCCGTCATTCTCGCGTGGTTGGTCCGATTTTATAGGCATACACAAAATCTGCTGTATCGTCTCCCCCGCCACCTCCGCCTTTTGCACCAAGAGAGTTGATAAAGTAGGCCTCGACTTCGCGCGCGTTGCCGGCCGAAATTGCCTGCCGATATATCCACCAATAATCCTTTTCGGGGACGCCGTGTCCATTGAAAAGTCGATCACGCGGGTCCTTGCTGATACCGACGTAAATATCGCTCCATTTCTGCGCCCCGCTATTGCTGGCATGGTCTTTGATGTCGGCTATAATTTGCTCGTTCGTAAACTTTGTCATTTTATCCTCCATTCGATGATGGTGACGCCAAAGATTTCTTCATCGTATTCTTGAGTACGGTGAGCTGTTGCGTGATCTTATCCTTGAGTGCTTTGATCTCTTTGTATTCGACAGCTCCGCCTGGCACATCCTCATACTCATAGGCGATCAGTAGCTCATTGAGTAATTTTATGAGATCATGTCCTTTTGACGCCATATTTTCAGGCAAATAGAGCTCCTTTAGATAAATTTCATTTCGCGCTTTAGTGAGTGCCACGCGAGCGTGATTGAGCTCCATGATGCGCTCATATTTCTGCCATTCTTTGATTCCACTATTCCTATCAGAACGAAACATGCAAAGAACCTTTTCACGCTGGCCGTGCGCAACGCCACGTGATTCAAACAATACCTCAAAATCCTGCTCAGTGAACTCATGGTAAGTCGGAGCGCGACGAATACCAGAAAGGCCACCGATCGCACCGTCGGCAATCATGAGAAGATACCATATTTCACTCGTGATTTTGTGGTGCTCGTTTATCAGTAGTTGAGCGTTGATTGCGTCTTTATGAAGATCATGTTTTAATTTTTCGCATTCCTCATTCAGCTTCTTTGAATATCGATATTTGACATAACCACCGGCACCTAGCCCGGATATCAAGACTGCTATAAGAAGCCTAATGCTTTCAATGCCCCAGTGGATTTCCATTCAAATCATTCTCCATTTGGATGAATATTCTTCTGCTTCGCCTCGGCCAGAATTTGTGCAAGACTCTTATTATCTGAATGATTGTTTGATGGTTTTCGTTTGGCATCAGCAAGTAGCACGGCGAGGTTCTTTTTACTTAAAGACTCTTTTTCAGGATCTTTTTTGATCTCGTCTGTTATTCTTATGAATTCCTCAATTTGATGTTTGAGTTCACTCTCTGACATCTTTTTTACGTGTTCACTGATTTCACCGATTCTTTTCACTATTGCGTAATTGAATTCTCTTTCACTCAGAACAAGTATCTTCTCTACAAGAGACCTTTGAGTCTCTATGTTATGCAAATTGCAGACTTCAAGATAATTATCAGTGAGTTTTGCATAGTCTTTTTGAATATGCTCCAACAATTTCAATATTTGGCTGACTGCTTGCCGCTTTTCTTCCTCGCTTGTTACCGTCTGTCGCGTGAGCTGATCCTTTGCCGTCTTTATATCTTGTTCCAATGTTTCTTTTTCTTCCTTTGTTTTTTTGAGTTCATCCGCGAGTTGTTTTCGCTCACCGTTTTGCTCTGTAGCAAGTTTGGCCAGAGCATTGATAGTTTGAGGAGAGACATGATCCTCTTTCTTTTTTAGTAAATGACAGATTTTAGTTATTCCCAGTACGATTCCAATGATTAGAGAGATAAATGCAAGCAGGGTGGCTATTGTTATTCCCCAGAAAACAGGTTTTGCACCGAAATGCTCAATGGCTTTTTCTATCCATGATTCAGGTGGCATGACCCGCCTCTGTGAAAACCTTCGTGACTAAGAAAGTTTAAAAACATTGACTGGTGTTTTTCTACTCTGCTTCCCACGGTATTGCAAGCGGCGGGAAAGACAGATGAGGGGGCCATATGGGGCGGGGATGGGGTGGAGGGGATCTGCAAAGTTTCGGAGGGGAAGCGGGCTTAGGAGCATAAAGCGCCGGGTACGACCGCAGGCGTATGAGGAGCGAAAATATTGACTGGTCTTGTGAGTTAAGGGCTGACAGCGGCAAGACACTTAACTCACATAAGACCAGCAATATTTTCACGACGAGTAGCCGGAGGGAGTGGCGCAGCTCCAAAGCCCGCTTTCCCGGAAGAAAATTTGCAGATCGAGGAGCTTGCCGTGGGGGTTCCACCCTTCGCCTACGGCTTCGGGTATTTCCTCGCCCACCCGCTTCGCGGGTACCCGGGCTCGGTCAGAACCCTCGTCAGAAAATTGTCTGTACTTGAAGTGGGATTGATCTACGTAGTGGGGTTACTTTGTTTTGATAATTTCTACGAGGTTCAAACACTTCAACCGCTCCAAAAAAAAGACCCCATTCAGGGTCTTTTTTTGGAGCGGGAGAAGGGGTTCGAACCCTCGACAACCACGTTGGCAACGTGGAGCTCTACCGCTGAGCTACTCCCGCGATAACTACAGCACCGCCCTATGCCTTATGCCCGAAATTATGTCAAGTCGGGCTTACCCTTCCCAGCCCCCTGAAGAACCCTATAGTATAATGAAGCCCGGAGCCGATCGATAGAATGATGGCCGGCCACAAGAATATCCATGATATCATGCGCCAGTTAATGCCGAAGAATGGATAATGGAGCAGCAGCCCCACCGTCGCCGTTGAGACGAAGGCCGATTTGTATTTTCCCCAATGTGACGCGGAGATGATGATCCCCTCTTCCACCGCGATTCCGCGCAGCGCCGTTATCGTCACCTCGCGCACGAAAAGAATGGCGACGATCCACGCGGGAATCCTTCCCAGAGGGATCATCATTATCATTGCGGTTAAAAAGAGAAGCTTGTCCGCAAGCGGATCTAAAAATTTCCCGAACGTGCTGATGAGATTATAACGGCGCGCGTAGTAGCCGTCGATCATGTCTGTCGTCATGGCGGCGGCGAAGAGGATGGCTGCGGTGAATGAGAGCGTGCGGTCGAGCCCGACGTTTCTCACGTGCCCCTCTTCCATGAAGAGCATCAGCACAAGAAGGACCGGCGCCACAAGAAGCCGCGCAAAAGTGATGGAGTTGGGTGTGTTCCAGAATTTTGTCCTACTCATTTGCCAAGTCTTATGCCTATTGTCACGGCCTCTGTCAATTGTTAGGATGAATCAATGGAAATCAAGAGCGATTTTCTTGTCATCGGCAGCGGGATAGCCGGCCTCACCTTCGCCCTTCAGGCGGCGGAAAATGGCACCGTCGCGATCGTCACAAAACGCGAACGCAATGAGTCGGCGACATCATATGCCCAGGGGGGAATCGCGGCCGTCGTCTCCGAGGCGGATTCGTTTGAAGATCACGTGAGGGATACGCTTGCCGCCGGCGATGGCCTCTGCCGCGAGGATATAGTCCGCTCCGTCGTGGAAGAAGGGCCGAGGCAGATAAGGCTTCTCATGGACTGGGGCGTCCACTTCACGAAGGGGGAACGCTGGCTGTTCGATCTGACAAAAGAAGGCGGCCACAGCCACAGGCGGGTCCTGCATGCGGGCGATTTCACCGGCCGCGAAATAGAAGATGCGTTACTCAGGGCGGTGAAGGCCCATCCGAATATAAAGATATATGAATATCATATAGCGATCGATCTAATCACCAGGCACAAGCTGGAAGGCAAGGATAAGAAGGCGGATCGTTCTTTCGGAGCTTACGTTCTTGACATAGCCGGCCGGGCCATCCACACATTTGCGGCGCGATCAACCGTGATAGCATCCGGCGGTGCCGGAAAGGTTTATCTTTATACAAGCAATCCCGACATCGCCTCCGGTGACGGGATAGCGATGGCATATCGCGCCGGCGCGCCCGTTGCCAATCTCGAATTCGTCCAGTTTCATCCGACATGTCTTTATCATCCCAAGGCCAAATCTTTTCTGATCTCGGAGTCGGTGCGCGGCGAAGGAGGTGTCTTGAGGCTGGTGAACGGCGAGCCATTCATGAAGAACTACGATCCGAGGGGCGATCTGGCGACAAGGGACATTGTCGCGCGCGCGATCGACTTTGAGCTTAAAAAACGCGGCGACGAGCATGTGCTTCTGGACGTCACGCACAAACCCGCAAAGCTCATAAAGGAGAGATTTCCCACTATCTACAAGACGTGTCTCTCTTACGGGATAGATATCACAAAAGAGCCGATACCGGTTGTGCCCGCGGCGCACTATTTTTGCGGCGGTGTTGTGACAGATGCCGACGGCAGAACGGAGATCGAGGGGCTCTATGCCATAGGCGAGGCGGCGTGCACCGGTCTTCACGGCGCGAACCGTCTTGCATCGAACTCGCTTCTTGAAGCGGTTGTCTTTGCGACGCGGAGCGCAAACGTCTCGAAAAAAGATAAGGGGAAAGAGCCCGTCCCATTGATACCGGCATGGGATCCACGCGGCGCAACAGATTCCGACGAAGAAGTGGTCATCTCGCAAAACTGGGACGAGATAAGGCGCCTCATGTGGAACTACGTGGGCATAGTCCGCTCCGACAAGAGACTCACGCGCGCGAAGAAGCGCATCGACATACTTTTAGAGGAGATCAAGGAGTATTATTGGGATTTCACGGTGACTTCGAATCTGGTCGAGCTCAGAAACATTGCGCTCGTTGCGAGCCTTGTGATCGGTTCCGCCCTCACCCGCGGCGAAAGCCGCGGTCTTCATTACACGATCGATCATCCCAAAAAAGACGACAAGAATTTCCGCCGCGATACTGTGCTGAAAAAGTGACGTCACTCCCCTTCGGCCGGGTTCATCCAAGTCATGTGTGACACGCCCACGATGCTTTGAAGAGTGAGCTTCACCTGGCTTCCGAGATCCACCTTCGGAAAAATAACCTTGTAGCCTTTCGACCACCGGTTGATGTGGTGGAACATGACCATCTCGTAGGGCGTGATGGGGACCTGTTCTATGGCGACGGGCCAGACAACCTCCCCGCTGCCCGTTGTCATATAGATCTGCCAGAAGCTGTCGGAGTCCAGCGAGAATTTTTTGTAGTCTTTTTTCGTGTACATGGCCACGAAGAAATCCCACTGCCTGCTTTGCGTGTATTCCTGATCGGCTATCAATTGTTCGGTTTCGAGCGGGCCCATGTGGTTTATCTTCGCGGTCCGGTTTGCATATGCCTGCCGGAATTTGTCGTCAAAAAGAGTTGCGTACCAGATCACCTTCGCGTCCCACGTGTTCGCATCGTAAGCCTGCCCCTTGTGGGTCGCTATTCTGACCGCCGATCGGTAAACCTCTTTTGCCGCGAAAGATGCAGTTGTCTGCAGGCAGATGACGACGATCAAAAGGGCATAGGTAATAAATCGCATACGTTCTCCTTGATGTGCGTGGAGCCTAAAACGTCGGCCAGCCATTTTTCGATATCCCCCAGCATCTGACCCCCCACCGATT
>JBGSNL010000037.1:0-63017 GCA_041739675.1 bacterium
GGATGTTGGCCTTGATCAGGGAAAAGCGCCATTCAAAACTCAAATCGGGCAGATCGACAATGGATATGAGAACCAGAACCGCGATTCCCGTCAGCACGAAGCGCGGAATGGGATAACGCGTAGTCTTGACCTTTTTCACCTCGAATCCGAAGGGCCGCTTGAAACTCAAGATGCGAATTTTCTCGGCCGCGACCAGAAGGGAAGGAAAGACCAGCATGTAAGACAGATAATTTATTATAAGACCCGATCCGGCTATGAAGCCGAATTCGGAAAAACCCTTGAAGTCGTTTATGACAAGTATCCAGAACGTTGCGGCGACCGTTGCAGCGGAGGTCAGCGCCGACCCTCCCGTGTGATACAGGGTGTTGAAAAGAGCTTCCTCCAGATCCTTTCCTTCGCGTCGCTCCTCCAGATAGCGCGACAAAATATGGATTCCGATCTCCACTCCGAGGCCGCCAAGGATCGCAAACAAAAAAGACGTGACAAGGTTCAAGTCCTTGATGAAAAAAGAGGAGAAGGCAAACGTGGTCATGATGCCCATCGTCAACGGAATGAACAAAAGCCCCACGGCAAAAACGCGTCTGAAGTAGAGCATCAAAACAACCGCAATGCCGATTGCGGAGATGATTCCGGCGCGGGAGAGATCGCCGATTATCATGTTGTATTCGTCGCTCCTGGTGCGGATCGGCCCGGTGAAATAGATGTTCGTCGTCGGAAAACTGTTCTCCGCCCTGAACTCACCCACCTTCCCCCTCACGAAATGGTAAAAGTCGCTGCACTCCTTAACGCTGTCGGGCTCCTTGTGCGGATGGACGAACACCGAATAAACGGTCTCTTTATCGTTCGTGAAATATTCGCTTTTCGCCCCGGCGGAGTACTTGCTTTTGTATTTATCTTCTATATCGCCGAACTTGAACTCTTCATCGTTATCGCTGCCCTCATCCTCAAAATCGATATAGAGTCCGGAGAGTTTTTCACGCTGTATGCGCCTGTCGATCCTCTCCTTGATCGTGTTGAGATCGTCCAAATCCACAAAAAGGAGTTTGTGTTTGTCGAAAAACTCGTAGCCCCGCTTTTTTGTTTCCACCTCTTCAATGTTGGGATCCAAACTCAAGTAGGCCGCGAGGTCGTCCACCATCTTTTTTGCGATCTCGGGATTTTCGTCCTCGATGACGAGAATCATCGTCTTGACCGACTTAAAATTGTCCCTTATCTCGTTTATGGTCTTAACGCTCTCATAATGTTGGGGGATGAGCTGAGTTAAGTCTGTGTTAATATTAGAGAAATAGGCTTTCGCCCTTGGATATGAGACCACGGCCAGACCCACGGCCACGGCCAGGATCAGAAAATAATAGCGTATTACAAAACGGACAACAGACCTTAAAAGCCCTCTTATTCCCATTTTCCTGCCCTTTTAGTGTGCTTGACTGTGAGGCCGCAAAATGTATACTGCCGCCTCAATTAAAATCAAGGAGGATTAAATGGCATTACGAATAGGTATCAACGGTTTTGGAAGAATCGGAAGGCTGGCCTTAAGGGTTGCGGCAAACGACTCGTCTTTTGAGTTTGTAGGCATAAACGACCTTATACCGCCTGCAACCATGGCCCACCTTTTTAAATATGATTCCACACACGGCCGTTTCAAGGGCGATGTATCCGCTCAGGAGAAAGAGATCGCGGTCAACGGGAAGAGGATCCCCACATTTGCCGAAACGGACCCGTCAAAGCTGCCGTGGAAAGATTTGAGGGCGGATATCATTCTCGAGTGCACCGGTAAATTTGTCGATCTGGCCGGTGCGGCGAAACATCTCGCGGCTGGCGCGAAAAAGGTCATCATATCGGCGCCTTGTAAGGATAAGGACGCTCCGACGTTCGTATACGGCGTCAACCACGAATCCTACAAACCGGCGGAACAGCATGTCGTCTCCAACGCGTCATGCACAACCAACTGCCTCGCTCCGGTCGCCAAGGTTCTTCACGAAAATTTTCAGATCGAGCGCGGTTTTATGACGACGATCCACGCCTACACGAACGACCAGCGCGTCGTTGACGGACCCCATAAGGATCTTCGCCGCGCACGCGCAGCGGCGATCTCCCAGATTCCGACGACCACGGGCGCCGCTAAGGCGGTGGGCCTTGTTCTTCCGGACCTCAAGGGGAAACTGGACGGCATGTCGATGAGAATTCCGACGGCGAACGTCTCCTGCGTCGATCTCGTTGTTACCTGCCAGAAACCGGTGACGGTTGAAAGCGTCAACGCCGCCCTGAAAAAAGCCTCTCAGGGGTCGCTCAAGGGAATTTTGGATTATTGCGAAGAGCCGCTCGTTTCGGTCGATTTCATGGGAGAGATAAATTCGGCCGTCGTCGATGCGCCGTCCACAAAGGTCATCGGCAATATGGTCAAGGTCATCGCATGGTACGACAACGAGATCGGCTTCTGCCATCGCATGATGGATCTGGCCAAACACATGGGCAAGAAACTATGACCATCAAGTACATCGACGAGCTCCCGATAGCGGAAAAGAAGGTTTTCATCCGCGTCGATTTCAACGTGAAGCAGGACGATCAGGGCAACGTCACGGACGACACCCGCATTCGCGCGGCGCTCCCCACGATCCGTTATGCGCTCGGGGAAAAGGCCAAGGTGATTCTGGCGTCCCATCTGGGCCGGCCCAAGGGCCAGGTGAATCCGAAATATTCGATGAAGCCCGTCGGAAAAAGACTGGCCGAACTTTTAGAAAACGTGGACATCCTTCTTCCCGAAGATTGCGTCGGCGACGGTGTCAAAAAGATCGCGAACGACATGCTCCCCGGCCAGGTGATGCTCCTTGAAAACTTACGTTTCCACAAAGAGGAGGAGGCAAACGACGAGCTCTTTTCAAAACAGCTTGCCTCGATAGCCGACGTCTACGTAAACGACGCGTTCGGCACGGCGCACCGCGCGCACGCTTCAACGGTGGGCATGGTCTCGTTTGTCCCTTTAAGAGGCGCCGGTTTTCTGATGCGTGACGAAATCACGTATCTATCAAAGATCATCAAAGATCCGGACAAGCCCTTCGTCGCAATTTTAGGCGGAGCCAAGGTCTCCGATAAGATCGGGGTGATCGAAAATCTTTTAAACAAGATCGATCGTCTTTTAATCGGCGGCGGAATGGCCTACACGTTCCTAAAGGCAAGGGGAGTTGAGATCGGTAAATCGCTTGTCGAAGAGGACAAGATACACCAGGCAAGGAAAATACTCGACCGCGCCGAGACGAAGGGGATCCCCATTCTTCTCCCGACCGATCATGTGATTGCCTCCGAATGCGAGAAAACGGCGAAGGCCACTATCACAAATGACGTCGCCATTCCCGCGGGCCAGATGGGGCTCGACATCGGGCCGGCAACACTTTCAAGATTTGAAGATTCGATTAAGGATTCCAAAACAATTTTCTGGAACGGCCCCATGGGCGTCTTTGAAATCCCTTTATTTGCCAAGGGAACGTTCGAGCTTGCAAAGGCGGTTGCCTCTGTAGCCGCAACAACCGTTGTGGGCGGCGGCGATTCAGTGGCCGCTGTTAACAAAGCGGGTGTCGCGGGGAAGATCACACACATATCGACCGGCGGCGGCGCCTCGCTTGAATTCATCGAAGGAAAGGAATTACCGGGCATCAAGGCCCTGGAAGTCTGATATGAGAACACCATTCATAGTTGCAAACTGGAAGATGAACTTCACGGTCGCGGACGCTTTGAAATTCGAGACCGCGCTTACTCATGAACTCAAGGCGACAGGAGACGTCGAAATTGCAATCGCGCCGCCTTTCACCGCGCTCTATTCGCTCGGCGTCGTGCTTTCGGAAACGCCCTACAAGCTCGCCGCGCAAAACATTTTTTGGGAAGAGAGCGGCGCGTTCACCGGAGAGGTCTCCGGCATCTTTCTAAAAGATGTCGGCTGCGAATATGTGATTATCGGCCATTCGGAAAGACGCCAGTATTTTGGCGAGACCGACGAGACGGTAAGCAAGAGAATCCGCGCCGCGCTCAGAGACGATCTCGTCCCGGTCATGTGCGTCGGCGAAATGCTGCCCGAAAGGGAGAAAAACAAGACCTGGGAAGTGATAGAGCGTCAGCTCAAGATGGGGCTTTCTTCCATTTTCTTGAAGGATATAGGAAATTTTGTGATTGCTTACGAGCCCGTTTGGGCGATAGGAACCGGCAAAACCGCAACCCCGGCGCAGGCCGAAGAGGTCCACTCGATGATTCGCGACTGGCTCTCCAAGAACTGCGACGGCGCAACCGCCGAGCGAGTGAGAATCCTCTACGGCGGGAGTGTGAAGTCAAAGAACGCGAGAGAGATTTTGACGCAACCAAACGTTGACGGCGCGCTTGTCGGCGGCGCGAGCCTTGATCCAGTAGAGTTCGCGAACATCATAAGAAGTGCGCCGCAAAAATCTCAATCGAATTAGAAAGGGTTTTTTATGGAAACATTTTTGATAACAATTCATTATTTCATCTGCGCATTTCTCATCATCGTGATTTTGCTGCAGGCGGGAAAGGGCGCCGATATAGGTGCGGTGTTCGGCGGAGGATCGCAGACGGTTTTCGGAAGCCGCGGGCCGGCAACGTTCTTGAGTAAAGTGACTGCCGTGGTCGCAATCGCATTTCTCGTCACCTCCATCTGGCTGGCGCAGATATCCAAGACGCGCTCTGTGACCTCTGTGATTGACAAAGCTCCGATTTCGGAAGAACAACCTGTCCCGGCAGAGCAAGCGGCGCCGGCGGAAGAAAATATCCCCGTTGAAAAACAAGTGGAGACAAAATAGTTCTTAGACAATTTTTCGCCCGGGTGGTGGAATTGGCATACACGTACGTTTGAGGGGCGTATGGGGAAACCCTTGCGGGTTCAAATCCCGCCCCGGGCACAAATAAAAAGGAGGGGTCAATCCCTTCCTTTTTTATTTTGAGTTTGTCGGTGAAATCCCGCCGCTACTGCGAACGACCGTGCCTGACATCCCGGCCGCGCATCATGAATATTGTAAGCTCCGCAATGTTTGTGGCGTGATCTGCGATTCTTTCAAGATATCTGATAATTGACGATGCGGGGAAGGCCGTCTTTGCAAGGCCCGGTTCCTTTGCAACGCGGTCGATAAGTTCAGTCACGAATTTTTTCGTCATCTCATCGACCTCGTCGTCGTGCTTGAAGACCCCCTCCGCTTTTTTATCATCCCCTTCGACAAAAGCGCTGAAGCTGTCTTTGAGCATTTTCTGAACGATTGCCGCCATTTTTGAGATGTCGACTGGCGGCGCCCCCTCCTCGACCAACTCCTTCACCCTTTGCGCAAAGTTAACCGCCAGATCGCCTATTCTCTCAAGGTCGGTCACGATCTTGAGACCCCGAGTTATGAACCGAAGATCACCTGCCGCAGGCTGGTATCTCGCCAGAAGCTCAATGCATTGCTCGTCGATTGCGACTTCAAGCGCGTTCACGGAGCGGTCCGACTCCATTATCTTCGCAGCAAGGGTTTTGTCCTTGTCCTTTAGAGCTCTCACGCAATCGGCAACCATGACCTCCACCTTGCTCCCCATGAGAAGTATCTGCTGTTTCAAGCTGGTGAGCGCTTCATCATAGTGATGATCGATGTGATGATCCATAATACCTCCTCTTTATCCGTATCTTCCTGTTATATAGTCCTCGGTTTTTTTGTCGGACGGCGCCGTAAATATCTGATTCGTGCGCCCGAATTCAACGAGATCCCCCATGAGCATGAACCCGCAGTCTTCCGACACCCTTGCCGCCTGCTGCATGTTGTGCGTGACGATAAGAATGGTGAAGTTGCTTTTCAGATCCTGCATCAGTTCTTCGATGCGCGCCGTTGCCTGCGGATCGAGAGCCGAGCACGGCTCGTCCATGAGAAGAATGTCCGGTTTTGTGGCAACCGCTCTTGCGATGCAAAGCCTCTGCTGCTCCTCCCCTGAAAGCGTCAGGGCGTTTTGTTTCAACCTGTCTTTGAGTTCCCCCCACAACCCGACCGCATTGAGACTTTCAGCCACGATTTTCTCCAGATCGCTTTTCTTCGTTGTGCCGTGTATGCGCGGCCCGTAAGACGCATTGTCGAAAACGCTCAAAGGGAAGGGGTTGGGTCTCTGAAAGACCATGCCCACCCGCCTTCTTAGTGCCATGAGGTCAATTCCGCCGCCGATGATCTCGTTCCCGAATATTTTGACCTCCCCCGTTGCCCGGCTTCCGATTATGAGATCGTTCATTCTGTTGAAGACCCTGAGGAGCGTTGATTTCCCGCAACCGGACGGCCCGATGAGCGCGGTTATTCTCTTTTCCGCGACGGCCAGATTTATCTCTTTGAGCGCCTGAAAATCGCCGTAGTAAAAACAGAGGTTTTTGCAGCTTATCGCATCCATCAGCCGAACCTTCCTGTCACGTAGTCTTCCGTCTTCTTGTTAGATGGAACCGTAAATATGGTTTCGGTCTTGTCTATTTCTATCAGCTCGCCCGTCAAAAGAAATGCGGTCCTGTCTCCTATCCTCGCCGCCTGCTTTGTATTGTTCGTCACAAAAATCATCGTGTAGTTTTTCTTGAGCTCTTTCAATGCCTCCTCAACCTTGGCCGTTGATATTGGATCGAGTCCCGAACAGGGTTCGTCAAACATTATGACTTCGGGATTCAGCGCTATCGTTCGAGCAATGCAAAGCCTCTGCTGTTGCCCCCCTGACAGCCTCACCGCCGACGACTCTAGCCTGTCTTTCACCTCGTCCCACAAGAAAGCGGCCTTGAGCGAAGCCTCGACCAATTCGTCCGCAGACGATTTTTTCAGCCGCCCCTTCAGTTTCGGACCGAACAAAATATTTTCACGTATCGTCATGGGAAGGGGAATCGGCACTGCAAACACAACCCCAACTCTGCGCCTCAACTCTTCAACGTCTTCGATCGCCTGGATGTTCTGATTGTCCAGAAGGATCTTCCCTTTGACCCGCGCTCCGTAGATGCGATCGATCATTCTATTGAGACACAAAAGCAGCGTCGATTTGCCGGAATTTGCGGGCCCAATGACGCTCAAAATCTCATGTTCGAACACATCTAGACTAAGGCTTTTAAGCGCCGTCTTTCCCGCAAACGAAACACTAAGATCCTTGATGCTTATCTTGTTCAACTTTAAGCCCTTCTGCCTTTCATGAGACGGTGCATCATCGTGTATGCGCTTATGTTGATCACCAAAATTGTGCAGATGAGGACAGCCGCGGTCGCGTAGGCCATGTCGTTCGATATCCCTTCGCGCGCCAATATGTAGAAGTGAACCGCCATCGTTCTTGCCGAATCGAAAAGCGACGTCGGCATTTGCACGGCGGAGCCGGCGGTGAAAATGACGACCGCGGTCTCCTCAATTGACCGTCCAATCCCCAGAATGACGCCGGTCAAAATGCCGGGAAGCGCGTAAGGCAGCACGGATTTTGTCACCACCTGCCATCTTGTTGCGCCGAGCGACGCCGCAACATCGCGATAGGAAGCGGGGACCGCTCTGAGCGCCTCCTCCGACGTGCGTATGATCGTGGGGAGAATCATCGCGGCGAGAGACAAGCCGCCGGAGAGAATCGACCAGCCGAATCCCAGCATGACCACGAACAAAATAAAACCGAACAGGCCGAAGATGATCGATGGAACCCCCGCAAGACAGTTGATCCCGAACCTGATCGCCTGCGTCATCTTCCCCTCGCGGGTGTACTCCGCAAGATATATAGAGCTTGCGATCCCCAGCGGAGCGGCGATTCCAACAGCGACAAAGACCATGAGAATCGTACCTACAATTGCTGGTAAAATTCCGCCTGCTCGGCCCATGTCCAGTATCGGCTCGGTTAAAAATGCCCACGTGATGTGTTTGAGACCGCCGGCAAGAACAAAACCTATGACGAAGATGAGTGCGCCTATCGTGAAAATAGCCGCGCCCCACAGCGTTATCTTTGCCAACCGCTCCGTAACTTTTGGAGAGATGCGCCCCATCTAGAATTTTCTCCTCGCAAACCGCAATGCAATCATGTTGAGGATCATAATGAAGAAAAACAGAACGACACCCGTCGCGAAAAGTGCCTGTCTGTGATCTCCCACCGCATAACCCATCTCGATCGCGATGTTTGCGGTAAGGGTCCTGACCGAATCGAGTGGGGAGTGGGGAATGGTCGTAGCGTTTCCGGAGATCATGATGACCGCCATCGTCTCGCCAACCGCGCGCCCCATTCCTAAAATTGTGCCCGCTAAAATTCCGGATTTTGCAGCCGGCAAAATAACACGCCACGTGGACTGCCAGACCGTGGCGCCCAGCGCCAGCGATCCTTCCTTGTAATTTTTGGGAACCGCCTGTATCGCATCGATCGATACGCTCACAATCGTGGGCAGGATCATGATCGCAAGCACCACAGATGCCGCCAGAATGGAGAGCCCCGGTCCGCCAAGATGGTTTCTTATGAGCGGGGCAAGCCACATCACACCTAAAAATCCGTAAACGACGGAAGGGATGCCGGCAAGCAGCTCGATCGCCGGCTTTAAAACTCCCACCCATTTTTTTGGCGCGAACTCCGCCAGAAAAATCGCGCACGAAACTCCAAGCGGCACGCCGAAAATGAGCGCGCCAAATGTCACCCAAAGCGAGCCTATGATGAAGGCGTAGATACCGAAAGGTCCCGTGAGGGGCGACCATTCTTTGCTGAAGATGAAATGGCCGAGGCCGGTCTTGGCCATGATGGGAACGCCCTCTTTAAATATAAAGAGGGCGATCAGGGCCAATATCGCCGTTGATGAGCACGCGGCGAGAAAGAGAAGTTTCGAAATGAATTTATCCACTTTATTTCGCTGCTATCAGCCCCTCTTTTTCAAGAAGCTTCTGGGACTCCTCTGAAAGAACATAATCGATAAATTTTTTAGCGCCTTCCGTTGGTTCACCCTTTACCAAAAAAAAGACTGGGCGCGAAAGAGGATAGGTCCCCTTTTTTACGTTTTCGTTAGACGGCGCGACTCCATTCAACGAAACCTCTTTGACTTTGTCGTTCACGAGGCCTATCGAAACGTAACCGATCGCAAAAGGATCGCTGGCGACCGCTTCGCGGATCGTCCCGTTTGAATTCTGAAAAAGGGCGCCCGGCGCCAGTTTTTCTTCACCCAAAACGAGCGTATCGAAAGACCTCCTTGTTCCGGACCCCTCTTCCCTTGATATGACGTGAATCGGCTGATCGGCCCCGCCCAAATCCTTCCAGTTCGCGATCTTTCCGGAAAACACATCACGCGCCTGAATAGACGTGAGTTCTCTTAGCGGATTTTGGGGCTGAACCACAATCGCTATACCATCCTTTGCGACCGTTATTGAAGTTAGCGCAGACGCGTCCGGCGGAAGTTTTAAAAGATCCGCCATTCCAATATTGGCCGCCCCGGAAAGCGCCGACTGGACGCCGACTGCCGACCCGCCGCCTTGAACGTTGATTCGTACATCCTTATTCGTTTCCATGTATTTTTCCGCAAGCTTTTCCGCAAACGGCTGGAACGCGGTCGAACCCGCAAGCGTGATCATCGCGTTGCCGTTACGCTTACAGCCCTGCACCGCAAACATGACCACTAACGACACAAACGCACACAAAAATCTTGAAACCCATTTTGACATATCATTCTCCTTTTATGGTTTGTTTCCAAACCACCCCATAGAACATTTGATGTTCTATGTCCCGTTAGGAAATTGTTAGGGAGACCCGCTGGCGGACACTGGCTTAACTTATCGGAAGATATATTGAAAAAGTTGAACCCTTCCCGGGCTCGCTCTCAACGTGAACGTGTCCGCCGTGAGCGGAGACAATGTGTTTAACGATGGAGAGCCCGAGGCCGGTGCCCCCCATTTCGCGGCTCCTTGCTTTGTCCACCCTATAGAACCTCTCAAATATCCGCGGCAGATGCTCCGGCGAAATTCCGCAGCCCCTGTCAATGATTTTTATGACGACGCTGTCCCCTTCTTTGCCGGCGCGAACACTGACGGTTTTCTTCCTCTCGCTATATTTGATCGCATTATCGATGAGGTTCGTCACCGCTTCTTCGAGAAGCGGCGCATTCACGTCCATCACAACGTCTTCTCTTATCTCAAGCTCTATCGCAATATCCTTTTCCCTTGCCCTTTGCTCGCAAAGCGAGACGGCTTCATTCAAAACCTGCCGCAAGTTCGCCTTCTCGAATTTTATCTGGCCCTTCTCGACCCCCTGTTCGAGCCTCGACAAGCTCAAGAGATCCTCAACTATGGTGCTGAGTCTGTCTGCATGCCTTGCAATAATACTCAGAAATTCCTTTGTCCTTTCGGGATCTGCAACCGCCCCGTCGCGAAGCGTTTCGACAAATCCCTTTATACTCGTGATTGGCGTCATCAGTTCGTGGGAAACGTTTGCGACAAAATCCTTTCTCATGGATTCAAGGCGCATGAGCTGCAGGGCCATTTTGTTTAAGACCTCCGCTAGCGATGATATCTCCACCGCCCCAAAGGAGCGGAGACGATACTCAAAATCCCCCCTGGCATACCTCTCTGCGCCCACCTTGACCGCCTCAAGAGGCTTCACAATCCGTCTTGTTATAATGAGGCTTATTAAAACCGCCAAAACTGCGACCGCCAGACCGCCGATCGCTATCCTTATATACATTGCCTTGAGCGCATCAGTGATATGAACGAGAGACTTCGACGCGCGAACGATACCGATTACAGCGCCATCTTTTTTCATAGGAAGCGCGACATAGATCATCTGTTGCGACATCTCCTTGCTGAAATGCACGTCGACCCCAAGGGAACCCGAAAGCGCTTTTTTAATCTCCGGCCGCCCGGAATGATTTTCCATAACTGTCGGATCAGTATCGGAATCGCACACAACTTTTCCCGCAGTATCCATTGTCGTGATGCGCGTTTGAACAGCCTCTCCCGAATCTTTGCAGAGCGCTTCCAGTTCCTTCATGTCTTTCCTGCTGTATGAATCCCCGATGATTCTCTCTACCAGCACCGCCTTTGTTTGAAGGTCCCGGATCGTTTGATCGATATAATAATGTTTGAGGGCCCGCGATGCCAGCCAGCTTACGACGATCAGGGATAGAAATATGATGATAAGGTAGGGTGCATAAATTTGAAACAACAGCTTTTTTCTTTTCACCAGCTACTCCATGAAGCGATAGCCCACTCCGTGCACTGTTTCTATGTATTTGCCGGCGGGACCCAGTTTTTTTCTCAACCCCACAATCTGGACATCGACCGACCGGTCCGTGACGGAATGGCCCTCACCTTTCACACCGTCTATGATCTGGTTCCTCGTGAAAACCCAGCCGGGCCTTCTTGCAAGAAAGGCCAATAGGCCGAATTCCGTGGCCGTCAATTCAACCTTCCTGTCTTTTACCAGAACCTCGTGGCGTTCCGGGTTGATTACCATGTCGCGGATCTTAATAACGACATTGGTTTCGGGCCCCTTCCTTTTGTCACTGCGCAGCACATTCCTGATCCGCGCAACAAGAACCCTTGGACTAAACGGTTTTGTAATATAATCGTCCGCCCCCAGCTCGAGACCCGCAACAATATCCGCATCCTCTCCTTTCGCGGTCAGCATGACAATCGGGATGCGGGCCGTTTTCGGATCGGCCTTGAGTTTTTTGCAGACATCGAGACCGTCGACTCCGGGGAGCATAAGATCCAAAATGATTATATCCGGCCTCATCTCCGGCGCTTTTGACAACGCCTCCTCGCCGCTTTTCACGCTGTCGACTCTATATCCCTCTTTTGTGAGATTGTACTCCAGGAGTTTTTGAATATCCTCTTCGTCATCAACAACTAGTATTTTTTCTTTTGCCATTAGCGAATCAGTAGGCTCTTGATATGAGATATGTCAAGGCCGCGATCACGGCGGCGGCCGGAATGGTGAGGATCCATGCCCACACTATTTTTGTGGCCACCGTCCAGCGAACCGTTCCCAGGCCGTGCGTCGAACCTACTCCAATAATCGATCCCGTTATTGTGTGCGTGGTTGAAACCGGAATGCCGAATGCGGTCGCGCCGAAAAGTGTCGCCGCCGCGGCGGTTTCCGCGCAGAATCCGCCCGCGGGTTTAAGCGGCGTGATCTTCATGCCCATCGTCTTGATGATGCGCCAGCCGCCCGACATTGTGCCCAGCGCAATTGCGGCGTGACACGAGAGGATGATCCAAAGCGGGATGTGGAACTCCGTCCCCAGGAAACCGTTGGAGAAAAGCAGAATTGCGATGATGCCCATCGTCTTCTGTGCGTCGTTGCCCCCGTGCCCAAGGCTGTAGAGCGCCGCGGAAACGAGCTGCAATTTTCTGAAGTGTTTGTCCACTTTTGCCGGTCTGCTTCTCGCGAAAAAAAAATTCAAAGTCGATGAAAAAACAAACCCGATGAGCACGCCTATCATCGGCGCGATGAAAATGAACGCCGACACCTTGAGAATTCCCGCCCATATCAAAACGGCCATACTGCCCGTCTTCGCCAACGCCGCGCCAATGAGACCGCCGATCAAAGCATGAGAAGAAGATGTAGGCAGTCCCCAGTACCATGTTATGAGGTCCCAGACTATTGCACCGACGAGCGCTGCCAAGATGACAAACGAGTCTACGATTTGAGGATCGACGATCCCCTTGCCGATCGTCGTCGCGACATGAACCTTGAAAATAAGGAAAGCTATGAAGTTAAAAAAGGCGGCCCAGATTACCGCATACCTGGGAGAAAGAACCCTTGTGGAAACAACGGTCGCCACAGAGTTTGCAGCGTCATGAAAACCGTTGATAAAATCGAAAAGCAGCGCTACCGCAACGAGGGCAATGACAAAAATTAGCGTGGTAGTCATTTAGGCGTGTTTCAAAATGATGTTTTCAATGATGTTGGCGACATCTTCGCACTTGTCTTCCGCCGCCTCCAGATTTTCAACTATTTCCTTGAGCTTGATGACTTCTATGGCGTCCCAATCGTTCCTGAAGAGATTCTCGATAACCACGACCATCTTCTCATCGGCCTCGTTTTCCAGGCGGTTGACCTCGATGCAATGGTTCAGGACCTTTTTCACGTTCTTTAAACTCTCAAGCCCGGCGATCGCCTTTGCAATCTCCTCAGCAGACCGGTTGACGATCTCCGCCAATTGCGCGACCTCATCGGGCATCTCGGAAATGTTGTAGATGGTCAAGCGTTTGCCGATGTAATAGACGATGTCCAATATGTCGTCCATCTTGACGACAAGGGTGTGGATATCCGAGCGGTCAAACGGCGTCAAAAACGTCTGGTGGAGCAGGTCCACCACGTCATGCGTGATCTTGTCGCCCACGTGCTCGTAGTCTTTCAGCTGTTTTACAAGCTCCTCGCGCTCGTCCTTGTTGGCGATCATTCTGCGAAGGAGCTTTGTGCCGTCCAGTATATTTTTGCTGCTTTTTTCAAAATAGCTGAAAAAGTCGTGGGTCTTCGGGAAAAACCTGATTTTCGAGATGAGGCGCCTTATGGCTCCCAGCGGCGTTGAGGGTGCATCTCTTCCTATCTTCACAGGCTCTCTTAGGACCACTTGATCACTCTCCATTCTTCCTCCCGGCCGGGCGGCGCCAATTTTCAAATTGTAACGGGAATCGCTCTCGTGCTAAACGTTTACGGGGCGAGCTCTACCTAATTGAGCCCTCCGCGTCAAGCGCTCCTTAAATAGAGCGCCTTTTCAAGAGGTTACTGACTATGAATCTTGAGGCAGAACTTTTAAAATACATAAAGGGAACGTATCTCCCGGGGCGTTTTCGCAAGTCCGCCTCCAACGCATCTTTTACAGAAAAGGATGTGCTTTTTTTCGCCGAGGGAGCGTTGGATCTCTCCGATGCGTTCACTGTGGGCCGGAAAAATCTTCCGAGAAATTATTTCAACAGAAAAGAGGCGCGCTCCGCGTATCTCCTTTACTTCACGCTCACAAATTTTGCCAAAGTCACAAAGTGTCTCTGGGAAGCAGACCGTCTGACCTCTTTTAGGGCGGCCCATGATGACATTAAAATTCTGGATCTGGGCTCGGGACCTGGAACCGCAGCGCTCGCCTGTTCCGCATTCTTAAAGGACCGGCGGGCGTTCATCACCGGCGTCGATCAAAACGGAGAAATCTTGAAAGATGCAAGGGCGCTTTTTTCTGCCGCTAAAAACCCAAATCACAAATTTGAAACGATAACGGAATCGATCCGGCCGTCTTTCATCGGAGGCCGGCTCAGAGAAAAACGTTTCAACCTCATCGTCGCCGCCAACATCCTTAACGAAATCGGCCCGGCGGCCGAGCAACAAGCTCTTTGCCAAACGCTCATAGACAGGCACCTTGAGGATGACGGCATTCTTATTGTCATAGATCCTGCGCTGCAAAACACGACGCGTGCGCTCATGGAGGTGCGGGATAACCTAAACGCCGAAATTTTGAGCCCGTGCACCCATCAAAAGCCGTGTCCCATGTTTGCGCACAACCGGCGCGATTGGTGCCACTTTTATTTGGAGTGGAACTGCCCTGAAATCATAAGAAAGGTCGACCGCCTTCTGGAAATCAGGCACGATTATCTGAAAATGGCGTATCTCATCTTGCAGAAAAAGAGGAGTGCTTCTGAAACAGAAAAAGATAGCACCCTCTGGCGCGTTGTAAGCTCGCCCCTTTCCTCGAAGGGAAAGTGCGAGTTTGTGTTGTGCGGAGAGGGGCGCTTGAGGCGAATCTGCCGCCTTGATCGCGATCAATCGGACAAAAACAGATCTTTCGGGGGGATCAAGAGGGGTGACGTGCTTAAGGTTTCGTTTTCACACGACCGAATCGGGAGAAACGATTCGCTCTCAGTTGAAGTCCCATTCAAAGTCTAAATTCCGCGCAGCTCGTCGATCAAATCTTTCATGTCTTTCGGAATCGGCGATTCGAATTTCATCTTCTTTCCCGTGGCGGGGTGTTTGAATCCAAGCCGGTATGCGTGCAGGGCCTGCCTCCAAAAACCGGCCCCTTCGCCGTAGAGTTTGTCCCCGATTATCGGATGGCCGATACCTGCCAGGTGAACCCTGATCTGGTGCGTCCTTCCGGTGAGGACGCGAAGAGCCAGAAGCGCGGCCTTCCCGTATCGTTCCTTGACGCGATACTCCGTGACCGCCTCTCTTCCTCCTTTTGAGGCCCGAACCTTGCGGCCTCCCCCGAAATTCCCTTTTTCAAGCGGCGCATCTATCCTTCCCTCGTCATCCTCGACCGCGCCCTCCACAACCGCCAGATATTGACGGTCTATGTCGTGGCGGCGAAATAACTCCTCGATTCTTTCGCCGATTTTCGATTTCGCAAAAACGATCGCGCCGCTCGTGTCTGCATCAAGGCGATGGACGGGTTTCAGATAAGAAGCCGTCTTGTATTTCCTTCTCAAATAGGCGCGGACCTGATCCTCAAGGCTCACACTGGCCGACCCCTCTTGCGGCACGGAGAGAACCCCGGCGGGTTTATCGATCACAATGATGTCCTTGTCCTCGTACAGTATCTTTACAAAACCGCCCGCCTTTCCGGTAAATTTCGCTTTCTCCTTCGAAGAAACCCTTTCCTGAAGCTCAACCCTGTCCCGGGGCGAAAGTTTCCACCCGGCAATATAGACCTTTTTTCCGTTGATGCGAACATCTCCCCCATCTAACGCGCGCTTGAGGTGGCTCCGCGAAAGACCGCTTTTTTTGCAGAGCCAGACATCGATTCTTTGGCCCGCTTCATTTACCGACACGACATAAAGTTGTTTCATAAAAACCCCTGACCCAAAATCCCTTGAAAGAGCGTTGCCGCCGTGTTAGTCTCCGAAAACTTAGGAGGCCTTATGGCAAACATTGAAATTGGCGGACTCACCGCAGAGATACCCGAGAACTGGCAGATCCAGGGCATGCTCACAATCACGTTGCCCTCGCCCGATCCAAACGTCAAGCCAAACGTCATTCTGACAAAAGAGTACCTTCCAAAGGAGATCGATCTCGCCTCCTATTTCGGAAGGATAAAGGAATCGATCCAGAAGCGCGGCATCAAGGATCTTAAAATTTCCGACGAAAAAGACATCGCCATCTCCGGCGTGCGCGGAAAGATCATGCTCTGCAGCTGGGATGTCTCCGCCATGGCTGAGATGATGAAACAGCGACAGCCCAACAAGCCCGCGCCCGCCATCAAGCCCGGCCAGATCGTAAAACAGGTTCAGGTGACGCTGCTCAAGGAAAAACTCGCAATCAATATGACCGCGAGCTTTCCGGCTGAAAATTTTGAGGAGTATTACAAACCGTTCCAGCTCTTTTTGAAGAGCTTGAAGATCGCCTAGATATCCAGGTTTCTGACGTTGAGCGCGTTCTGCTCGATGAATTCGCGCCTGGGTTCCACCTGATCTCCCATTAACACGGTGAAGATATTGTCCGCCTCGACGGCGTCGTCGACGCGCACCTGGAGGAGCCTCCTTGTCTCGGGGTTGAGTGTCGTGGCCCAGAGTTGTTCGGGGTTCATCTCGCCCAGACCTTTGTAGCGCTGGATGTCCTGGCCCTTTCTGCCTTCCGTCAAAACGTATTCTTTCACCTTTTGCAGGCTTTCCACCTTCGCCTCCACGCCGTCGTGAGATATTTCAAACGGCGCCTTTCCGATCTCGGCGAAAGATTCGTTTAGGGTTCTTAATTCTTCCACTTCGGCGGAATTCAAAAATTCATTGTCCATCACCGTCTCTTTGGGGAACCCGTTCCACGTTGTCTGGTAAACAACCCTGCTGCCGCCGCGCTCGGGATCGTCTTGTATGTCCACGTTAAAATCTATCAGCTCCGGATATGTTTTGCTCATATACTCCGCGATCGCGTCCAGTTCGGCGTCGATTTTTGTCTTTTGCCCGGCCAGCATTTCCGGCGTGAGCTTGCTTGCGGCGATGAGCCCGTCCACGACGCGCGGATCGCGGCGCCGCTTCAAGAGATTCAAAACCTTGCTGTATTTGATCAGCTGCTTTGTGGTTTTTGAAAGCGCTTTTCCGGACAGCTCCTTTTTGGAGCCCTTCGGGACAACCTTTATCCCTTCAACGCCCAGCTCGATAAGATAATCTTCAAGGGCAACGTCGTCCTTCAAATATTTTTCCGTCTTGCCTTTTTTCACGCGGTAAAGCGGCGGCTGGCCTATGTATAGGTTCCCGTTCTCGACCAGCTGATGCATCTGCCTGTAGAAAAACGTGAGAAGGAGGGTGCGTATGTGCGAGCCGTCAACGTCGGCATCCGCCAAAAGTATGATTCTGTGATATCTGAGTTTTGAAATATCAAAATCCTGCTCGCCGATTCCCGTGCCGAGCGCTGTGATGAGCGTTCTTATTTCGTCGGAGGTGAGCATCTTGTCAAAGCGCGCCTTCTCGACGTTCAAAATTTTTCCTTTGAGCGGCAAGATCGCCTGAAAGCGGCGGTCGCGCCCCTGCTTTGCCGATCCACCGGCCGAATCTCCCTCCACAATGTAGAGTTCGCTGCTTTTCGGATCGCGTTCCTGGCAGTCCGCGAGCTTTCCCGGAAGCCCGCTCGATTCGATCGCGCTCTTCCTGCGGACAAGGGCTCTTGCTTGTCTCGCCGCTTCACGAGCGCGCGCCGCATCGACGATTTTTCCCACAACCTTTCTTGCAATTGTACCTTCGCGCTCCAAAAAATCCGCAAGGCGGTCGTTGACGAGCTGCTTTACGATCCCTTCGACCTCGCTGTTGCCGAGCTTTCCCTTCGTCTGCCCTTCAAATTGCGGATTCGGCAGCTTGACCGATATCACAGCCGTTAAGCCCTCGCGCACGTCTTCCCCTTCCGGCTGCGCCGCAAGTTTTTTCAAAAGATCGTTCGACTGCGCGTACTGATTGATTGTTCTCGTGATGGCCGACTTGAACCCCGACAGGTGGGTTCCGCCGTCACGCGTGTTTATGTTGTTGGCAAACGAAAAAATATTTTCCTGATAACCCTGGTTCCACTGCATCGCCACTTCGACGATAATCTTGTCGCGGCTGGCCTCGAAATAAATGGGCGGTTCGCAGAGCGGCTCTTTCCTCTTATTCAAAAACTCCACAAAACTTACTATACCGCCCTCGTATTGAAACTCGTGGCGCTTATCCGGTTCCCTTTCGTCTTCAATTGTGATCTTCAAACCGCGATTCAAAAAAGAAAGTTCGCGCAGTCTTTGCGACAGAGTATCAAATGAAAAATCAACCGCCTCAAAAATTTCCTTGTCCGGCTTAAAAGTAACCTTCGTTCCGGTCTTGTCGCTTTTTCCCGCTTTTTTGAGAGGCTCGTCCGGTTTTCCTCGCCTGTATATCTGCGTATAGAGCGTCTTGTCGCGCCTGATCTCAAGTTTTAACCATTCCGAAAGCGCGTTCACGCATGAAACGCCCACACCGTGAAGGCCGCCCGCAACCTTGTACGCGGTGTCGTCAAATTTTCCGCCGGCATGAAGCTTCGTCATCACGACTTCGGCGGCCGAAACTTTTTCTGTTTCGTGCATATCGACAGGTATGCCGCGACCATTATCGATAACGGTGCAGCTCCCGTCCATGTGAATTGTAACATTGATCTCCGTACAGTAACCGGCGAGAGCCTCATCAACGCTGTTGTCGACAACCTCGTATACCAGCTGATGAAGACCGTGGATGCCGGTTGACCCTATATACATCGCGGGTCTTTTTCTGACCGCCTCAAGGCCTTCAAGCACCTTGATCTTGGACGCGTCGTAGGTGTGTCCCCGCTTGACGAAGTCTTCTGTGTTTGTCTGTTCTTTAGCCATTTGTCTTAGAGCCTCATCGGCATAACGATGTGCGTAAAGCCCTTGTCCTTTTCGCTTTTGAGAATGCAGGGTGTTGTGTCGTCGCCCATCATAAGTTCCGCCTGATCGTCTTCAATCACATTCAAAACATCTATAAAATAACGCGCATTGAAACCAACTTCAAACTTTTCTCCCTTGTAATTTATCGGCAGCTCTTCGCGCGCCTCCCCAAAGTCCGGATTGGATGTGGAGACCTCAAGATTTTTGGGCGAAAACGCGAACTTCACACCGCGCGACCTGTCCGCCGACAAAATTGAAACTCTTTTCAGAACCTGCAGGATCGTCTGTCTGTCCACCCCCACACTTCTCTTGGCCTGCGAGGGCACGACCTGGCGATACGGCGGGAACTGCCCGTCGATCAGCCTGATGATCAGGGTTGTTGCCTTATTCGATGCGACTATATGCTTCTCGTCGATTGAAATATCGATCGCCCCGTCAGTATTATCCACCAGTCTTTTTATCTCGTGAACGCCTTTGCGCGGAACGATCACGCCTTTAGGCAGCTTCCATTTTCCCTTCACTTCGCGGTCTATAATAGAAAGGCGGTGGCCATCCGTAGCAACCATTCTCAAAACTTCGCTTTCCCCTTCTTTGGCCTGCTCCAAAAAAACCCCATTTAGATTAAATCTCGTTTCGTCAGACGACATCGCAAAAGACGTTTTTTCTATCATCTCTTTTATTATATTTCCGTCCAGCTTCATCGCAACGCCGTCACCCCTTTTCGGGAGGGATGGAAACTCTTCCGGCGACAGTCCGACGATTTTGAATTTTGCCCTGCCGCACGATATCTCAACCCACTGATTATCCCCCACCGCAAGATGCACCGCTTCATCGGGAAGCTCTTTCACTATGTCGTATAATCCTCTAGCGTGGATGGCTATTCTTCCCTCTTTCACGACCTCCGCGGTCATAATACTTGTAACACCCACCTCAAGATCAGTTGCTGTCAGCGTCAGGCCCCGTCCTTTTGCCTCCATAAGAACATTGGCAAGTATCGGCATCGTTGTTTTGCGCTCTACAATGCCCTGGATCAGCGAAAGACCTTTCAACAATTCTCCCTTTGAAATCTTTATTTCCATTTTATCCTCCCGCTCTTTTCATGCTCTTTAAATATATAAAAATAAAAACCGTAGTATTAGAAGGCACGGGGGAAATGTTGATAACTCACCTACAAGGCCGACACTAAAAGCGATTGGGCTGTGAGTTTTGGGCCGTGGGCATGTGTAAATTCCCCGTCTGAGGAGAAGTAAACCAGCGCACCCTGAGATGTCAACAGGCAATTCCTTTTATATACACAGGGAAACTGTGAAGATCCGTGCATTAGTGGCGAATCGTTTTTTCGAGGATGGAAATCTCCTCCTGGAGCCTCAAATTTGTCTCTAAAAGCGATTCAATTTTTCGGCAGGCGTGCATTACAGTCGTGTGATCTTTTCCGCCGAACTTTGCGCCGATCTCGGGGAAAGAGCAGTGGGATATCTTTTTGCACAAATACATCGCTACCTGCCTAGGATGGGCAAGGGTTCTTGTTCTTCGGGGCGATTTGAGATCGGGAACGGAAACCTTATAAAACTCCGCGACAATTTTCTGTATGGCTTCGACCGAGTAGATAGGCTCTCTTTCCTGGATGATGTTTCGGAGGACCTCTTTTGTGAGGTCCAGCGTGATCGGCGCTTTCGTCAACGACGCGAACGCGCTCAAGCGGATAAGTGAACCCTCCAACTCCCTGACGTTCGATTTTATTGAACTTGCGAGGAACATGGCGACGTCGTCAGGGCACTGCAGTCCTTCGGCATCGGCTTTTTTCTTGAGAATTGCAACGCGCGTTTCCAGATCCGGGGGTTGTATGTCGGCTATGAGGCCCCACTCGAACCGGGAACGCAGGCGCTCTTCGATTCCGGGGATCTCTTTGGGCAGCTTGTCGCTCGTTATGACGATCTGGCGCTGGGATTCGTGGAGCGTGTTGAATGTGTGGAAAAATTCGTCCTGTGTGCGCTCCTTGCCCGCGATGAACTGTATGTCGTCTATGAGAAGCACGTCGAGCTTTTCCCTGTATTTTTTTCTGAGCTCCGGCATGCGATCGTATCTGATCCCGTTGATGACCTCGTTTGTGAACGTCTCGGAGCTTACATACAGCGCGGAGAAATCCGGGCGCTGTTTTAGAATGTGGAGCCCGATCGCATGCAACAGGTGTGTCTTACCCAAGCCCACGCCGCCGTATATGAACAGGGGGTTGTAGTGGCCGCCTGGAAGGTCGGCGACCGCGCGGCAGGCGGCATTGGCAAACTGATTTGAAGATCCCACGACGAAACGGTCAAAACTGTATTTGGGATTGAGATTGGAAATCGTTCTCGATTTTTGAGGCGCTGCGATTTGAGGAGCAAAGACAGGCGTCTCTTCCGAAGTGATTTCAAATGTGAGCTGGAGCGTATCGCCGGTCATTTCGAAGAGCTCCTGGCGGACAACGTCTCCGTAATAATCGTTGATCCAATCGGCGACAAATTTATTGGGAACGGTCAGGGTCAAAACCCCATTGGAAACAGCACCTTTCGTAATCGGCCTAAACCAGGTGTTATAGTTTAAATCGCTGATTTTATTCTGGATTTTCTCTTTGAGCTGGTCTATTAGGAAGTGTGGTTCCATAAAGTATCAACAAGCCTATCCACAGGTGTGGATAAGCCCCCCGTTCAGTGAGGGCGTCTCTGTAATCAAGTGGGGCGGGAGTTTGCAAGGGAAAAATTATTTGGTCAGAAGGAAAACGAAGAAACTAGATGAACGATATCAAAATTCGCCTTGACAATATGTCGAAAAGACACCTATTCGGGCGGACACAATTTGCAATTCTTATGAAGGGGAAATATGAAAAGAACCTATCAGCCAAGTAAAATTCATCGCAAGAGAGCGCATGGTTTTAGAAAGAGGATGCGGACGAAGGGCGGAAGGAAGGTCCTCTCTGCCAGGCGCCGCAAAGGGCGCAAGCGCTTGACGCCGGTGTAAGCAAATCATGCCGCAGTTTCAAAGAAGCGAGCGGGTAAGGACCGGGCGCGACTGGGGGAGAGCGCGAAAGGCCAGGCTGCGCGTATCTGCCGAAGCCATTTCAATTTCAGTTGTGCCGGACACGAAAAAGAAGTTGGGGGTCGTCGTCGGAAGCGTGGTCGGCAATGCGGTCGTGAGAAACCGAATCAAAAGAGTGGTGAGGGAATATTTCCGGCTCTGCCGCGACGAGTTTCCGGCGGGTGATTGCGTGGTTGTTATCAGGCCCAGGGCAAAAGGGCTTGCAAACAAGGAGATTAGAGAGCAGCTTGGCGCGATTTTAAAAAGGATCGGAAAGAAACTGTGAGAAAAATTTTATTAGGGCTCATCCGCGTGTACAAACTTTTCCTTTCGCCGCTCATCGGCGGCCAGTGCCGTTTTTATCCCAGCTGCTCGGAATATGCGGGGCAGGCGGTCCAAAGGCACGGCGTATGGACCGCGGCCGCGCTTTCGGTGAAAAGGATCCTTCGTTGCAATCCGTGGAACGCCGGCGGTGTTGATTTTGTCCCCTAAATGAAACCGAGGAGAGAATAATGAAATCAGAGTACAGAGGAATTTTGGCGATCGCGCTTTCAGCGGGAATTTTTATATTGTGGTACACCGTGATCTCTCCGCCGAAACCGGCGCCCGCACCCGTACCGGCAGCTGCGGTCGCCGAACAGGCCGCACCACAACAGGGCGCGGCGGTTCCTGAAAAGGCAAACGAGGAGAAACCGAAAGGGGACGCCAACGATCCTCAGGCCTCTTACCCCGTCAAGACATCAACGATAGAGACCGATCTTATAAGCGCCGAGTTCACGACCGACGGCGGTGCGCCTGTAGCGTGGACGCTGAAAAAATATGAGCAGCAGATTGAAAAACAAAGCGTACCCGTGGATCTTTCGTATTCGGGAGACGGCGCTTTTCAGTCGATGGATCTGAAATTCATCGGCGCCAACTTTGCGTTTCCGGACCGCCCCCGCTACAGGCTTGTTGATGCGACGGCCGATTCGCTGATTTATCGTTGGGAATCTCCCGAGGTTGAAGTTGTAAAAACGATCAAGCTTTCAAAAGAGGGTTATCTTGCCGACGTGACGATCGACGTCATGAACCACTCGGATCGGATTTTGACCGAACGGCCCGCCCTTTCATGGAGCGGGACGCACATCCCGCCGAAAAAAGAGGGGTTCTTCAGCTTTTTGAAACAACCGCCGTCCACCAACAAGTCGCCGGTCTATTATCTCAACGGATCGACGAAGCGCGAGACGAACATTGCAAAGATATCAGACGAACAAAAAACCGGGACGTTATATTGGGCGGGGCTTGAGGACAGGTATTTCATTTCGGCCGTCATCCCGCGCGATGTGAGTTCACAAATTTCCGCGGAGATAGCGAGCAAGGAACTCGAAGGCACAAAGGGAGGAGCGGAGCTCTCAACCGGCGCGGCGCTGGCGACGGCCTCAATTTCACCGGGACAGAAAGTCGTTCACAAGTTCTCCATCTATGCCGGCCCCAAAGAAATCAGCCAGCTCAAGGCGGTTGGAGTGAGGCTCGAAGAGGCAATCGACTACGGATGGTTCACAGTGATCGCCGTTCCGATTCTTTATTGCCTGAAATTTTTCTATAACATCGTGAGAAATTACGGCATAGCGATAATCCTGCTGACAGTTTTCATAAAACTCCTTTTGCATCCGATAAACGTGAAATCTTTGAAGTCGATGAAGCAGATGCAGCAGCTGCAACCGAAGCTCAAGGAACTCCAGCAAAAGTTCAAAGGAGACAAAGAGAAACTGAACGTGGAGACGATGCAGCTCTTCCGTTCGCACAAGGTGAACCCGATGGGCGGTTGTCTGCCCATGGTTTTGCAGTTCCCTATATACATCGCGCTCTATAAAGTTCTGTGGAGCTCGATTGAACTTTATCGCGCGCCCTTTTTCTGGTTCTACAGGGATCTTTCGGCCCCCGATCCGTACATGATCACGCCGATCCTTCTTGGAATAGGAATGGTTCTTCAGCAGAAGATGACGCCCTCTGCGTCCGCGGATCCAACCCAGCAGAAGATGATGATGTTCATGCCTATCATGTTTTCCGTCTTCATGCTCTTTTTGCCGGTGGGGCTCGTGATTTATATTCTCATCAATACGGCGATGAGCGTGACGCAGCAGTGGATGTACAACAACAACGTAAGGCTTCGCGATCTGGTGAGGGGTAAGCTGCCGGCAAGGGCCTGATATGCATATACCCGATGGGTTTTTAAGCATCCCCGTCAGCGCGGCAAGCGCCGCGGTCTCTTTCGGCGCGCTTGCGCTGGCCGTCAAAAAAGTTCAGAAAAAACTTCAGGAGAGACTCGTTCCCCTCATGGGTGTACTTGCGGCATTCATATTTGCCGCGCAGATGTTCAATTTTCCTGTTGCGGGGGGAACGTCCGGGCATCTATTGGGGGGTGTTTTGACGGCGGTGATTGTGGGTCCGTGGGCCGCAATGATCGTCTTGACGTGCGTGCTTATCGTCCAGTGTCTTCTCTTTCAGGATGGTGGCCTTCTTGCCTTGGGCGCAAACATTTTAAACATGGCCGTGATAGGCACGTGGTGCGGATGGTTTTTCTACGCGGCGGTCAAAAAAGCGCTTCCGCAAAAAATCGGCGGAGCGGCCGGCATTTTTATTGGGGCGTGGTTTTCGGTCGTGATAGCCGCCTCGGCGGCGGCCCTTGAGCTCGGCCTTTCGGGGACGGCTCCGCTGAAAGCCGCTCTTATCGCAATGGTTTCCGTTCACGCCGTAATCGGCGTTGGTGAAGGAATAATCACCCTTTTTGTTTTTTCATTCCTCAAGCGCGTAAAGCCGGAGTTGATTTCGTGAGCCGCAAATCGATAATTGTCTCGCTTCTCGTCTGCGTGTTGGTGGTGGTTCTGGCCGCTATCTTTGCGTCATCTCATCCCGACGGTCTTGAATGGATCGCAGGGAAAATGGGATTTGAAAACAGCGCCACGACTACTATAAAATCGCCGCTGCCGGACTACACAACACCCACCATGGGCGAAGGTGTCAGGTCAACCGCTGTTGCGGGGCTATTAGGGGTGGCGGCGGTCTTTTTGGGCACCGTTATTGTCGGCCGGATATTCAGCGGGAGAAAAGGCCGCGGTAAATCCGTCGAGTAGGTCTTTGATTTCCTGCTTCGGATCGGAAGAAAGTTTCAATACGATATTCTCAAAATGCTTTGCCTGTATTTTTCGTTCGTCCAAACCCGCGATCAACCTCTTCCACGTTGCGTCGTTTATAGATCCCAAGTTGTGGCCTTGTCTTTCGAGCGATCTTTTTGTCTGTCCGATGATGCGGCCGGCGAGTTTCATGTCCGCATCCGCCCGGGCAAGCTCTTCGATTAAACCAAGGTGGCGGGAAAGCGCCAGATATTCGATTGTATCTTCCGGCAGTCCGTAGGACCTGAGTCTTTTCTCCACTTCATATGTTTTTTCAGGCAGGCCGATCTTTATCGAATCGGCGCGCGCAGGCAGGATTCTCAAAGGAGGATGATCCGTGTCTGGATACATCCTGTCAGCGCCAGGGAGTATTCTCTCAAAATCGGTTAACCCCACCTGCAGGTGCTGGCGGGTTTCGTTGGGCACGCCGTCAAAGGCATCGATGAAGCGGTCGCGAATCTCGTTGCACGCGGTGACGGTATCTTTTTCCAGGCCCCACGTAACGATGACGGCGTCTTTATCCTGAACGCGAAACACATTTCTTATACGCCTCAGATCTATGTGGGCGCCGACATAATCGGGGTAATGGTCTGTGTGAAAAAGATTGGGTATCTGGTCGAGGCAGGCGATGACGCGAATGCGGCCGGAGATCTCGTGCGCAAAGGTCTTCCCCGGTTGCGTCTTCCAGTTGAGAAGACCCTCTATTCCTGAAATCTTGATTCCGCGAATATGAAATCCCTTTTTAATGGCATTCTGTAATATTTCAGAGCGCGTGTTTTTCAGATCTTCGGTCAGGTCGCGCTGCTCGGACTTTAAGGCTTCCTTTGTCAGTCCGCGCCGGAGGAGTTCATCTTTAAGGTCAATGAGAGAGCGCTGGCGCAGCGCCTCCGTTCTTGTGAGCGCGGCGATGAACTGATAACGGGGCACACCCTTGATTTCAACCCTACATCCACCGTCGATCGAAACATTTACATCTTGTCTTACCGCCCCTATTCCGCGCCGGACTTTTCCCGTCGCGCGCAAAAGTCTTCCGATTGCTTTTACGCCCAGCGCCGCCTCTTCCGGTGTTTCAAAGTCCGGTTCAGTTACGACCTCAATGAGGGGCATGCCGAGACGATCGGTGCGATAAGTTATCGTGTGGCCGTCGTCTGTTACTTCGCGGCAGGCGTCCTCTTCGATTGATAGCTGCCTCACGCGGATGCGTTTCAATGGTGTATCGATAAATCCGTTTATCCCGACAATCGCCGTCCTTTGAAATCCCGTGGGGATCGAGCCGTCGAGGTACTGTTTTCTCGCGATGTGCATTTCATCCACGACCTGGCAATTTAAAAGAAGAGCGATTTCAATAGCGATGTCCAGTGCATCCTGGTTGATGGGGAAGGGAGGTGTGTCGTCCATCTCGTAGGTGCACACACTCTCTTTGTTCAAAAGATAGACAATCTCTTTTTTCGTTTTGAATTCCATCAACGCGCAGCCGTCGTAGACCCCCATCTCGGAAAGTGTGGGGCGCATGTGTCTTATTATTTCGGCGTCGTGACGGTTTGAGTAAAGACCCGCGGGGCAGCGGCAAAAGAGCTTTCTGGAGGTCAAAAGCTGCTGATGAATTTCAACGCCGCACTTGAAACCCAAGTATTTAACGTCTTCTCGCTCACTCATGACGCGCCCGTCATAGTAAAATCGGCATTTGAATTCAATTAGAAAGGCGCGCCGGCGAGGCGACATCAATTTGACACGGGGAGGGTTAAACGTTACCCGCCAAACTTTTTCCAACGAGAAAACAGACTATAAAGTAGTGAATTATAAAGAACTATTGAAAAGAGGCACAAAACACTTATGGCACGCGTATTGCTTATTAGTGGATGGGAAGGCGGTGGTTATTATGAAGAGAAAAAATATAAATAACCTCTTATGGGTAGTTTTCGCACTTCTTTTTATAGCGGGCTGCGGCCCGAGCGGCGCGATTGGAACCGATGCGACGATTACGCCGACCGGTTTTGCCGTTGATCTATTGTGCAACGGCGCGGCCTGTGGAGAAGATGTTGCGGCAGACGCAATAATCGGCGTGAAGATAACACCGGCAGTCGAAGCATCGACATTTACAACGGTTCTCAGCTGCGACGGCGCAGATTACCCCCTGACGCTAGCGGGCCAGGAAGCGGTAGAAGATTCGATGCTCTTCAGCTTCACGCACGCAACAATCCCGCAAGTGAGGCCCTGCACAGTCGCCGTCAGTTTTGTGGATGCGGTCAAGAGTCTTTATGGAGATCCCGAGACACCGGCGACGGTGGATTTCACGATAGCTTGCGATCCCGCGGGCTCGGATGATTTCAGCTATGCGCCGACGCTCGAAAAATGCTGGAAGGCGGCGCTGATATCGAGCGGGGCCAAGCAACAGGCAGGAATGGGTCAGGTCGGTGGAAAAGCTATCGGAGCAACCTCGCCCATCGTCGGGAACAGTTTCGACGATCTGCGGGCGGCGGGTGTGACGGCGGAGATCAAAGACGGAGCGCTTCAGATAACGACCGCCACGGGGACCGATCTTACGACAATGTTCGTTATGATCTACAAGTCATTTGACGGACCCGATATGCCTGAAATAACCGCGCAGCTTGCAGATGACGGCTTCGATCTGCGGCCGATGTTGGATCTGAACAATCGGCTCGTATATTACGCAAACGAGATGTATGCGGTCGTAACCGCAGATAACGCCAGCCTTGCGGATACATGCACGTTCAACATGAGTGTGAAGGGACTCCCGGGGAACCTTACGATGGGCGGAGGTGGAGGAGGAATGGGCCAACCGGTGGAGCCGCCGGCGTACTTCGGCGAGAACGACTGGCCCGGCATCAAATTTATATCAGTGCAGCAATCAGTCCAGCAGGCGATGATGAACAATTCGAGTCTAACTGAAGGCGGGTGCGGTTTTGAGACGACAGACAACGCGGAAGCGTTGATGACGAAAATTAACGCCAGGACTAACGCTGTAAGGCAGAGCATACCGGTGGACTGCACTTATGAAACGGCATCAATATGGACCGCCGGGGAGTATGGCGGCGTGGAGGCAAGGGGATATGCATATGGTTCCGGCATGGCGATGCAGGATCACGTGTGGCAAGACAAGTTTGGGCAGTATAGTACAGTGGGAAGCGACTTCTTTGAGACGGCGGCAGGAACTGTCGTGGGGTTCATGTACACGTCCCAATTTGACTCCACTAAATTCCCGGTAGTCAAGGGGGAGGCGCCGCCGCCAGAGTTCGTGCCCTTCAAGCTCATCGTTGACGACGTACAAATCAAAGGGCCGGTGGCCAACTATGAATAGGTGGAAAATGAGAAAGAAAACCCGGGTTGCAGTTTTGGGACCCGGGTTTTTTATTGCTTGCAAACCGTGATGAGACCTGTAAATAACGCCTGCCATGGATGAGTCCGCGGAGTACAAAGGCTACCGCGACAGGGGCCTGGAAATTTTAAAACGCTTCGGCGTCAAGGTATGGAGCGACGTCGAGATTGAAACAACGAAGGGAAAGTTTGAAGGTTTGATCCTGCCCCGATCTTCAACCGAAGATCCGTTTCATATCGTCATCAAGATGAAAAGCGGCTACAATACCGGCATTCACGTCGACAACATCACTAAAATAATCCAGGTCGGATATCGCGAAGGGAAATATCAAATCCCCGAAAAGGAATTTCCCACGGATTCAAGAAAACCCAACGTAACGCTTTTGGGCACCGGCGGTACGATAGCGTCGCGGCTCGATTACACGACGGGCGCTGTTATCCCCGCGTTTTCTCCGGGGGAGCTCTACGGTGCGGTCCCCGAGCTTGCCGACGTCTGCAACCTCACGACGAAAAAGCTCTTTGGTGTATTTTCGGAAAACATGGGGCCGTCGCAGTACAAGAAGCTCGCCGAAGAAATAGGAAACGAAATCAAAAATGGTGTGAGCGGAATCGTGATCGGCCACGGCACGGACACGATGCACCATACCGCGTCCATCATCTCTTTCATGGTGCAGGATTCTCCGGTGCCGATAATTCTTGTGGGGAGCCAAAGGTCAAGCGATCGTCCGTCTTCTGATGCGGCGCGAAACCTTCTCAATGCAACATATGCCGCCGCGCATTCGGATATCGCCGAGACAATGGTCTGCATGTTTGGGCCCACGTCGGACGACTACGATCTTTTGCACCCCGGGACGCGTGTGAGAAAGATGCATTCAAGCTACCGTTCAACATTCCGAACGATAGGCGAAATCCCCATCGCTATGGTTTGGCCCGATAGATACGTCCCTCTAAGAGACTATAAAAAGAGACGAAGGGACCGGAACGTAAAAATCGACACGGCGTATGAAGAGAAGGTCGCGATCCTCTATTATTATCCGAACATGCTCCCGGACATGGTCGATTCGCTGGTAGACAACGGTTACAAGGGAATTGTCATAGCGGGAACGGGACTTGGCCACGTAAACTCTGCGCTTAACCCGTCACTTCAGCGCGCAATCGACAAGGGAATCATCGTAGTCATGACGGTCCAGACGCTCTGGGGTTACGTGCACATGAACGTTTACGATACGGGGCGCTATCTTTTGGAGTTGGGAATTGTTCCCTGCGAGAACATGCTTCCAGAAACGGCCTACATGAAATTGTGCTGGGTGCTGGGCCACACAACCGATCGTGAAAAAGTTCGCGAGATGATGCTGACGCCGATCGCCGGCGAGATCACGCTGCGCGAGCCGCATAACGGCTATCTCATTTATCAGGGTGGAATTCCTGAAGTGGAAAGATTTTTGGCGGCCTATAAAAAGTAGTTTCTATTCCTCATCAATTGCAAAATAGATCATCGCCGCGGCGGATGCGCCCTTGAGCCACGAAGTTTCCGTGTTGTCGTAGGCAACGCCAAGGGTGAGTGAGTCGCCCTTCTTGATTTTCACGCCGGCGGGATCTTCAAAGGGGTTGTTGGTCAGCTCCTCGATGCGGTGATTTTCATCCAGGATCGCATCGGCCTTCCAGAAGGGCGTTACATCTTTCCCCTTCGTGATTTCGACAAACGCGCCGTGATCGGCGATGAGCCCGTGCGCAACGACCATGTTTCCCCCGACGGGCATCGTGAAGGTAGCCTGTCTTTTCACGAATTTTTGAGGCTCAACCGGAACCGGGTTGTGCGAGCACGGCTCAATATCCAGAAGCATGGGCTTAACATCTTTCATGCCCGTGAATTCATTCATCGGTTTTGCAATCACATTGAGCTCGAACGAGACGTCGACATAATTTTCGGAGGTTGGATTATAAAGGACGACCTTTGCTTCAAGCGGATCTTCGGCAAGGACCGGATAACCGAAACCTTCCGGAAGGTTTATTTTTGTAAGCATGGAGCTTGCGGCGACGAAGGGGTTTCCGCCCGTGCCCTCCGCGCAGACCGAATTTTCCTCATGCATGTTCGATACGATCGCCTGATGAAGAAGTGCGGCCGGCAGCGTTTGGCCCGTCGCATCGATCACCTTGGGTTCGAAACCGATGATCCACAACGGCTGATCGGCCTGAAATTTCATGACGAGCGGTTTGTCGAGCATCGTTTCAAGGGAGGTGTTCGCCGGCAGGTCGACCGGCCCCACGTGATAGATCAGATGAAGGATACCAGCCTCTTTTGCCAGCTGCTCATTGACCGCGCTATCATCGCTGCCCGCCTGAGGGGTTTCTTCGGGTGTAACAAATTCCGGCTCGCCCCCCTTGGAGCAACCGGCACTATAAATGGTCGAAAGGGCAAAAAGGACCGTTAAAATTGTCTGTTGTAGTTTCATGCGGCGCATCTTACGGAAATCACTTAAGATTCCAATACGCACCGTTCCATAGAACTTGCCGCGCTGTGTCGTATAAGATTCACACCACGCCACGCGACCGGAAAATCCAAGACACCCCTTGACAGTGTGCATATGAATCACATATAGCTCCGCAGCCAAAGCTGGTTGGCACTCTCGTGGTGAGAGTGCTACTGCCTTGATAAATAAATAAAAAGCCCGCCACCAAAACGTAGGTGGGCAAGGAGGGTGGAATATGGCACAGCTGAAATTTCGTCCACTGCAAGACAGGATCCTGGTCAGACGCTTGACTGAAGAGCAGAAGACCAAGGGCGGCATCATCATTCCCGACTCGGCAAAAGAGAAGCCGCAGGAAGGCGAAGTGATGGCCATCGGCAACGGCAAGCTTTTGGAGACGGGCAAGATCCAGCCGCTCGATGTGAAGATCGGCGACAAGGTTCTCTTCTCCAAGTACACGGGAAGCGACGTTAAGATCGAAGGCGAAGAGTACATCATTATGCGCGAGGACGACGTCTTGGGCGTTGTCATCTAAAAACGTAACCCACTTTTTTAAGGAGGCTTTGTTATGGCAAAAGATCTGATGTTTAGCCACGATGCGAGAACCAAGATTCTGAAGGGCGTCAACGCGCTGGCCGATACGGTGAAGGTGACCCTGGGCCCCAAAGGACGCAACGTCATTATTGAAAAATCGTTCGGTTCACCGACCGTCACAAAAGACGGCGTGACGGTAGCCAAAGACATCGAGCTCGCCGACAAGTTTGAGAACATGGGCGCGCAGATGGTGAAAGAAGTTGCAAGCAAGACATCCGACGTTGCCGGCGACGGAACGACGACCGCGACGGTTCTTGCGCAATCGATCTATTCCGAAGGCGCACGCCTGGTCGCCGCGGGCCACAACCCGATGGCTATCAAGCGCGGGATCGACAAGGCGGTTCAGAAAGTTGTTGAACAACTTAAACAGGACTCAAGAAAGACGCAGGATCGAACAGAAATTGCACAGGTCGGCACTATCTCTGCTAACGGCGATACCGAAATCGGTGAGCGCATCGCCGAGGCGATGGAAAAAGTCGGCAAGGAAGGCGTGATCACGGTTGAAGAGGCAAAGGGAATGGAGACCACCCTTGAGGTCGTTGAGGGAATGCAGTTCGACCGCGGATATCTCTCACCCTACTTCGTAACCGATCCCGAGAGAATGGAAGTGATTCTCGACAATCCGGTTATTTTGATCCACGAGAAAAAAGTTTCCAACATGAAGGACCTCCTCCCGATATTGGAGCAGGTAGCGAAGGTCGGAAGACCGCTTCTTATCATCTCGGAAGACGTTGAAGGCGAAGCGTTGGCGACACTGGTCGTCAACAAGCTGCGCGGCACGCTGCAGGTCTGCGCCGTGAAGGCCCCGGGATTCGGCGATCGCAGAAAAGCGATGCTCGAAGATGTCGCAATACTCACCGGCGGCGTTATGATAGCCGAAGAGCTCGGAAGAAAGCTCGAAGATCTGAAATTGACCGATCTTGGACAGGCCAAACGCATCACGATCGACAAGGACAACACGACGATCGTAGACGGCGCGGGTGCCAAGGACAAGATCGAGGGCAGGATCAAGCAGATCAGGGCCCAGATCGAAGAGACGACCTCCGATTATGACAAGGAAAAACTCCAGGAGCGTCTGGCAAAGCTGGTCGGCGGAGTTGCCGTGATCAACATAGGCGCTGCCACCGAGACCGAGATGAAAGAAAAGAAGGCCCGTGTAGAAGACGCGCTCCACGCAACGCGCGCGGCCGTAGAAGAAGGCATTGTTCCCGGCGGCGGAGTCGCTCTGATACGTTGTATCCCGGCCCTGACGAATCTCAAACTTAACGACACAGAGATGCAGGGCGTAAAGCTGGTTCAAAGGGCGCTCGAAGAGCCGGCACGCTGGATCGCCAATAACGCCGGATGGGAAGGGGCCGTTGTGGTGAACCGCATCAAGACATCCAAGGGCGGCGAGGGATTCAACGCCGAAACCTGCGAATATGAGGATCTCATGAAGAGCGGAATCATCGATCCGACAAAAGTCGTCCGCTACGCGATCCAGAACGCAGCCTCCGTTGCGGGTCTCATGATTACGACGGAAGCGGCAATCGCCGAGAAACCCAAGGAAGAGAAGCCCATGCCGCATATGCCTCACGGCGGCGGGATGGAAGGGATGTACTAGAAGCGTAGAGCGAAAAGCTAAAAGCGCAAAATTTAAGACCCGTCACGAATCTGTGACGGGTCTTTTATTTGGCGTTGTTTGCTTGACCCCTGTAAAATCAACATGTTATTATGTTCCGACCTCATGGGGTGCAAAACAAAAATCAAAATCTTTTTGTCGGTTGCGGCACTTGCCGGAATATTTTTTGCGACAGCTGCGTCCGCCCTTGATTTCTCGTCCCACGGCTATTACCGCACGCGCGTTGTTGGCCTTCAGGATGTAGATCTCCAAAGCACAAACAACTCCCTGGCAAACGACAACGACCGCATGGGATTTGTGACATACAACCAGATGCGCCTCCGCCTTGAGCCCGACCTCAAGATAAACGACAATCTTTCCATTCAGGCGGAGATCGACGTTCTCGACAACGTCCTCTACGGAACCAAGGACACCAAACAGCTCAACATCCTCTCGCCGCTGGTCGGCACGCTGACAATGCCAGCCGGCGCGGGGTCGTTTTGGATGACGGGCGGCGAGGCGGGCGATCAGAAGGCTATCAACGTGAGAAGGGTCTGGGCGGACATACTGACCCCCGTAGGAGAATTCAGAATAGGCCGGCAGCCGTCGCACTGGGGTTTGGGTATATTCCAGAACGACGGCGAGGATCGCCAGTCGGATTTTGGCGACACGGCCGATCGCATACTTTATCTGCTTCAATATGACATAGCTAAGGTGGGCGCGTTCACCGCCGGCCTCATGTGGGATATTCCATTCGAGGAGCAAACCGATCAGAGGATCGGCTACGGCGACAGGGTGCAGGAAAACGCGATGCCCGGCGCTTCACGCAATCTCCAGCAATATGCGGCAATTCTGATGCTCGACAATCCCAAGTATACGGTCGGCGTATTTGGCGGTTTAAGGAGAAGAAACGGCTCTGAAGGCGCCGGCACGATGTTTGTTCAAGATGCGTTGCAAAATGTGGTCTTTGCAGGCTTGGACGGCAACACGATGCTTTATTTTGCCGATCTTTACGCGCGGTATCAGTATAATAATTACAAGTTCCAGCTTGAGGGCGTGTATGTCGGCGGTAAGGTGACCACCGGGCTTGCCGTCGATGCCATTCCATTTCAAGGCCTGGGTCCCGCCAACCCGGCCAATCCGTGCGGGACGGGTGGTATAATATGTTTGCCTCCGGAACAGTCGATGCAGGTTCTCATGGCTGCGTTTGAAGCCGGGGCCTCGTACCGCTGGGGCGGGGAATGGGAATTTCAGACCGGATACGCGGAAGGCGACAGCGATCCGCTCTCCGGCAAGATAACGCAGCTTGGTTTCAGGCCCGATTATCAGATAGCGCTTCTCATGTTCAACAGGCCGATGGGAACGTCGCCTTCTTATTATGGAGAGCCTGCGTACGCCCCCGGCACAACCGCAAAGCTCGGCGGCGGTCAATGGATCAGCGGAAATTATATAAACAACGCCTTCTACGTCACCGCCGGATATAAACATAAATTCGACATTTCGAACTCGGTTCCAAGCTGCGACTGGATAAAGGTTGGGGGAAAGCTAATCACGGCGTGGGCGCCCAAGAAGAACGTAAATATAGATTTTGCACAGATAGTGGGCACGCCCAACCTGCCAACGATTTCAGAGACCGCGGACAGCATGTTCTCACGGTGGTATGGTTTCGAGTTTGATTTCATCGCCGAGGCCAAATTTTTTGAGCATTTGTATACCTCTCTTGAGGGAGGCGTTTTGTTCCCGGGCAGGGAGTACAATACGGAGGTTGGCGTCATAGATCCCGGCGGGCTCATCGAACCCATACCTTACGATCGCGCCCAGATAGGCTGGGGAGGGCGCATCACGGCAATCCTGGAGTTTTAAGGGCCATAAATTAGCTTGCGATAATGGGAATTTGAGAATAGTCTTCGTTGGTTAACTTTTTTCAGGAGAGTGTTATGGGAAAGAAGCTGTTTGTAGGAAACCTTGACTGGTCGGTGAAGGATGAGGATCTCCAGCAGGCGTTCGGATCTTTTGGCGAGATCACGTCAGCACGTGTCGTCACCGACAGGATGTCAGGGCGTTCGAGAGGATTCGGCTTTGTTGAATTCGCCACAGACGAAGCGGCCGAAGAGGCAAAGAAGCAGATGAACGGCAAGGACATGAACGGCCGGCCTTTGAGGGTTGATGTGGCGCAAGAGACGACGAAACCCGGGCGCTGACGATCATTTCGGCTGACAAAAAACCCCTTTAAAACCACGACGCGGCCCGTCAGGGCATTGACGCAAGACGGCTTGTAGCAGGCGATTGCGGTCACTATATTTGCGCCTTCTTTATAAAGGAAGGTGGTTATGGTTGAACAATTGATCGGTTTTGCGGCACTGGCCCTGCCCTCGCTTATCATCATCACAAACCCGTTTTCGGTGGCCACGGTCTTTCTGACGCTGACCCAGTCCCATGACGCTGCGGCCAGGCGCGCCATTGCAAAAAAGGCGTGCAGGACCGCCCTCATAGTGATGGTTCTTTTTTCGCTTACCGGTACGCTCATATTCAAGGTTTTCTCAATTACGATAGGTGCCTTTCAGATCGCGGGCGGGCTCATCCTTTTCACCGTCGCTATGAACATGCTCCGCGCTTCGGTTCCGCTTCGCTTGAAGCAGACACCGAAGGAACTCAAAGAGGCGATGGCCAAGAACGATCCCTCCATTGTGCCGATCGCAATTCCCATGATCAGCGGGCCCGGAGCCATCACTACAGTTCTGGTCCTGGCAAGCGATGCGAAAGGTTATTGGGAAGTGCCGATCCTTCTCGTGTGCATCATCATTTCTATAGTCATTATATATCAGGTTCTCCTGCATGTACCCCGCATGAGCAAATATCTGGGGACCTCGTTTCTCAATACTCTCAACAGGGTCATGGGGCTCATTCTTGCCGCGGTCGCGGTGCAATTCGTCATCAACGGTATCAAGGCCGCACTTCCGGAAATCATGAAGGTCATCCACTGACGATATCCTGAAAATAAAAAGCCCCGACCTGTCAAAAGGCCGGGGCTTTTTTAATGAAGCCTCAACTTACGACTGCGCGCAACGCTTCACGAGCATCACGATTCCAAGGAGAACGGAGACAACACCCATCACGATCTGAATGATAGGAGTGCCGCCGAAAACCTGTGACATGCCCGTATTGAGCTGCGGAATCGTGTGCACGAGACCGCCTACCAAGAGAAACACAGCAGCTATCTTCACGATATCCATATCTTCCTCCCTGCCCGCCGGATTTTTGGTGGCGGGCTTTATATTTTCCCAAACCGTTTTTGCCGGCCGCGCGAACCGACATCAGAGGATTGGGTTACAATGGGGGCATGATAAGTGTGGGTGGCGCGCATCACAAGGCGACGCGCGTCATCGTTTCTGACTAGACGCGTCGTCTATCTCTCCCCCTGACCACCCCCATCGGTGTCGCTCCGTGTGACAAAGCACCACGGACCCGCCCGTTGGCACCTATACTTTTTCTTTTATGGGTTTTGTGCTGAGCATTATGACAAGATCGAAGTCGTCGGGCTGAACGTCTTTTAAAGGGATAACTTTGGAGCGCATTATCGCGCGGCACTTGATACATCTGTGGGCTATTATATATTCTTTGCGCGCCGCGGAGATGATGCCCAGGGGTTTCATCAGACCACGGCACGGATTTGCACGGTCGCCAACATGTACGTCGACATGTTTTGAATAGAGGCAAAACGGGCAATGGTTGCGCGGCGTGCCGCATGTTGTCGGTTTCACCTCGGCGCCGCAATTTCCGCAGACGAACCCCTCATTCACAACTTTGAAAAGTTTAGTGGGCAGGTCTCTTGGTTTTCCCTTGAAGTGTTTTGCAAGCGAGAGCTTCTCTTTTCTTGTGAGATTCTTGATTCTTGCCTCTTCTTTAAGGGCCGCCGATCTGGATCCACACTCCTCCTTATATATGAACCTGCCTCGCCCGCGGCCTCTTGTATATTTGGCGCCGGTGGATTTATTGTGTTCTTCAAGCCGGCGGGCCGGATCGTTTGTGATACCGGTGTAGAGTGTAGCGTCGCCGCACCGCAAGATATAGACAAACCAAACCTTTTTCATATTTAGAAAGCGCGATTATACAGGCGCAAAATACTTTACAATCGTCTTTATTTATTGTGAAGAGTCAATATAATACAAAATATATTTAGCTACGAGATTAAATAACAGAGACAAGGAACGGCAAGGGAGGAGAGGGCGGCGGTGGTTTTTGTATTGTTTTCTATAGTTATTTTGGCAATAAGCTCACTTGTTTCAACACTCTTTGATGATGAATCAAAAAAAGCGGTCATTGCTTGCATAGGCACCTCTCTTGGTTCTCTTGTCGGTCTTTTTTCTATCCTACCCGTAAAATACTTGTCTGATGGCATAACAATTCCAACAAATATTTCGCTTATATCGTTTTCATTTGGACTAGACGCCCTAAGTCAATTTTTTCTCATCGTTATTTTTTTGATTTCGTTATTGGTCGGTCTTTACGGTTTAGGTTATATAAAAGAGCAGAGAAAGTTTATTCGAACGTCCCCCTTTTTTCCGCTTTTGACAGCCTCGATGTCTGCAGTTGTTATATCAAGAGATGGTTTTTCCTTCCTGATTTGCTGGGAAATCATGTCTTTGGTTTCCTTTTTCCTGGTCACTTCAGAACATGAAAATAAAGATGTTCAAAAGGCGGGATGGATATATTTGATCGCAACCCATCTGGCTACTTCCTTTTTGATGGTCTTTTTTGTGATTATGGCAAAGACAAGCGGTTCGCTTTTATTCAGCGATTTTGTTTCAAACCACTCATATTCACCCTTTTTAGCGGGTCTTTTGTTTATTTTTGCACTTGTAGGTTTTGGCACGAAGGCGGGTATCTTCCCCCTTCATATATGGCTTCCTCACGCACATCCTGCAGCGCCGAGCTACATTTCGGCAATCATGTCGGGTGTGATGATAAAAACAGGTATCTACGGAATCTTGAGGACGCTGACCTTTCTTGGCAGTCCACCTTTGTGGTGGGGTACTCTTCTCGTGATTATTGGTGTCTTGTCTGCAGTGCTTGGTGTCTTATACGCGCTGATGCAACACGATCTTAAACGTCTACTGGCTTATCACAGCGTTGAAAATATTGGAATAATAGTGACGGGAATCGGCGTCGGTCTGTTGGGGATTTCCAGCGGAAACGCCGTGGTAACGGTATTGGGTCTGGGGGGCGCGCTTTTCCATGTTTTAAATCACGCAATTTTTAAAGGCCTCTTGTTTCTATGTGCCGGAAGCGTGGCGCACGCCGTTCATTCCCTCATAATTGACAGGCTCGGAGGTCTTTTAAAGAAAATACCGGTTACGGGGGTCACCTTTCTTATTGCTTCCCTTGCGATCTGCGGCTTGCCGCCGTTTAACGGTTTTATAAGTGAATGGCTGATTTACGTGGGCCTCTTTAAAGGAGCCCAATCTTTTTACGGTTATCCTGTTTTGCTTTCCGCGGCCGGAATTCTAGGCATTGCGTTTGCGGGAGGTCTTGCCGTCGCCTGTTTCACAAAGGTTTTTGGCGTTGTTTTTTTGGGAGAGGCCAGGAATGAAATTTCTGAAAAGTGCCATGAACCGTCATGTCTTTTGCTTGTTCCGATGATCTTTCTCGCAATATTGTGTCTTTCAATAGGCCTGTATCCATTGCCCGTTTGGACGATGCTCCTCAGCGCGGTTCAAACCATCTTCCCAAATTTACATATTATTGAGACCGGCTGGATTTTATCGTCATTACGTTTCATCGGCATCTTGTTCGCTGTCGTTCTTGTTTTTATTGCCCTTCTTTTATTTGTGCGAAGACTGATTTTTCGTACAAGACCGATCGACAAAACGGTTACATGGGACTGCGGCTACGCCTATCCAACTGTAAGAATGCAGTACACCGCGTCCTCATTTGCGGAGCCGATAGGCGCTTTTTTCAAACCTGTATTAAAACCACTGATCAATTTCGATAAATTGGGAGGGGTGTTTCCCAAACCGCAGAAGTTTGAAGAGCACATTTATGATATCGCGGAAAAGAGCATCTTTGATCCGATGTTCAAATACATCCGGGTTGTTCTTCTTTCGATAAAAAAAAGAAAAAAGAGCACAATTCAGAGTTATCTCTCGCTCATTTTTATCACATTAATAATCCTCTTCGTTTTGGAGGTATGGTTTGGAATTTAAGTTTTCCAATCTCATTCTACACATTTTCATGGTGCTCGTCGCGCCACCCTTTTTTATTGGGGTGATAAACAGGGTAAAGGCGATCGTTGCAGGCAGAAAAGGGGCCCCTCTTTTTCAGCTCTATTTTGACATATTTAAATTGCTGAGGAAGGGCGCTGTCTATAGCAAAAGCACATCCGTGTTGTTCCAAATAATACCGGTTGCGGTGCTGGCATCAATTATATGTGCGAGCTGTTTTGTCCCCCTTACGGGCATATCATTGATAGGTTTTTCAGGGGACACCATAATTTTTATATACTTGTTTGCGCTTGTAAGATTTTTGACGATAACAGCCGCAATGGATACGGCGTCAAGTTTTGAGGGCATGGGGGCGAGCCGGGAAGCGACGTTTGGGGCATTTTCCGAATTGACCTTTTTTACAGCGCTGGTTGCATTGGCGATTATTACCCAGTCGTTATCTGTCAACGGGATGCTTACGTGGAGTGGAAGCCGTTTCGTGGTCGAGCCGTCAATGATACTTCTTTTTTTCGCGTTTTCTTTCATCCTCCTGACCGAAAATTCGCGCATGCCCATTGACGATCCAAACACGCATCTCGAACTGACAATGATACATGAAGTGATGATCCTGGATTACAGCGGGCCCGATTTGGGAGTTGTTTTATACGGCGCCTCGATAAAACTCTTCATCTTCATGGCGTTCGCGGTTTTGCTTATTTCTCCGACCACGGGGCACAATTTATGGATCGGAAGCGGCATTTTAATGTTGAAAGTGTTATGCGCGGCAATTGTCATTGGAGTTGTTGAATCGGTAACTGCAAGAATAAGGTTTCTCAGAATTCCCCAAATGCTTATTGCCTCGTTTGTCTTGTCTTTGTTTGCGCTTCTGGTTGCGCTTTTTGGACTGGGAAGATTATGAATTGGATCCTGATAGGCATCGTTCTTACCACTTTTATAGTCCTTGGCTCGTCGAGAATTGTGCCCCGAATAAAGGCGGTGGCGGTCCAGGGCGCACTTCTTTCGGTAATGCAATTTATAATGCGAGGGGCAAGATTCGATCTTCACGGCTCTTTTCTCCTTATAATAACGCTTGTCATAAAAACGATTATCATACCCGTTCTCATTTTCAGAACCATTAAGGGGCTCTCCACAAATGTTGATAAAGAACCGATAATTGGGAACCACTTGCTCTCGTTGACGGCGGGTTTGATCGCCGTGTTCAGCTTTTCAAGCATAAAGGTATTTCCCATTATATCGGAACCCGGGATTTCTCCGTTTCTGGTGCCTTCAGCGCTGACAACCGTTCTCACGGGGTTTCTAATACTTGTCACCAAGGCCAAAGCTACGAATCAGGTGTTGGGATTTTTGGTTTTGGAAAACGGCATATTCACATTCGGAATGACCATCATCTCGGAGTTTCCTATGATGGTTGAGATAGGCGTGCTGCTCGATCTTGTGGTCGGCGTATTTATTATGGGTATCATGATTTATCACATAAATAAAACATTCGATAATATCGATACGAGGACCCTGTCGGTCCTGGGAGACGTTGAGTGATATTGACTATCTTCGTCCCTTTATTTTTGGGAATCATAACGCTGTTTCTCAGGGACAACAAAAGAATCGGGGCACGCAGGACGCTTCTCATCACGGGCGCCTTGTTGCATAACGCAGGAACCATATCCATTTTGTTTTTTAACAAGTGGTTATCGTGGGCCCCCTATTTGCAGGTGGATGGCCTTGGGTTTATCTTCCTTATTTTAATCAGCATAATATTTACGGTCACTTCGTTTTACAGCCTGGGATATTTCACTCTGAAACGAAAATATGCCGAAAAAGAGTCGGGCGGCCACATTTATGTGTCATGCATGCTTTTTTTCCTCAGCGCCATGACATTGGCGGTTTCGACGACTCACATCGGAGTGCTGTGGATTGCCATTGAATCCACAACCCTTGCGTCGGCGCCGCTGATATATTACCACCAGAGCCGTCGATCGCTCGAGGCGGCGTGGAAATACCTTTTGATTTGCTCTGTCGGAATAGCAATTGCGCTATTGGGCCTCTTTTTTGTCGCGGCATCGGCCAGGGGAACGGGGGCCGAACTCTCGCTTTCATCCCTTATCGGACACGCAAGAGAGCTCGATGTCAGACTGTTACGGATAGGTTTCATTCTTGTTTTGATCGGTTTCGGAACGAAGATGGGACTTGCCCCTTTTCATAATTGGCTGCCGGACGCACACAGTGAGGCGCCGTCTCCGATCTCCGCTCTTTTGTCGGCAACGCTTCTCAATTGTGCGTTGTTGGGTATTATAAGATTTTATCAGATCTGTCTTGCGGCCGGGCTGGGAGCTTTTGCGAACCGGCTCATGATGGTTTTTGGATTGATCTCCCTTTTTATTTCCGCCGTCTTTATAACAAATCAGAAAGATTACAAACGCCTTCTCGCATATTCCAGCATCGAACACATGGGGATTATAACTCTCGGAATAGGTATCAGTGCAAATTTTGCGAGCTTGCTTCACGTGGTGAGCCATTCTCTCACGAAGGCGTTATTGTTTCTTACGGCCGGAAACATCCTTCTTTTATACAGGACAAAATCGATTTCCGATGTCGGCGGACTTTTAAAGACGTCTCCCCAGACGGGCATTTTGTTTATTATCGGCGGTTTCGCAATAATCGGCTCGCCTCCTTTTTTGCCGTTTATCAGCGAATTTTTAATTTTGCGCGACGGAATCAATGGGGGACATATTTTGGCCATGTCGCTTTATTTGCTTTTCTTGGGCATTATTTTTGTGTCGATGTCCATGGCAATTTTGAAAATGGTCCAGGGAAAACGGCGAGAAACGATTGCGGGCGATCTGCCCAAAATTGTTATCGTTCCCCAGGTTGTCCTGGCGGTTGCAATTGTCATTATGGGTTTGTATCTCCCGCAATATGTGAGTGATATTATTCGGTCGGCAACGCGGCTCCTAACCACTCTATGACGAAGAATTTTGCAGTTTTAAAGAACGCTAGGTTGTGCCGAAGAGATGACATTCCGATTCTCGATATCGATAATTGGAGAAACTCTATTGTAGATATGTGCAAGAGCCACGAGGGTAGAATCGTATCCCTATTTGGGAATATGAAGAAAGGCGGCGGGGCCAGGCTCTACTCAATATTGGGCATCGATTCGAAAGGTGAACTCCGGATCGCCGCAACGGATGTCGTCGGGAACGCGTATAATTCAATAACAAACGACCTCGTGCAGGCCCATCTTTTTGAGCGAGAAATATTTGAAAACATCGGTGTTGAGCCGACGGGGCACCCGTGGCTCAAACCCGTCAGAAAATCGTCCGGATACAATTATTATTCCCTGGAGGGAGATTCCATTCATGAGGTCGCCGTGGGGCCCGTTCATGCCGGCGTCATCGAGCCCGGGCATTTCCGTTTTCAATGTCACGGTGAAAAGGTGTTCAATTTGGAGATACACCTCGGTTATCAGCGGAGGGGTGTGGAGAACATGATGATCTCCGCAAAACCCTCCTCAAGGAGGGTCCTCGCCGAATCTGTTGCCGGGGATAGCGTGATTGCCAACGGGCTTGCCTATTGTCACGCGGTTGAGGGGCTGGGATCCAGAGAAGTGACTCAACGCGCGAGGGTAATCAGGGCAATAAGTCTTGAGCTGGAACGAATTGCAAATCACGTCGGCGATTTGGGTGCCATTGCAAATGATGTCGGTTTTTTGCCGGCAGCGTCGTATTTTGGAAGGATCAGGGCCGAATTTCTGAATCTGCTTTTGGAGCTTACCGGCAATCGTTTTGGGCGTTCTCTCTTAAGACCTGGCGGCGTCGCTTTTGATATCGATCCCGACATGGTGGAAAAATTCAAGCTGAGGATTACAAGGGGAGTGTCGGACGCGGTTGACACGGCAGAATTGATGTTTTCGAATCCTTCTGTTGTTGCACGACTTGAAAAGACCGGCATTGTGACTCATGATCAGGCGAAAGAGATAGGAATGGTGGGCGTTGCCGCAAGGGCAAGCGGTCTTGAACGGGATGCGCGCCGCAACTATCCTGCGGGAATGTATAGATTCAAAGAAATTGTAATTGCAAAATGCTCTTCGGGAGATGTTTTTGCGAGAACCCGCGTCAGGTATATCGAAATTAAAAAATCGGCCGATCTGATACTTGAGTTGCTCGGCAAAATGCCTGCAGAAAAGATTTATCATCCCATTGAGGCCCTTGATAAATCATCAGTTGTTGTCAGCATTATTGAAGGTTGGCGCGGCGAGATCGTTCATGCCGCCATGACGAATGAAAACGGCGAAATTTCATTTTACAAAATTGTCGATCCTTCCTTTCACAATTGGACGGGACTTGAATTGGCGCTGCGGAACGGACAAATCTCCGATTTTCCGCTTTGTAACAAGAGTTTTAATTTATCCTACGCGGGTTACGATTTATAATTTATGTTCAGAATACTGAGAACGCGAATAAAGCAGGGGCACCAGACGCTTGCATTTCCTCCCAAAAAGGAGATGCCGGAAAGATTTCGGGGACTGCCAAAGGTTTATCCTGAAAAATGCGATAATTGCCAACTTTGCACCAAGGTTTGTCCGACAAATGCAATTTCTCTTTCTCCTTTGACGCTTGATCTCGGAAAATGCGTTTTCTGCGAAGAGTGTGTCAGTTCCTGCCCGACGAAAGCGGTTGAATATTCCAAAACGCTGTGGATGTCAGCGGGCAAAAGAGACGACCTGCTTTTAGATGGTAAGGAGTTGAAACTTGCCGAGGCGCTTAATGAAAAAACGAGAAAATTGTTCAATCGGTCTTTGATGTTGCGGGTCGTGACTGCGGGGAGCTGCAATGGATGCGAAATGGAATTAAATGCAATCGGCAACATTCAGTTCGATATATCGCGCTTTGGTGTGCAAATTGTGGCGTCCCCCAGGCATGCAGACGGTCTCATAGTCACGGGACCGGTCACCGATAATATGAAGCTGGCTTTGGAAAAAACCTATGCAGCAGTGGCAAATCCCAAAATCGTCATTGCTGTCGGGGCCTGTGCCATTAGCGGCGGTCCGTTTGAAAATAGCAGCTGTGCGAATAAGGGTGCCGGATCGATCGTGCCCGTTGATCTCTACATCCCGGGTTGTCCGCCTCATCCGTTGACGATAATGGGTGGTATTTTGAGAATGTTAGGCCGGATTTCGGCGAACGGGAACCGACAGGTAAGCAAGGTTTGATGCCGTCTTTACAGGCTTTACTAATCATGCTAGTTAAAAAATATGGTATCTGCCAAAAGAAAGGCTGCAATTGTAAAGGCCGTTAAAAAAAGAAGAAAAAGGGTTCGTGATATGGCAGTTGCCCATAAAGGCGGGAAATGCCAACTTTGCGGTTACAATAAATGCAGAGAATCGCTGGAATTTCACCATATTGTGAAGGATAAAAAAGGTTTTGGAATTTCAGAAAAAGGATATACGAGATCTTGGGCCGCAATAAAGTCGGAACTAGACAAATGCATTTTGTTATGTGCAAATTGTCATCGTGAATGGCACGCGGGGCTGATTAATGAAGGCTCGCTCACGTTCTTTGTAAATATATAAATTTGTATTCCGCAGTAGCTCAGTCGGTCAGAGCAGGTGACTGTCAAAAGGCAGCCTTCATTGGAAACAATGAAGTGGCAAGCGGGTGAATTCAGGGAAACCTGTCCCGAGCATTTTAAAAACTCGGCATGGCAATCCTGAGCCAAGCTCTCTGATGTAAAAGGCAGGGAGAAGGTGCAGAGACTAGGAGGTGACGAAAGAATAATCCTCCACCAGCGCCCGCCACCTAAGTTTTCGAAGTTTTGGGAAAATAGGGTGAAGAGATAGTCCACGCCGGCCGGAAACGGTTGGATCTCGTGTAATCACCGGGTCGGGGGTTCGAATCCCTCCTGCGGAGCAAGAGAAACGGCCTTATAGGCCGTTTTTTTGTTTTTACATGGCCATTAAAAATCGGGCTGGCCTGAATTTGCCGTTGACGATCCCGCCAAAGTGCTGGTAAATGCGGAAAATATCAGGAGGTGCCTATGGGTAGCGAAGGAGTTCGTGCGGCGGAACCAGGTCCCGAAAATTTCATGTACCTGCCTTGGGCCGATGTGGACAGACAGACATCAAGGCGATTGCCTGTGCCACCTGCCAGATATGACGCCGAAATTTCAAACGCGTACAAGTCAACGTGCGGCGGCAACAACCTGCCGGCAAATATCTACGCCGCGTATGCGGGTTCCTTCAGAGATGGTCCTTTCAGAAAAGGCGCCTGGGGTAGACGGATGTCATATGCTCGGGATGCTCTCGGCGGGAATGGAGCTCAGTGGGCCCAGGCGGATTTTACGACATGGTTGGATGGCGGCAGAAGATGTGAAGAGGGATCGCCCGGTTATAACAGATTCGTTCTTACGCAGAGGGCATTTGCAGGCGTAAGTTCGTCGGTGAGTCGCCATGTTCAGGAAAGTATGAGGTTAGCTACTCAGTCCATGCTGGACACGCGTCTTTTTCATTATAGCCGCAGGCGAAATCGGATATTGTTCGACGGATCGGTTCTTAACATGCATCAGGAGAAAGGCTGGTTGACCAGCGACAGAAGGCTGAGAAACAGGCTGGCCGACCGCGGCGGTTTTGAGGAATTGATGTCGCGAAACAGTTATGGTTTCTACAGGAACCGCGAGGGCGATGATTTAGTGCTAGGCGACAATTACATTTTATGGGGCACGTTTAGTCCGGCTGTATCGTTTGCGGCGCAGTTTGTAAAAGGAGAAGACAACCGCCAGACGGTGAGTGGACAGGCACTTGTAATACGAAATGGGCAAGGCATATGGCATCCGGTTGTCGAACACGCGGGTGACGTCCTCGCTTACTTGCGCGAACTCGAAACGAGGGAGACGCCCATATCTGAAAAACCGCTGTCCTTAAGCGAGGTGCTGGGCAGGTACGGCTACCTGTATTTGGGCAATGGCAGCGGCAAGAAAGCAGGCGAGACTTTCAAACGCGCTGCAATGACATACGAGAGTGTGGGTAGAATATGGAGCATGGATGAAATAGGTGTATCCGGCGGCGTCGCTATCACAAATAGACTATGGTACAGGGCCGCGGAGCAATATTATCTCGCTTCGGCGGTATATGTGGCTATGGGCGAGTTCAGCTCCGCAGGAGGGATGCTTCACGACATGACGAGATGCCTTATAATGGCGGGCATTGAGTATTCCGACAAGGTTCAAAAGATCGAGACGGCTGTTGCGAAACTCGGCAGCAATCACAACGGTAGAAATAGTGCGCCTCCTCGTGCTGGCGGAGGACAAGCCGTGGCCGGCGGTTCATCAGTTACGGGATTGGCAGAAACCGGCGAAACAAGCTCCGGTGCGGCGTCGGGTGCCAGCCCGTACTCAAGGGCGCTGCCTGTCACGCCGCAGGGAAGGCTTGCGCGAGCGGCAGGATTTTTCATATCGCGTTCGCGGGTAATGGCTCAATATCGGGCACCGCGACATGCGTGGTTGTCGGGCGCCATTCTCTTCAATCCAAAATTGGCGTTGGCGCGTTGATTTTAGAGCGGAATTAGCTTCAACTTTTTTGAAGACGTCCGTCTGAAAAGTGCTATAGTGTGCCCGCTTGAGAATGGAGGTGAAGTCATGACGAACATCCTTGGTTTTTTCAGGCCCGGCTTGGGCGAGCTTTTGATCATCCTTGCCATCGTGATTATCATATTCGGAGCGGGCAGACTTCCTAAAATTGCAGAGTCATTGGGCGAAGCAATTAAAAATTTCAGAAAATCGACAAAAGAAGAAGAGACAAAAACGCCGGAGAATTAAAAGTGTTTGATATAGGTCTCGGCGAATTATTGATTGTGGGCCTTGTCGCGTTCCTGTTTCTTGGTCCTGAACGCTTGAAAAAATTCTTTTCAGAGCTGGGCGGGTGGCTGAAAAAGATCGAGGCCCAGTGGACCGCCGCAAAAAAGGAACTCTAGTGGTTCCAATATGGAACACGATCCGCACACAATGTCTGTCACAGGTCACGTCGCGGAGCTTCGAGGAAGACTTCTTAAAATTGCGATTATATTGACGGCCGGTACCGTCGCGGCCGCAGCATATTCAAAAGAAATTTTTGTTTTGCTTCAAAGACCCCTCAATTACGCGCTGCCGGAGTCGGCGCGCTTTATCGCGCTGTCCCCTTTGGAAGGATGGATCGTTTATATCAAAATAGCTTTCGTGGCGGCGATCTTTGCAACCGCACCTTTGTGGTTTTATCAGATCTGGGCGTTTGCCGCCCCGGCGCTTGTCAAAAAAGAGCAAAAGAGTGTTTTTGCAGCAAGTATCGCTTCGGCCCTCTGTTTTGTAGCCGGCGGACTCTTCGGTTATTTTGCGGTTTTGCCGACGGGTTTCCATTATCTCGTGGCGATCTACGACAAAACCAATGTTGCATTGTATCCGCAGATGAACTGGTATCTTTCCTTCATTCTCCGGGCGCTGTTTGCGTTCGGCATTGTTTTCGAAACTCCTATCATTCTCGTGTTGCTTTCGCGTTTCGGGGTAGTTTCCGTAACGCAGCTGCGCCGGGCGAGGCGCTATGTCATTGTGGGTATTTTTATTTTTTCAGCCGTTATCACACCGGGGCCCGACGTTTTCTCGCAAATAGCGGTTGCCGTGCCGCTTGTTCTTTTTTACGAAATTGGGATCGTAGCAGCACAGTTGTGTATTCGCCGTTAATTTGGTATGAAGGCCGATATGTCAAAACAACTCGTTATCACACTGAACGGTAAAAAAATAACGGCTGCGGTCGGGACGCCCATCTTCGACATTCTGGATCAGAGTCCGCACACGGGCCCATTCCCTGCGATAGGAGCGATAGTCAACGGCAGGCCCGACGGTCTCTACTATGAGCTCAAGTCCGATGCGACGATTGAAACGATCGATCTGTCGCGCCGCGAAGGGATGGATATCTACAGGCGCACGGCAACGGTCATTCTTTGCGCGGCTCTCAAAGAGATTGATCCGCACGCCAATTTGACCGTGGGGCAATCGATATCGGACGGCTATTTTTTCGAGATACATCATCATCCTATGTCGCTTGAACTTTCGGGCCATCTTGAAAGCAAGATGCGCGAATTCGTAGCGGCCGACATCTCCCTGAAAAGGGAATGGACGATCATCGAAGAGGCTATCCAGATCATGGAGCAGGAGAACCAGAAGGACAAGGTGATGCTCCTCGATCAATACCGCCGCTCGGAGATTCCTCTCATCAGAATAGGGAAATATCACGGGATCGCATACGGCCCGGTGGCCCATCGCACGTCCACGATCAACACTTTCAGGCTCCATCCCTATGAGCACGGTATAATTCTGGGTTTTCCGGACTCTCACGGGAAGTTGGCGGAGTTCATACCACCCCAGCCGAAACTATTTTCGACATACGTGGAAACGAAAAGGTGGTACGAGCTCATTGGCGCCTCCAACGTGGCGCAGCTAAATGATCACTGTGTGAAGAGCACGATATCCGATCTCGTTAAAGTGGCCGAGGCGCTTCACGAGAAAAAAATTTCCGCCATCGCCGATGAAATTGCCTCAAGAAAAAACGTCCGCATGATCCTGATCGCAGGTCCTTCGGGTTCCGGCAAGACCACTTTTACAAAGAGGCTTGCGATCCAACTTAAACTTCACGGTCTCGAACCTGTGTCACTTTCGCTCGACAGTTACTACGTTGACAGAGAGAAGACGCCGAAGCACCCGGACGGATCGTTTAATTTCGAATGTCTCGAGGCGCTGGACATAGATCTTCTAAACGAAAACTTGAAGCATCTCATGGCGGGCGAGTTGGTGGATGCCCCATGCTACAATTTCCCGCTGGGCAGACGCGATCCTGGAAGAACGATCCCTTTGAAACTGGGAAAACATCAGGTGCTCATAACGGAGGGGATCCACGGTCTGAACGACTCTCTCTCTCCTGCAATTCCAAGGGAGAATAAATTCAAGATATATGTCTCGGCGCTGACGCAGCTTTCACTTGACGATCACAACCGCGTTTTCACGACCGACACGCGTCTCGTGAGAAGGATAGTGAGGGATCGCCTTTTCAGAGGATCGAACGCCGCTGACACGATAGCGATCTGGCCAAGCGTTCGCATGGGCGAGGCGCACTACATCTTCCCCTATCAGGAAGACGCGGACGTGATTTTCAACTCGGCGCTCGCCTATGAGCCGGCCCTTTTGAAACCCTTTGTCGAAAGATTCTTATCGGAGGTTCCGCGGAGCCATCCGTCCTATATGCAGACCGGTAGGCTTTTGAGATTTTTTGCGTTTATCATACCTATACTACCTGCGGAGGTCCCGCACACATCTATTCTGAGGGAATTCATAGGGGGTTCGGCGTTCAGATACACCTAGTTTGACGCGACCACTTCCCTGAGAATGTTCAAATAGGGAATCCGCTGGTTGTATTGCGCCAGATATAAAGGATCGTAAGTCTTAATTTTTTCCACAAACTTTACGGTTATGGTTCCCCACCTCGTTTCGGGGATTTTGAGAAGCCTCAGGTACAATTTCAGTTCGTCGTAGAAATTGTCGTCAAAAATGACGTAGCGCGCTTTATAGAGATCTTCCAATTGCCACCTGTTGCGCATGGGATCGTAGGTCTGTGTCATGACATCGTATTGCCAGCTCAAGCTTTTAAGCTTTTCGAACGCTTCGATAATATAATCGTCGATACGGAGCTCCACATCGATGAAATTATCGTAAGGACCCATATTCTCAATGCGTTCCCTGAAATCGCTTGTGACATTCCACATATTCTCGATTGTGAGAAGGGTAATCCTTCTCTCCTTAAAATCGGTCCATGTGTATCTTGATATCTCCTGAAGGCGAGCATTGTAATATTGAATAAGCGGCAAAAACCAGTCACGGTCCCTGGCCGTCGAACTCGTGTGACGCTCCGGAAAAGAGGTGCGCCTTTCGTAGCACATATAGTTGTAATGCTCTTCGGGTCCTTGCGTAGGCGGACCTCCGAAACGGTCTTCGGGAGGCGGCCTCCAATGTTCATTAATCAATTGCATTGCACCATCCACGGTTGCAACTTCGTAAGGATAATAATTTTGCCAACCCCCCTTTTGGAAGACCAAAGAGCCCAGAAGGTGGAATGCTGCATGATCGCCGGCATCAAACGGAATAAGAGTCGTATCGTATACGACAATAGAGCCGTAAATATTTTTGCTGCAGGAAGCCTCTTGAAAATCTCGTTTCAGATAATAACGAAACTCGCTCGTGTCCACGTATCTGCCTTGAACGCCCTGGTAGCCTTCAGCGGTGAGAACCGTCTGGTAGCAATTGGGGCCTACAACATCATCGCGCACCCCGTTTCTGGCGGTGACGATCTTGGGTAAAAAATCGGTTACACGATATACGCGTGTATTTTCAAAAACGTCTGTACCGGCCGGCGGGTCATTGATTGGCTGTGGTGTATAGTTGGAATTATGAAACCAATCCCTTATGCGCGAAATATCGTTCTGTGGGGATTGGCTTCGCGGAATTGCGACATAATAATCACCCGAACCTTGCGATGCGCAAAAGGTGAATTGATTATTAGAGCTGCAGGTGTATTGCAGCGGTGTTTGCTGGGCGCCAGAGGATGTGACTGGCTCTGTCATGCCACCCTCCCTAGCCCGCCGATGCTTTAGTGGCGGGCCTTAAACCCCCGCAAAAGCTTATCTAATGCGGTCTTCAAAGTCTAGGTTATTTTTTGCGCTGTCTGGTTTTGGGAGGTCTTACCATTCTGATCTTGACGCGGATTCCGTAATCGAAGGGTCTCAAAAGCGGGATGTCAAACGATAATATCCTCTGTGTGTCGAGATCTTCCGGGAATTCCGATTTTATCTCCTGCGCCCACTCAAAACAGGTCAAAATCTCGCCTATGACATAGTCAAAGTATTTTTTATCATCCATGTTGGCGGACGGAATCCTGGTGGAGCGCTCCGCCAGGAGCGTGGCGAGAGTGGAGCAGAAACGTCCCTCGTCGGCCGCGGAAAGTTTTAAAAAATGATCTATCAGGAGACGCTGAACGATGATCCTCAAATCATGGACGGCGTCGCTCAAGACATCTATCGATTTCTGAAGCTGTCTTTCGGTCAAATAAAACTCAAACATCTCGAGGAGATTTTTGACCTCGCCGTTTACGATAGGACTTATAAGCGCGATTTTTGGATGTTCCTGTTTCATATTTTTAACAATATCAAAACCGAAAGACATGGCAAGGGCGCAAAAGGGCCCGGAGACTTTTTTGAAGTCGCCGGGCCCGCCCATCGCAGAGAAGGACCTTGTCCGCTAGAAGGCCTTCACTGGTGTGCCAGGAGCTTTTGTAGCCGCAGGCTGCTGCGCCGCCCCGGCGTTGGCGGTCGTGGGTCCTGAAACGACCACGTAAGGCTGAAGCGTTGCGATCTGCTTGTCGCCTATTCCCTTCACCTCTTTGAGATCATCCGGTTTTTGGAACGGGTGGTCCTTCCGGTAATCCATTATCGCCTGTGCTTTTGATGGCCCGACTCCGGGGAGCATCGTGAGCTCGGCGAGCGAAGCGGTGTTTACGTTCACGACACCTGTAATCGTCTTTTTTCCCTTCGCAGTCGCCAGCCCGCACGCGAGAATGAGACCTACAACAACTGCCGCTGTCAGAAATCTTTTTGCACTCTTCATTTTAATCCTCCTTGGATTGTTTTGAGACCCTTCTGTCGCGTATCTGGATCTTTCCGTCCTTCGGGAACGCGTCCAAAAACACGTTGATAGAGCCGTCTTTGTTTGTGAAGGCCGTGCCGACCTTCGTCCAGTACGATTTGCCGTCCTTGCCTTCCGTGATCTGGAAGGCGTCCTTCGGGGTATTGTCACCCATGATAAGACCTCCTTGCCCGCTACGTTTTTTGGCGGGCTTTTGATTTACGATCGATCGTCAGGCAACTACATAAGCAAGCGGCGTGCCACGCGGCTCGCGTCTATAAAGGATAAAAGGACCGAATCTGGTTATGGGGAGTGAATGATTTTCGGACACACTGTACGAAAATGCTGCACTACTCGCTTCGTTCCACCGTGTAATCGGCGAGTGCCATGAGGGCATCGCGCTCGATGGAAGGCTTGAAGACTGAAAGGGAGGCCTTTGCCTTATCGATATAGCGTCTGGCAAGGGAAGATGTCTCTTCGATGCCGCCGTAGCGGGTGACTATATCGACTATTATTTTGAACTGATCTTTTGATATCTGGCCGGTCATCATCGCCTCGCGTATGAGGCTCGCCTCTTCGGGCGTGGCCTGTTTGAGGGATAAAATGACAGGGAGCGTGAGTTTTCCCTCGCGCAGATCGGCGCCCGATTCTTTTCCAAGACGGTCGTCGTCCGAAATATAATCGAGAACGTCGTCTTTCAACTGAAACGCTATGCCCAGATTGAAGCCGAACTCCTCGAGCGCGGCCTCGAATTTTTCGGATAAATTCTGCATGATTGCCGCGCCCTGCCCGCAGATTCCGAAAAGCGCCGCAGTTTTTCCCTCTATTATCTTCCTATATGTTGCCTCATCGACCGTTATGTCGTTGAGCCTTGTGATCTCCAATATTTCGCCCTCTGTTATCGCGGTTATGGCCTTTGTCACCACCTTTGAAAGACGGTCTGAACCGTGGTTGAGGAAAAATTCGGAGGCCTTGCACCAGAGGAAATCGCCCACGAGCACTGAGACGTGGTTTCCCCATTTGACCTTCGCCGAAGGTTTGCCTCGCCTTAAAGATGCGTTATCGACGACGTCGTCATGGAGAAGACTTGCCGTGTGAATGAGCTCTATTGCTGCGGCAAGATAGGGGAGGCGGTTGTCGTTGCGGCCGGCGAGCGCAGCCGACAGGAGAAAAATGGCCGGTCTTATCCTTTTTCCCCCGTTTTGCGTGACGTAACGCGCAGCCTGCGTGACAAGCGACACGTCCGACTTGAGATGGGCGGCGAAAATGTTTTCAACCTCGGCCATCTGCGGTGCAATCGGCATCAGGAGTTGATCGAGCATGATTCAGGTGTATGGCCCATCCGCTTTCTTGTCAATAAAGATAAGGTATGTTATCAGACAAGATATGCGCGGATGCTTGGTTGTCCATGGCTTGACGGGAACCCCCCTGACAGTCACGTCGATGAGAGAGGCCCTTCTGGCAAAGGGGTTCCACGTCTCGTCTCCCTGTCTTGCGGGCCACTCAGGGACGGTTGACGATCTGGCGCGTTCAACGTGGCGCGATTGGTATGAGACGGTTCGCATCGCATACACGGAGCTCAGAAAATCGGTAGAGAAGGTCTATTATGTCGGGATGTCTTTGGGCGCGCTGTTGGGTCTGAAGCTTGCCATCGATGAGGGGTGGGGAATTCGCGCGATGGCGCTAATGGGCACCCCTCTTGTCTTAACGCGGCTTGAGCGTTTCGCCGTTCCGCTTGTCCGTTACACGCCCCTCAAATTTGCGCTCCATTCGATTGCAAAGGATTACAAAAAAAGCGTCGGCGATCCGGAAGGAAGGGTCATCTACAAGGCGGCGAGCCTTCCACGGATACCGGTCGAGTCGGTGTACGAACTCGTCAATCTTCAAAAAGATCTTAGAAAAAATCTCAAATTCGTGACGAACCCTATCCTCCTTGTCCATGCAAGGGAAGACAAGGTGGCGCCCCCAGCGAACGTCGATATTGTGAAAAGAAACGTCGCCTCGGATGTCGTTGAAACGATGTATCTTGAAAATTCGGAACATGTTATAACAATGGACCGGGAGAAAGATCTCGCGGCTCAAAAGGTTGTGGAGTTTTTCGAAAAGTTCGGTTAAAAATGCAGACATGGAGGGATAGTATGAAAAAATTGATCGTCGCTATTATCGTAGGGTTTCTTGTCGCTTCGATGGGCCTTCCTGCAAAGGCGATTTCAGCGGAGAGGAAGGGAAGTTTCAGGGTGGGTCTTTATGCGCCGGGCCTCTTCGTGGGCAATAAACACATAGATGCGATGGCTTCATTCGGTCTAGACGGCGAATATTATTTTCTGGAGAACCTATCCGCAAACTTCAGGATCGAGGAGGCCACGGATTTCACAATGGGCGATCCGCCTCATTCGGTTTTGAACTTTGTCGCCCGCGCCCGGTACGTCTTTGACATCGGCACTTCGGGAAGATGGGCCGCGTATATTCAGGGCGGCGGCGGCGGAGCTATCATCGGATCGAGCCACGGCGCGGGGGATCTCTCAATTCCGGGCGGCGGTTTCTGGTATCAGTGGAACGATCATTGGTCGTTCGGCGCGGATGCCAACTTGCATGTTCTCATAAGGGATGAGACGGCGATCGCGTTCGATGTCACGCCGGTTGTAAGATATCAATTCTGATGAACCTAAAGCACCGGATCGAAGTTGCGAGAGGCAAAAGGCCCGCTGATCTTATTTTGTCGAACGGGCGCGTTGTTTCCGTCCTTGCCGACGAGATCATAAAGGCCGACGTCGCCGTTGCCGACGGCGTTGTCGTCGGGTTCGGCGATTATAAGGCGAAAAAAAGGATCGACCTCAAAGGCGGATTCATCTCCTCCGGTCTCATCGACGGCCATCTTCACATCGAAAGCACTCTTTTGTCTCCGTGCGAATTCGCGCGGGCAGTCGTCCCGCATGGGACAACTTCTGTGGTCGCGGATCCTCACGAGATTGCTAACGTTTTGGGCTCCCGTGGGATTCGCTACATGCTTGAAGCGAGCGAAGGGTTGCCCCTCGACATTTATCTCTCTCTTCCTTCATGCGTGCCGGCAACAAATCTGGAAACGTCGGGGGCGCGCCTCGGCGCCAAGGAGCTCAAAAAATTTGTGGGCAATCCCAGAATCGCGGGCGTGGGAGAGGTGATGGATTATCCCGGAGTTCTTGCGGGAAGGCCCTCGCTTTTGGCAAAAACCAAGCTCATGCCGGGTATGCGGGTCGACGGCCACGCGCCCGGCCTCACGGGCAAGGATCTGTATGCATATATAGCGGCAAATATAAGCTCCGATCATGAAAGTACGAGTGCAAAAGAGGCGCTCGAAAAACTCATGGCGGGCCTGCATATAATGATACGGGAAGGGACCACCGAAAAAAATCTCCGTGAACTGGCAAAGATGGTCACGCCCGCAAATTCGCACAGATGTTTTTTCTGTTCGGACGACAGGAGCCCGCTGGATCTTATGCGGGACGGTCACATCGACGATATCTTGAGAAAGGCGATAGGGTACGGAATCCCGCCGATAACCGCCCTGCAGATGGCCACGAACAATGCGCCCTATTATTTCAGGCTCCCGACGAGGAAGGGCGCGGTGGCGGTAGGTTATGCGGCGGACCTGGTCATCTTCGACGATCTCAAAAAGTTTGATGCAAGGATGGTCTTTAAGAACGGTGTTCTGGTGGCAAGAGAAGGGAAGATGATCGCCCGATGCGAGCCCGAACGGAAAGTGAAGCAGGAAAACACGGTTCACGTTGGGAAAATACGCCCAAACTGCCTGGAGCTCTGGTCGACGAGAAAAAGAGCGCGCGTCATAAAGATTATTCCCGGACAGATCGTAACGGAGCAATCGATTGTGACAGTCAAAAAAGACAGGGGGCTCGTCGTTTCGGATACGAAGTCTGATATCTTGAAGCTTGCGGTCTTTGAGAGGCACAAGGCGTCCGGAAGGGTTGGCGTGGGGCTCGTTTGCGGTTTTGGTTTGAAAAACGGCGCGCTGGCGTCGACGGTCGCCCACGATTCGCACAATATAATAGTAGTTGGAACCAATGATGCCGATATGCTCTCGGCGGTTGAGGCGTTGAAAAAAATGGGCGGCGGATTTGTGGCCGTGACGGGCGGGAAGGTGCGCGCTGCAGTCGAGCTCCCGATCGCGGGCCTTATGACCGATGAAACAGTGGAAATCGTCTCGTCCAAATATGAAAGACTTCAGCGGGTCGCAAAAGAGTTGGGCTCAAAGATGGAAAATCCTTTTCTGCAGCTTTCATTTTTGGCGCTTCCCGTCATTCCCGCGCTCAAGCTCACGGACAAGGGCCTTGTCGATGCGGTGGCCTTCAGGATCGTTCCACTTTTCATCTAGTTTTTCATCGGAAATATCGCAGGAATATTCTGAAGCGGCACGTCCACACGAACGACATTTTCCTCGCCGCCTATCAAGACGGTGCCCAAGGCGTCGACAAGGGGTTTATTCGCTTCGCCCTGAAGCATGTAGAGTGCTTTCATCCCCAAGAGAAACATCTTTAGGCCGCCCGCCTGTTCCGTGTCGGCACATTCAATCGAGAGGTGCAAAAGCCTCTGGTCGTCCGCCCAGAATTTCGCCAGGGCAAGCGACTGAAACTGCGGCGGCAAAATCTTCTTTATGCGCTCTGACGACTTGAGATAACCGAAAAAAGGCGAATCGATGGACACGAACGGGAGAGCTTTTTCCTTCACCGGTTTTTGCAAAAGCAGTTGCTCCATCGAGTCTTTCGTCCCGACGATGAGATGGTTCCTGTCGGGCACGGAGAATGCGAAAAGGGCCTGATCGCCCTCCTGCGAATATAACGAGACTGCACCCACCGGCTTTGAAACAAGAGTCACGCTTTCGGAGGCAAGCTCTTTTTTTATCGATTCGACAAAATTTATCTCCTTGAAATCACCCTGGACGATTACGAAAAACGAAATGGGTATTCCGGTGTCGCCAAGTATCGCGCTCATCGCGATCATTCCGATTTTTGCCTGCGGCCCCAGAAGCGATCTGATTGTTTTTATCGCGGTGTCGTCTCCCTTGAAAAGCCCTTCCTCCAGAAAACCTTTAAGCTCCGGCATGGCGGCGAGCCTGTGCACGTCGGCCACGACCGTGAAATCCGCGTTCTCGGGAAGCCAGCCCTCGATCATCGCCAGCTTCCTGGACGTTTCCATGGCGGGGTCGTAACGCGCAAACCGGAATATGTCGCCTTTGGTTTTGAACAAAACGGCGGCGGCTGCAAGGACGGCGACAACGATTGCAATTGTTATGACGAGCGATTTTTTTATTTTCATAGTGCCGTCCATGCCTCCACAAATTCCGCGATGGCCTCGCGAGCCTTTATAGCGCAATATTCGATTTTGTGCAGCGATAAAGTGTCTTTCGGGTGATGCATGATGTGGTGGGCAAGCTTTCCGGCCGAGAGTTTTCCGTCGGCGCCGATCACGTCGTCCATATCCGGCAGGTGTGTGTCTAAAGGATCCAGAATCGCACGCACCACGATCGCAGGCATCTTGTTTGCGATGCAGCGCTCCATGAACGCCGAGCTTTCCATGTCTAGCGCGATGGCGTCATACTCCGTCCCGATGAAGGCCTTCTCATGAGGAGAAGATACAACCTTGCCGACGGTGACAAGGCCGCCGCGCATCGCCTTGAGCTCTTTTTGTCTGCATATGGTTGCCGCGCTGTCGGCAAGAGCGCCGTCGGAGTTGAACGCGGAGCCGCTATCCTGATCGATCACCGTCGTTGCAATGATGAGATCGCCGGCGCTCATGTGGGGGGTCGTCCCGCCTGCGTAGCCGACATTCAAGCACGACGACGCCTTGAAATTTGCAAGAAAGTAATCGACGACATTTTGCATCGCCTTTTTGCCGATGCCGCTCCTGATCAAAAATATCTGGCGATTGCCAAGCTGACCGCGGATTATAAGGGATGGTTTGAGATGAATCTGTTCGTCAACGGTCATCTTCGAGCGGACGATTCTCACTTCCTCGTCCATGGCGGCAAAGATGGCGACGGGATTTTCATTCATAATAAAGTCCAGCGGGCCATGCGAAGTCCGTCTTTTATCGATTTGCCCGTTTCAAGCGCTACGGTCGCCTCAAAGCCGGAGTGGACCATGCAATGGAGGCAGCGTTTGTCGCGGCCCGGGCCGTAGTTGTCCCAGTTCACGCCGTTCATGAACTCATCGAATTTTTCAAAATGCGTATCGGTTATGAGATAGCAGGGCGCCTTCCAGCCTTTGATGTTGTATGTGGCGTTCCCCCACGGCGTGCAGGCGAATTCGCGCAGCCCCGCCAGAAAATCGAGATACAGCGGTGTGGACCAGATGCGCTTGCCGTTACCGGCTTTTCTTATCGCCGCAAATTTTTCGTTGATCTCGGCCTTTGTGAGGAAGACCGACTGATCTGCGACATCTTCGTAGCAGTAGGCAGGAGAGAGCAAAATGCCGTTGACCCCCATGTCGTTTAACTCATCTATCAATTGATGTATCTCCGAAACGGAAGTCTGTTTGTAGACAGTGGTGTTTGTGCAAACCGTAAAACCTCTGGAGCGGGCGGCCTTGATTCCCTCTACCGCTTTTGCGAACGCTCCCTTTTTTTCGACGATCGTGTCGTGGGTTTTTTCAAGACCGTCAAGATGCACGTTGAAGTTGAAAAAAGGATGCGGTTTGAAAAGGGAGAGCTTCTTTTCCATAACCTGGCCGTTAGTGCAAAGATATACTACGCGTCCGCGCTTTAATATCTCTGTGACGAGCTCTCCGATTTCAGGATAGAGAAGGGGTTCCCCTCCGCAGATCGATACGACAGGCGCCCCGCATTCATCGACCGCTCTCAGACAGTCCTTGATAGGTACCATCTTGGACATCGTATCCTTATATTCGCGTATGCGTCCGCAGCCGGAGCATGTGAGATTGCACGCGTGGAGGGGCTCAAGCATCAAAACGAGCGGAAATCTCGGGACTTTTGCCCTTTTCTGCCGCGAAATATAACGGGCGATACGGACGGTCTGTCTGAACGGGAATCGCATAAGTGGGCGTTTTGCTATCATGTGGGGCCAAGAAAAGCAAGCGGGGCCGCCTTGAATACATTGCTTGCCCCGCCCCGCCCATTTGTATATACATTTCGCGGAGGTAGCAATGGGGCGCGACAAATCGGCCGGCCAGTTTGAAAGGGCCAAGCGCGTGATGCCCGGCGGGGTCTCCTCACCGGTGCGCGCTTTCAACGGCGTGGGAGGGATCCCCCCCTTTATCGCAAAGGCGAAGGGCTCCCATATCTGGGACGTCGACGGCAATGAGTACATAGATTACGTGGGAAGCTGGGGCCCGGCGATTTTAGGTCACGCGCATCCAAAGATCGTGGCCGCGCTGAATGAGGCCATTGAAAACGGAACCAGCTTCGGCGCGCCCACCGAACTTGAAACCGAGCTCGCATCGATGATTTGCGGCGCCTACCCTTCGATGGAGATGGTGAGATTCGTCAACTCCGGCACAGAGGCGACGATGAGCGCGATACGGCTCGCGCGCGGGGTGACGGGCCGTTCTAAAATCGTAAAATTCGAAGGGTGCTATCACGGCCACGCGGATTCGCTTCTTGTGAAGGCGGGTTCCGGTGCCGCCACTTGCGGCGAGCCGACGTCGGCGGGTATCATCGAAGAGACGGTCAAACATACAATCGTCTGCCGGTATAACGATCTCTCAGGATTTGAAAACGCGATGAAGGCGCACGGAAGGGAAGTTGCGTGCGTTATAGTGGAGCCGGTTGCCGGAAACATGGGTTGCGTTCCCCCTGCCGAAGGATTTTTGAAGGGGCTTCGTGACATAACAAAAAAGAGCGGCGCGCTTTTGATATTCGACGAGGTGATGACCGGTTTCAGGGTTGCCTTCGGCGGGGCGCAGGAGCTCTACAACATCAAACCGGATCTCACATGCCTTGGAAAAATAATCGGGGGAGGGTTGCCCGTCGGGGCGTATGGAGGCAGACGGGATTTTATGGAAAAAGTGTCTCCACTGGGCCCGGTCTATCAGGCCGGAACTCTCTCGGGGAATCCGCTCGCGATGACGGCTGGCATAAAGACTATTGAACTTCTTTCCGAGCCGGGAGTTTATAAAAAGCTGGAAGAGATATCGTCTGCTCTCACTGACGGGATAAAAGAGGTCTTCGATGAATTTAAAATTCCGAACAGGATTAATCGCGTAGGCGCGATGTGGTCGATTTTCTTCACCGGCCGGCCGGTAACCGATTTTGTTTCAGCGGCAGAGAACGACGGCCCGAAGTTCAGAAAATTTTTTCATTTTCTCCTCGACGGCGGTATATATCTTGCGCCGTCACCTTTTGAATCGGCGTTTGTTTCCCTTGCACATTCTAAGGATGATGTCAGAAAAACGATTGACGTCATAAAACTATGGGCGGAAACTGAAAAGAAATGACGGATAAAAACGAAAAAAACGATTGGTATGCTTCGTACGCGATATACAGCGTTGTGGGCATACAGCTTGCCGCGTCGGTTATCGCGGGCCTTTTTTTCGGGAGCTACATAGATAAAAAAATCGGAACGACACCGTGGCTCACGATCGCGGGTTTGATTCTCGGTTCGGCGGGAGGTTTTTACAATCTTTTCAAAATCGTAAATTGGCACAAGGGAAGGACAACAAGATGAAAGAAATCAGGTTGAGCGCGTTTCTTGTGGCGGCGGCCATGGCCCTTGCTTCGCTTTATTTCAGATCTGCTAACATAACCCTCTCGGTGATCGGCGGTTCTGCGATAGTCATTTTGAGTTTTGAGCTTTTGGGATTTGTGGTATCGCGCGCGGTAGGCAAAGGTAAGGGGTTATCTGCGGCGCTCGTGCTCATAGCCGTCTTTAAACTTTTACTTTTGGGAACAGTGCTCTGGTTCGTGGTGACGCGCCTGCCGGTCAATGGGGTCGCGCTTCTTGTCGGTCTTTCGACGATTTTATGCGCGGTCGGGGTCTCAACCGTTAGGGACCTCCTGAAGGGGAACTGAAAAAGTGGAAAAAGTCGAAATCATTCCATGGCTCGCAAAAAAACTCTCTCTGCCGGTTGAGATTGGTGAAGGCAACCTTCACATAGCAACTGCGGTCTTTGTCGCCCTCTCTCTTACGGTTGCGGCGATCCTCGCGTGGAGAAATCTTCGAAAGACAAAAGAGAACATCATACCGTCGAGAAGATTTTCAGTGGCCACGATATTTGAGATCACCGTCGAATCGGTTCTTCATCTGATGGAGGATATCATAGGCCCCAAGGCCCGTCGTTATTTTCCGCTTATCGCCTCGCTCTTTATTTATATATTATGCTGCGATCTCATCGGGGTGATCCCGGGTTTTGTGCCGCCAACGTCCAACATAAATACCAACTTCGCGTGCGCGATCTGCGTTTTTTTGTATTACAACTATGTGGGAATCAGGGAGCAGGGTTTTTCAAAGTACATAAAACACATGGCCGGCCCTGTTGTCTGGCTGGCGCCGCTCATTCTCACGATCGAGCTAACGAGCCACCTTGTGAGGCCCATATCGCTCTCCGTCCGTCTTTTCGGGAACATGGTGGGCGACCACATGGTCCTTGAAATGTTTTCCGGTCTCGTCCCGCTTCTGATCCCGATAGTGTTTATGGGATTGACGATTTTTGTGGCGTTTCTTCAGGCATTTGTGTTTAGTCTGCTCTCCATTATATATATTGCCCTTGCCACGCAGAAGGAAGGGCATTAAATAGCTTTTTTAAAGGAGGGGGTAATGAACGCGACGTTTGCATGGGCCCTGGCGATAGGTTCCGGAATAGCAATCGGGCTGGCGGCTTTTGGCGGTGCTTTGGGGCAGGGAAGGGCCGCTGCGGCAGCCCTGGAGGGGATTGCAAGGAACCCTGAGGCGTCATCCAAGATTCAAACCCCGATGATTATTGCATTGGCGCTGATCGAATCTTTGGTCATCTACGCATTGGTTATTGCATTTTTGCTTCAGGGAAAGATATAGAAGCGCAAATTTAGTTGGAGGCGCCTGTAGCTCAGCGGATTAGAGTATCTGGCTACGGACCAGAGGGTCGCAGGTTCGAATCCTGCCAGGCGCGCATTTTCATCCTTCGTTCTCCAAAAAATCTCCAGACGCGGACTCCCAGACTTTCGTTCAGGTCGATCGCTTTATACGGGCATACCTCATGGCAGCAGTAACACTGTATGCATTTTTTATTAATCACGTAAGGCGCGGGACCCTTGGGATCGACAAGCGGTTTCCGATTTGTGTCGCACTCTTCAAAAGACATTTTCAGTTCGTCAGACGCTTCAATCGCCCCCACCGGGCAGCTCTTCACACAGAGCCCGCATCTTTGGCATCTCTTTTTTGAAATCACAGGTTTTATAGAAATTCTGTCCCAGATGCGGTGGATCACGAAGCGGGCCAGCCACCAGTCGCGCATGCCCTTTGTAAAAGTGGAAGGGAGATTGAACGAATGGGGTTTGCAGTTATCGAGAGTTTCTCCCACGATATCTATTTTGTCGCCGGGATTCCAGACGCCAATCGAAGTTGCCGCTTCGATCGTATCGACGTGGACGGGATCGAGGCCAATGAGTTTTGCGCACACGGTGTCAACGGCATGGTGGTTAGCGCCGGCGATAACCGTGCTCATTTTTACGAGCGCGCCGGACGACGGGCCGTTACCTTCCATGGCCACGACGGCGTCGACAAGATTGAGCGCCGGTTTTGCAATCTCTGCTATTCTCACCATGAGTTTTGCAAAATCCGTCCGATCGGAAAACTTCTGGTGGTAGCGCGTCTTTTGAAGACCGGGAACGCATCCGAAAAGATTTTTCGTGGCGACTGTCAAGACCGTCAGACCGTGCGTCTTTAACCGGGGCAGGTTGACGATAAAATCGGCCTCGAGAACCGGTTTTGCGATGAGTATGCCGTCGCGGAGAACGCCCCCATCGCGCTCGAAAATTTTTTCCGCAACACCAAGTCTCTTGCAGACCTCGCGGATGCCCGTCCTCTCCCACACACAATCGATGGGGAAAATACCGTTTGCGCTGTCGCCCACCCAGATTTTGCAGCCAAGCTCGCGGAAGAGAATTATCGCGGCCTCCAGAAATGAC
>JBGSNL010000064.1:0-30880 GCA_041739675.1 bacterium
TTATTACAGCAAGGGAAGGACCGATTCCCGCTACCGCATCATTTCGGACGACGAGGCGAAAACGACCGCCAAGTTGTATCTCTTGAAAAATTGTCAGATTGTGTTACAAAATGCGCTCAAGGTACTTGGCATCAGCGCCCCGGAGGAAATGGTCCGGGAGGAAGAACAGGAATGACGGATTATCTGAAAAGTCGAAAGCCGGGCGAAGATGGAGACGGTTTCTTCTGCCGCTTCACATTCGGCCAGTTTTTTGCGCTCCTCGTGCTGGAAGTCTTCACCATATTCTTCGTATTTTATCTCGGCGCCAGATACGGCCCGCAGTTTTTGGGTTTTCAAAAGAAGGGTGCAACCGTAATAGGCGAGGCTCCCCGCGAAGAGGGCTCTCCCAAGGAAGCGATGACGACCGACAGCCCTGAAGTGGCGGCGATGGCGCAAGATCTCGTCGACAAGGCGAAGACCCCGGAACTCAAGGAACGTCTGGCGCAGATGCTCTCGCGTCCCGCGGACGGCAAAGTTCAGCCGCCTGCCGACGTGGAACGCGCCGAGCTCAATTCCGAGGCCCCGGCGTATCCGGCTCCGCCCTCAGCGGCTCAGCCTGCGGCGCCCGTGGCGGGGCAGCAGAATGCCGGAATTCCCGGCTCTGAGGAGATGACGGAGCCGCCGGTGGAAAACACAAAAGCCGCACCGCAGGGACAGATGCAGATGAGACAGGCGCAACCGGCGGAAGAGGTGGAAAAGGGTGCGGTCAGGATCAAATCGGCGGAAAATGCAAAATATTCACTGCAGGTGGGCTCCTATCAGCAGATGGCGGATGCCAACTCCGCAGTTGAAAAATTGAAGGGCAAGGGTTATCGCGCTTTTCTGATGATTGCCGACATCCCTGACCGCGGAAGATGGTACCGCGTCCGCGTCGGTGGTTTTGCATCGCGTGAAGAGGCGAAAAAATATCAACAGCAGTTCGAATCCCAGGAGACGATGCAGGCCATCGTTGTGATGAACGAACAATGAGCTCCGATCTTTCAAGAAAGAAAAAGAAAAGCGTCGTACGCGAATACATCGAGGCCCTGATCACGGCGGGGCTGATAGCGCTTTTCATCAGGGCCTTCGTCATAGAGGCGTTCAAGATACCGTCCGGTTCGATGATCCCCACACTTTCGATCGGCGACCATATTTTTGTGAACAAGTTCATCTACGGCGTGCGAATACCCTTCACGTCTCTTCGGTTTTTTGACTACAACGAACCCAAACGCGGCGACGTGATAGTTTTCGTCTACCCTGTCGATAGAAGCAAAGACTTCATCAAGCGGGTGGTTGGTGTTCCCGGCGACAGGATCCACTTTGAGGGGACGACCGTTTCTGTGAACGGCGAAGCGCTTCCGGCGAAAGAAGTGGAGGTCTCGCAGGATCCAAATGACAAGCGCCTCCTGATCGTAAAGAACGGCTCCGTGCAAGACATTCCTTTCGTTCCCGACTACTCGAAGTTCAATTTCTATGAAGAAGCGACCGACGGCATCAGGCATCTCGTCCAGTACGAGAAGGATTACGGCAGGCCCGTGTTCGACACGGAAGTGCCGCAAGGTCACTACTTTGTGATGGGCGACAACCGAGACAACAGCGCCGACAGCCGCGAGTGGGGTTTTGTGCCGATGGGCAACGTCAAAGGCAAGGCGATGTTCGTCTGGCTCTCGCTGGACAAGGATCAGGGCGGCATCAGGTGGCGCGAATTCGGCCGCTGGGTCCGGTAATTTTTGTCATTGACCAAATCCAAAAACCGCATATAAACGCCTCAAAAATGAAGGCAAACCATGACGGGTGAAAAGAAAATGAAAGGCAAACAACTGCTCTCCACGAAGGATATGGACCTGGCCCTCCTCAAGATGGCCAAGGAGATAATCTCGGACGGCACCGAGGGTGTGGCGCTCGTGGGCATACGCACGCGCGGTGTGCCGCTCGCCGAATATCTCGCAAAGAAAATCGAAAAGGTTCAGGGTAAACCGATCGAGCTGGGCTCTCTGGACATCAACCTTTACCGCGACGATCTTTCGGAGGTCTCCGAACAGCCGGTGGTCAGGCCCACGGAGTTGCCGTTTTCCATCACGGGCAAGGGGATCATACTGGTCGATGACGTGCTCTACACCGGAAGGACGATCCGCGCCGCGATGGATGCGCTAATCGATTTCGGCCGGCCCCGTTTCATCAAGCTTGCAGTGATGATCGACCGCGGCTGGCGCGAGTTTCCCATCCAGCCCGATTACGTGGGAAAGGGCATCAAGACGACGGCCAACCAGAACATCAAGGTGATGCTAAGGACAATTGACGGCGAGGACGCTGTCTTTATCAAGGAACAGGTATAATGCGTTTATCACAGCCGCACATACTCTCTATCAACGACCTGACGAAAAAAGACGTGCTCACCATTCTTCAGACGGCGGAATCTTTCAAGGAGATTTCCGAACGCCTGATCAAGAAAGTGCCGACGCTCAGAGGCAAGACCGTGGTCAACTGCTTCTTTGAGGACTCCACGCGCACGCGCATCTCTTTTGAAATTGCGGAGAAACGCCTGTCGGCGGACACGGTCAATATTTCGAAATCGGGAAGTGCCATGGCCAAGGGTGAGAACCTTTTAGACACGATGAGAAACATCGAGGCGATGAAGCCGGACATCGTGGTGATAAGGCACTCGATTTCGGGCGCGCCCGCGATGATCGCAGAGGCAGTGGAATCCCATGTCATCAACGCCGGCGACGGCATGCACGAACATCCGACGCAGGCGCTTTTGGATCTCATGACGATAAGGGAAGTGAAGGGGCGCATACAGGGCCTCACGGTGGGAATCGTGGGCGATATTCTCCACTCGCGCGTTGCGCGCTCCGACATGCTGTTGTTCAAAAAGATGGGAATCAACGTGGTGATAGGCGGCCCGAAGACGCTTATGCCCATTGGGGTGCAAGACTTCGGCGTGACGGTCTGCCCCGACATACGCGATGCGATCCCGTCTCTCGACGTGCTGATGCTTCTTCGCATACAGCGCGAGAGGGCGGAGGAAAATCTCTTCCCCAACCTTCGCGAATATTCCCGCTACTTCGGTGTCAACAGCGAGATGCTTGAAAATGCCAGGGACGATATGACGATAATGCATCCGGGCCCGGTCAACCGCGGCATTGAAATATCGCCGGAGGTTGCGGACGGCCCGCGCTCCGTGATTTTGAATCAGGTGACAAACGGCGTGGCCGTGAGGATGGCGCTCCTGTATTTGCTGATCGGCGAAGGGAGCGAAGAAAAATAATATGAAACCTCTTTTCATAAAAAACGGCAGGGTGATCGATCCGGCGAAAAAAATCGACGGCGTCATGAACGTCATCGTCCTTGACGGCAAAATCTCCGCAGTCACGGCGGCAAAAAATGTGCCTCAAGATGCGGACGTGATCGACGCAAAGGGAATGATAGTCGCGCCGGGCTTTATCGACCTGCACTCCCACTTACGCGAGCCGGGCGAGGAGTATAAAGAAGACATAGAAAGCGGAAGCCGCGCTGCGGCCGCAGGTGGATTCACCACGGTGTGCTGCATGGCCAACACAAGTCCGGTCAACGACTGCGCGTCGGTGACGGAATACATTCTGAACCGCGCGCGTGTCTGCGCCTCGGTCAACGTTCTGCCGGTGGGCGCTATAACAAAGGGTCTCAAGGGAGAAAATCTCGCCGACATAGGCGATCTTGCTTGCGCGGGCGCGGTGGCGATATCAGACGACGGCAAACCGGTGATGAATGCGCTCATCATGCGCCGCGCGATGGAATACGCCTCCACCTTCAATCTTCCTGTCATTTCACATTCGGAGGATTTGAATCTTAGGGGCAGGGGGGTCATGAACGAGGGCGCCGCATCGACGGAGCTGGGTCTTCGCGGAATCCCTTCCGCCTCCGAAGAGACAATGATTGCGCGCGATATCCTTCTGTGCGGGCTCACGGGTTCGCGCCTCCACGTCGCGCATGTTTCGACCGCCGGCGGCGTAGAGATGGTTCGCGAGGCGAAGAAACTGAAACTCCCCGTGACCTGCGAAGTCACGCCCCACCATCTGACGCTCACAGAGCAGGCGGTCCACGGCTACGATCCCAACACGAAGGTCAATCCGCCGCTCCGTTCCGAAAACGACCGCCGCGAATTGATCGCGGGCCTGGCCGACGGCACGATTGACGCGATAGCAACGGATCACGCGCCCCATGACATCACAGAAAAAGAGGTTGGCTTTGAGGGTTCGGCCTTCGGTATGGTTGGATTCGAGACCGCGCTTCCCTTGGTTCTCAAACTTGTGCACGACAAAAAAATCACGATGAAAAGGGCGATCGAGGCGTTGACCGCCCGGCCCGCCGCCATTTTGAATCTCAAGAAGAAGGGGACCCTCGCAATCGGGGCCGACGCGGACATCGTTATCTTTGCCCCAAATGAAGCGGTGACGGTGCGCGCTCAAGCGTTCAAATCCAAGAGCCGAAACACCCCGTTTGACGGCTGGCGCCTCCTCGGAAAGGTTCATTACACTATCGTCTGCGGGCAGGTTGTATTCAGGGCCTAGCCGTGAAAAAAACTCCAAGCCGCCAGATTGTTCCGGTCGATCCGCTCAAGCGTTATCTGCAGGAGGTCAAGGCATATCCCGTTCTCTCGGTTGATGATGAAAAAGAGCTTGCGCGTCTCTACCACGAAAAGGGCGACATCGAGGCCGCAAGAAAACTTGTCACGACGCATCTCCGTCTGGTCGTCAAGATCGCGATGGAATACAGGAGCGCGTACCACAACGTTCTCGACCTGATTCAGGAAGGAAACGTGGGTCTTCTGCAGGCGGTCAAACACTTCGAGCCCGATAAGGGCGCGCGCCTTGCCCACTACGCGTCTTGGTGGATCAGATCCTACATTTTAAAATACATTCTGGATAATTTTCGGTTGATAAAGCTCGGAACCACCAAGAACCAGCGCAAACTCTTCTACAACCTCATGCAGGAAAAAGAGAAGATAGAGGCGATGGGCTACAAGGCAACGCCTGAAGTTCTCTCAAAAAAGTTGGGCGTGGATAAAGACGAAGTCGTCGAGATGCAAAGGCGTCTAACGCAACCGGAATACTCCCTTGAGGCGCCCGCAGGCTCAAGGGATTCGGGGCATGAGGCCATCCTTCAGGATTTCATCGCGGACGATCAGATCCCCGTCGACGATAAGATCGCGGAGCGGCAGACCCACGACATCCTCAAGGATAAGTTCGATGAATTTGCCAAGACGCTGAATGAGCGCGAACTGAAAATATTCCGCGACAGGCTCCTGGCCGAAATTCCCATTACTCTTCAGGACATCGCCGACGAGTACGGCATCACCAAAGAACGCGTCCGCCAGATCGAAGAGCGCATCGTCACCCGCCTGAAAGCCTATTTCAAAGAAAAGGGCGTCGAAGTCGAAGCCCTGCAACTTTAATATTGCCCCCGATATGCCCGTTTATAACCGAAATTTTGTACGCAACCTTCGGGCGATATAGCCGATACAGGGTCGGCCTCTTTTAGTGGGTTGATTTTTTCGGAAGGGTAGTTTATTGAACACCCGTTTATATTATGTCTGGTTGAATGACCTTTTGGTTGACGGTGGTTTTTGACTTTAGGACCTTGATCCATTCAACCAGACATAATATATCTTATACGACGTAGTATATATAACGGAGCCCATGGATATCCGCGAATATACACTGATCGATTTGACCAAAAAGAAGCCTTTAAGGCCCGATTTGGCCGATTCCACCGACCTGCGCCAGGCCATATCTTCGGCCGTTTTCTCGCTTCTATCCCTTCAAAGGAATGACGGCTATTGGTGGTTCACTCTTGAGGCAAATGAGACGATCGGCTCCGAATTTATCTTCCTCATGACCTTCCTGGGTGAAGTTGACGAGAGCCTCCTTCACGGAATTGCTGAACGGATACTTGAGGTCCAGCGGGATGATGGAACCTGGGGTCTATATAAGGACGGCCCGGCGGATCTGTCCGCCATGATCGAATGCTACTTTGCCCTGAAACTCGCAGGCTTCGATATAGGTTCCGAGCCCATGCGCAAGGCCCGCGAGTTCATCATGGCTAACGGCGGGATCGTCAAATCTAGGGTCTTTACACGCATCCATCTTGCCATGTTCGGCCTTGTGCCGTGGTCCTCATGCCCTGAAATGCCTGCGGAGTTCATTTTCATGCCCAGTTGGTTTCCCGTGAACATTTATGAGTTCGCAAGCTGGGCCAGGGCCACAATTGTTCCGTTGCTTATTTTCATGTCGATCAAGCCGGTTCGGCGGATTCCAAACGGTTTCAACCTTGATGAGCTCTTTTGCGAGCCGCCCGAGGCGCGCGATTATTCGTTTAAGAGTAAAAAAGGTCTTATATCCTGGGAATCTTTCTTCATATACTTGGACAAATTCATTAAGATTTATGAAAAAATTCCTTTAAAGCCGCTTCGTAACCTCGCAATAAAGAAATGTTCAAAGTGGACATGGGAGCATGTCGATCGTACCGAGGATATCTATCCCGCGATGGCATATGCGGCCCTGGCGTTCAAAGCCCTGGGATATCCCAACAATGCGCCGGAAATTCGAAGACCTTTTGAGGCGTTAAAGGGTTTTCAGCAGCTATACAAGAGTGCCGAGCATCTGCCGGGCCTCCCCAACGAACGTCGTATAAAGTCTATTCCCGATGTGAAGATCGTTATTCATCAGCAATGCTGCATCTCTCCGGTCTGGGATACGCCGTGGTCGCTGATGGCGCTCCTGGATTCAGGCGTTCCCGCCGACGCGCCCCCTCTTCTCAAGGCCGCAAGATGGCTCATCTCAAGGCAGATCACCGATTTCAAGGGAGATTGGGCGGTCAAAAATCCCAAGGCGGAACCCGGCTGCTGGTCGTTTGAGTTCAAAAATGATTATTTCCCCGATGTGGACGACACGATAGAGATTGCAGCCGTTTTGCAGCGCATCGCCCTTCCCGACAAGGAAAAGGAAGAACCGATAAGGAAGGCCATGTCGTGGCTTCTCTCCATGCAAAACGACGACGGCGGTTGGGGCGCTTTTGACAAGAACCAGAAGTGCACCGTTGTGAACAAGATACCTTTCTCCGATCACAACGCCTGTCTCGATCCCTCCTCGCCCGATATCACGGGCCGCATGATAGAGCTTCTGGCAAGCCGCGGCATGACTGCTAACGACCTTCCGGTGAAGCGAGCGATAGAATATCTGATGAAGACGCAAGAACCGTTCGGAGGATGGTTCGCCCGATGGGGAATAAACTACATTTACGGCACATGGTGCGTGCTCACGGGCCTCGCTGAGCTTGGTTGGTCACCCGCCGGCACGGCGATGAAGAAAGCCGTGCGCTGGTTGAAACAGATTCAAAATGAAGACGGCGGATTCGGCGAATCGCCCGAAAGTTATCCAAGGGGAACTTACGTAAGATGGAAGGAAAGCGTTCCGTCGCAGACGGCGTGGGCGCTAATGGCACTTATAGCAGCCGGCGAGGCGAGATCAGTTGAGGCCCGGCGCGCGGCGAAATTCCTTATGGATCGTTTGACTCCCGCCGGCACGTGGGAAGAAGAGGCCTACACCGGCACCGGCTTCCCCGGCCATTTCTATATCCGCTATCACGGCTACAGGCAGTTTTTCCCGCTTCTTGCACTTGCAAGATACAACCGCGCAATAACAAGCTAGCAAATTAGGAGACACTTCTCCTGTTCGCGCCATGTGAGGGGACGCTTCTCATTTTCTCATGGGGCCCGCGTGAACAGGAGAAGCGTCCCCTTCTTGAGAAGTGTCCCCCTACCGTTTCTTCTTTTTCACCGCCTTGGCATGTGTCTCGCATCTCTCTTTCAGATGCATCAACATATTCGGCGCGTTCTTGATGATCAGCTCTTCGATGATCGTCGAGGGAACCCATCTTGAAGGGACAATATCAACCCTGTAGGTTGCGCGGGTCATGTTTTTCCCCTTTGCCTCAAGTTTCCATTCGCCGTCGTTTGAGACCATGAAGTCCCCTTTGATGAGCGCCCACTTGATCTCGGTTTTCGTCATCGTGAACTTGAGATAGCAGTTGATGGTGGTCACCACGTGAAAGACAAAATGGACGTCGGCTTGGTTCTTGCTGTGTCGCATCACATGGGCCTCGCGGACCTCCGGAAAATAGTCGGGATAGTGCTCGAAGTTCGTGACGATCTTGTGCACGTATTCAATAGGCGAGTTGATCAGAATCGACTGGCTTGTCCTTGGCATTTATTTGCTCCTTGTAACCTCTTTCCGCCATGTATGAGCTCCGCACAAAAGGGCCGCAAAACATATGTTTAATTCCTATTTTCTCACCCAGCAATTGATATTTTTTAAAGCGGTCCGGACGTATATATTCCGCGACTGGCAAAGATCCCTTTGTAGGCCTGAGGTACTGGCCGATGGTGACGATACTGCAGCCGGCATCGTGCAAATCGTTGATAGTCTTAATTATTTCCTCTTCCGTCTCGCCTAAGCCCACCATGAGGCCGGATTTTGTGCGCTGAGAAACGCCCCCTGCCATTTTTAGTACCTCAAGCGACCTTTTGTACGATGCCTTGTTCCTCACGTGAGGTGTCAGCCTCTCCACCGTCTCAACGTTATGATTGAAGACATCGGGTCTCGCATCGCAGACTGCTTTGATGTCGCAGTGTCTTCCTTCGAAATCGGGCGTCAAAACCTCGATTGTCGTCTTGGTGCACAGCTTACGAATCTCGCCGATAGTGGCCGCAAAGTGTGCGGCGCCGCCATCGGGAAGGTCGTCGCGCGTCACCGACGTGACCACGGCGTGCCTGAGTTTCATTTCACGTACCTGTTCTGCAACGTGCGAAGGCTCATCCGGGTTAAGAGGTTTCGGAGTCCCATTTTTCACGGCGCAGAAACCGCAATGTCTAGTGCAGACATCGCCCATTATCATGAAGGTCGCCGTGCCGCACGCAAAGCACTCCCCTTGATTGGGGCAGCGGGCTTCCTCGCAAACGGTCGCAAGGCCTCTGGCCCGCATCCCCTTCTTGATCTCATGGACGTGAGCACCCGCGTTCTGATTTTTTTTGAGCCAAGGGGGAAGTCTCATATCAGCTCACCGATGCCAGATCGAGTTTTCCGGCCCACCTGATCTCCAGAATCTTTTTGAGCATCAGATGTTCGGGTTTTTCAAAATCCGGATCTTCATCGACAATTTTGAAGGCGGTTTCCCTCGCCTGCGATAGGACCCTTATGTCCCGCGCAAGATTTGCCACCCGGAACGGCGGCAGGCCGGATTGCTTGGTGCCGATGAACTCTCCGGGCCCTCGTAAAGAAAGATCCTCCTCGGCGATTTTGAAGCCGTCGGTGGTTTCAACCATCACCGCGAGTCTTCGGCGCGCGTCCTCCGAGCGCCTGTAGTCCGCCATCAGTATGCAGTAGGATTGATATGTGGAGCGCCCCACCCTTCCCCTGAGCTGATGGAGCTGCGAGAGGCCGAACCTTTCGGCGTGCTCGATCACCATGACCGTTGCATTGGGGACGTCGACGCCGACTTCGACGACCGACGTTGCAACCAGCACCTGAGTTTTGCCCGCCTTGAAGCCTGTCATTATCGCTTCCTTCTGATCGCCCGACATTCTGCCGTGCAGAAGCGATACTTTGAAATCCGGCTCAAAAACCGTTGCGAGCTCGCGGCTCATGTCCGTTGCGTTCTTGAGATCTATCTTTTCGCTCTCCTCTATCAGAGGGTAGACGACGTAGATTTGCCTGCCGTTTGAGAGCTCGGAGCGCATACCCTGATACAATTTTTCGCGCTGATGTTCTTCGTAGAGGCGCGTGATTATCGGCCTGCGTCCCGGCGGCAGCTCGTCTATCACTGAAACGTCAAGATCGCCGTAGAGTGTCATGGCGAGAGTTCTGGGAATCGGAGTTGCGGTCATTATGAGGATGTCGGGACGCCCTTCCCCTTTTTTCAGTATCGCGGCGCGCTGCAAGACGCCGAAGCGGTGCTGTTCGTCCACGACGATGAAGCCCAGCTTTTTGAACGAGACCTCTTCCTGAATCAGCGCGTGCGTTCCAACGGCGAGCGGGGTCTCGCCGTTCGAAAGGCCGCGGTAGATCGCCTCGCGCTCTTTGCCTTTGACGTTGCTTGTCAGAAGAGCGTGAGGGATTCCCATGGGTTTTAAAAGTTTCGTTATCGTCTCAAAATGCTGTTCTGCCAGGATTTCAGTAGGGGCCATTATCGCCGCCTGATAGCCGGACCTTATCGCTTGCAAGGATGCGGCGAGCGCCACGACCGTTTTTCCGCTCCCCACGTCCCCCTGCAAAAGGCGGTTCATCGGTGCGGGTTTTGACATGTCATTTCTTATTTCATCGACGACTCGCAGCTGCGCATTCGTAAGTTTAAAAGGAAGTGCCCCTATGAATCGGCTGTGCTCTTTCTCATCACGCGTGAAGACGATGCCCGGCTCATGGACGATGCGTTTGCGCCTCAGGGCCATCCCCAGCTCGAGAAAGAAAAACTCGTCGAATATGAGCGTGCGATGCGCTTTAGATCTGCCGATGTTCAAAAGCTCCACGTCTATATCGGATGCCGGGAAATGGAGCTCCTGCAGGCAGCCCCACGGATCGGCCAGCCCGAACTCCTCGACCATAGAGTCCGGAAAGACGGGCTCGACATATTTGTTGAATGCGTCCCACGCGTTGCGCACTATCTTGCGCATCGTCTTCTGATAGAGCCCTTCGGTCAAAGGATAGATGGGCAGTATCTTTGCGACGATCTCATCGGGGTTGTCGGATAGCATCTCGACTTCAGGGTGGATGAACTGCATCGTCGTCCTGAATTCTGAAACGTCGCCCGACAGGAGAATCTTTGTTTCCAACTTAAACTTCTGCTCAAGGTAGCGCTGTTTGAAGTAGAACCATTTCGCCGAGACGCGCCCGCCTGTTTCGTCCTCGACGACGATTTCGTAGATTCTCTTGCGCCCCCTGCCCATGAACGAAATACCGGAGGCCACTATCTTGCCGATGACAGTCCGGTCCTTGCCGGGCGCCAGCTCCGAGATCGGAAGTATAAGGCGGCGGTCTATGTAGCGGATGGGGATCACATGCAACAGATCTCCCGCCGTGGTTATGCCCATCCGGGCGAGTTTTTCGGAAATTGCCGGCCCGACGCCTTTCACGTACTGGACGGGAGTTGCAAGCGGATGGCGGTTCGTATCCATATGCATGAGTGGTTTCTATCCGCATTGCGGCGCGCTTGCAAGAAACTTATAAAAGGAAAGCCCCCCGGCCTGTTCGGGCCGAGGGGCCATGGGATGGGGATGCTATGGTATAACTACATCGCCTGAGTAATTGGGGTCAAACACGGGATAGGCGGCGGCCAAGTCAGCGACTGTCAGAATATCTCCATTAGCAAAGCTCGTATAGACCACGTGCAGTCCGCTGTCGAAGAGGTTAGAGACGACCGAAGCGGGCGTCGAATCGACGTCCTGTTCGAATATGCCCGTGAAGCTGGTGCCCGCACCCCCTGCGTAGAAGGTGTTGTTGGCTATTGTGGTGCTGCCGTTTCCGGCGATGAGATTGATAAGTGTCGCGATGTCACCCGAATCCGCGACTATCGTGTTGTCCACTATGTTTGCGTCGGCGAATTCAAGGTTGATCCCGGAAAGCCATGCGCCCGCGTCCCGGCTCACGCCTCCGCTTATGAAATTGTTGACGACGGTCGAGAGCTCGGCAGAGTTGTAAATCGAAAGTGCGGTTACAAGTGAGCTGCCGTCGCCCGCCGCTATCTTGTTATTTTCGATGGAGGCGAGATTATATGAAGCTGCGATATCGTGGATCGAATCGTAGCCCAGATCGACGCCGTTCGAGAGCGGAGCTGTTCCCGCCCGAACGTCATTACCCGTCATGGTGAGATTGGCCACGGCATCCACAGTATCGGCCCATGCGTTTACCGCGATCGAGTAGAGAGTTGCCGCGCCCGCGGAAAGCTGGTTGCCGGTCAACGACGGTGCCACACTCGCCGATTTCGCCGCATGCGCCACAAGGCCAAGGACCATATCCGCAGGCTGGAGCGAGCCCGAAACAATGGCGTTGGATTCGAATCGGGGGCTCAGACTCGATTGGTCCAGGGCCCTCGCTTCGACGGCAATGACAAGTGAAAGATCGCCGCTGTACGTGCAGGCGATATTTTCAACGGAATTGTTCGAGATGAGCGGCTGCATTATATTTGCGCCCGATGATTCAAGCGTGAGTGTCGCTCCGCCCCTGCATGTACCGCTTTCTGACGATATGACGTTGCTCGTTACAGTGGGAGAAGCATTCTTCACCGTGAAGTTTGAGATCGTCATACCCTCAACGAAACAATCGGAACCGTTCAGCGGCGCGCCGGAACTGCCGTCCATCACTAGCCGGTCCAGTGTCGTGATGTTTACTGCCGTGTCGCGGCTTCTCGTACCCGTCGCTGAATCAAACGAGCCGTAGCCGCCGAGCAGGCGTACACCGTGATATGAAGTCGCATCACCGATGATCACTGTTTCTGCATAAGTGCCTGCGACCAGGTGAACCTCTTTCGCCCCGCTCGCCGCAACGGCCGCCGCGACGCCTTGCCCCACAGTTTTGTAAGGAGAAGCTATCGTTCCGGTGCCGGAATCGTCGCCGTCCGGTGCGACCCAAATGGCTCCGTCGTCCAGGACGGCCGCACCGTCAGTACCAGACTCTGCCGCGCTCTTGTCAGGGCCGGTGTAAAAGGAATTGTTTCCGCCTATCATTCCGCACCCGCCTGCAAAAAGCAGTGCGAACAGAAACATTGCTATGATCTTTTCTCTCTTCATATGTCAGGAACCATCCCCATTATAATGATAGCGCCATCGGCGTTTTTAGACCATTTGCTGCCTCCCCTTTTTACTGACCGGATTCCCCCAAATGGAAAGGCCGCCATCTCTGGCGGCCTTTAGATAGGGGGTGAAGACCCTTTGATTACATTTCATCGGCGCCTATATCGGGTGCGGCTCCTGATGGTCTCGCGATGCCGTCGTAATCGACCGTGGGGGCCGCAGTTGCGTCCGCCATATCGACGGCGGCTGAGCCCGCGCTTATGTGGAGATCAAGATTCGTGGGATCGACGAGCATGGATGCGCCTTCTATGTTGGCCGTGTAGGCGGGATACGCGACAACCAGATCGGCTACGGTCAGAATGTCACCCAATCCTCCGAAGTCGCTTGCGTAGACCAGGTTGAGCGAGTCGTCGAAGAGGTTGTTCTTAAGAACCGCGGGCGAAGAATCCATGGCTTCAAAAATGCCGACGAGCGCGCCGCCCGCATTGGCGGGGTTCACGAACAGGATGTTATTTTCGATCTTTGTCGCCGCGGTCTGCTGAACCATGTCTATCATGTAGGCTGTGTCGCCCGTTTCCGCCACCAGCGTGTTGTTGATGATGTCGGCGCTGGCCGCTTCGAGTCTGATGCCCTCCTGGAACGCAAGAATCTGAGTGCTCTGGCCCGCGCTCACGAAGTTGTTTGTGAGCGAGCTCTGAGCCGTCGCTCCTGCTATCGATATGCCGGCAGAGAAGCTGCAGTTGGCTCCGCCAAAGACTTTGCTGCGCTGAATATCCGCCATCGTGAAGCTTGTCATCACGTCGGAGATCGAGTCAAAGCCGAGATCGACGCCGAAGCCGTCCACAGCTGTCCCGCCCCGTACTTCATTGTTCAGTGCGACAAGGCTTGCGCCTGCCGTTGCCGAATCGGCCCAGATGTTCACTGCAGCCGAATAGTTGGCGGCGGTGCCCGCCGACACGGTGCTTCCCTCGAGGGCCAGCTCGATTGTCGAACTATCCATGGCGCGTCCCAATATGCCCATGGTATGCGTTGCTGCGGTCACGCCGCTGCCGCCCGTTATCTGATTTGTCCTCACCTGCGGCTTGAGCTGCGAAGTGCCCGCGCTTGAGAGCTCGAGGCCCACGACTTCGGCTATCCCGCCCACGCAACTGATGTTGTCTATGACGTTTTCGGAAATGGAGGGTATGCTCACGACGGCGCCGGTTGTCGACAAGAGAAGCGCCGCCCTGCTGGTGCATAAAGGCGCATCGTAGGTTATCCTGTTGCTCTTTATCACTGGGGAAGCGTTGAGCGAGGATACCTGGGAGACTGCAAAGCCATCCACTATCGCCTCGGTGCCGTTAATCGGCGCGCCTGCGCTTCCGTCGATTGAAATTCTGTCGACCACGGTGAGATTCGCGACGATGTCCCGCGGACGGGTCTGAGTCACGGCATCATACGTGCCGTATCCGCCGTACAAGGCGATGCCGTAGTATCCGGCCGCGTCTCCGACGACGACGTCCTCGTGATATATCCCTGCGACCACGTAGACGCTCTCCGTTCCGCCTGAAGCGACGGCCGCGGCGACACCTTTGGCAACTGTGGCGAACGGTCTTTCAATGGAGCCGGAATTGGTGTCGAGACCTTCGGAGGCTGAGACCCAGAATTTTGCAGGGTTCTCCACTGGCGTAGTTGTTGTAGCATCACCACCGCCCCCGCATCCTGCATAGAAGGCGACGCCGGCTGCCACTGCCACGACAACGAGGATCATTAAACGGTTCTTCATATATACCTCCCAGTTCCTATCCCAATTTTAAAACCATTCGCCCCTCCCCACAATTTGCTGGCTCCCCTTTATTCTGACTAATTTCCACCTTCATCTCCGTCTAAAATGACCGCCTTGAGACGCGTGTTAACGACGATTGCGATCCCTCAGGACCGGTCACAATTACCCTTCTGGGAAATCTCATGACGCTGCCCACATTTTTCTCCCACTTGGACGAGGCGGCGTTCCATGTCATGGGGCCGTATCCAAGAAGCTCAAGGTTTGCCCCGCCTCCCAATTCACTTGAAGCTTCAACCTTAAGTCTGCGTAATGTAAAGGAATAACCTGAATTGACGACGTCGATGGTCAGGTCGAAACCGTTGCAATCCTGATCGACGGCGTCGTGTTTGATCTCCGTGGCATTGGGATGTATCGATGCTTCTGTATCGTTGCAGTCAGTCTCCGTCCTGCAGACCGCATCGATAAAATATCCGTCGCTGTCGGCGTCCGCACAGTCAGGCGGCGCGACAAGCATGTCGTGTGCTCCCACGACGTCCAAAAGCCCGTAGCCATAGTTGTTGTCTTTTCCGCCTGCGCCAAGGGGGACAGCCCCGTATTTCAACGCCGATTCCAGTTCCGAAACTGTTGCCAAGGGGTCGGCGCTCAAAATCAGGGCCATCGCGCCGGCAACGTGTGCCGAGGCGAACGACGTGCCTGAAAGGTATGTGTATGAATCGGGAAATGTCCCGCCCAGGGTCAAATCGGCGGTTTTCACGTTAACTCCGGGCGCCACGATTTCGGGATAAGTCCTTGCGTTGCATGCGGACGGGCCTCGGCTGGAAAAAGAAGCGATCGTGCGCGTATCGTCGGTTGCACCGATTGCAAAACCTTCGGCGTAATTCGCGGGGCTGATGCTCGATGCCGGGTACGGCCCCTCATTTCCCGCGCTGAAGCTGAGAACTATTCCCGCCGCCTTGAGCGCAGCAATGTCCGGCTCGAACTCCGTAACACAATCGTTCACGAATTCTCTTAAGCCCCATGAGTTGTTGACGACGTCGGGCTTGTCGTCGGTCGCCGGATTGCCGTCAGGGTCCAGAAGCCACTGAAATCCGAGATGTATCTTACTGTATGTCGTGAAGCCCGCATCGTCGAATATCTTGACCGCTATCCATTGGGCACCGGGCGCCACGCCTATCGGCGCACCGCTCGAATCTCCGCCCACAATTATGCCCATGACGGATGTCCCGTGGCCGGCCGCATCGAAAGGAGTTGCATGTTCGCCGTTGGGGTCGAACCAGCTGTTCGCCCCGCCCCTCCATCTCGCAGTCAGGTCCGGATGATCCACGTCAACGCCCGTGTCCATCGTCGCCACGACGACGCCGGTTCCCGTATGACCCATCGCCCAGAAATCGGTGGCCCTGATGTCGCTCAAATTCCATCCGTCGGGCGCTCCTGCTCCCCCCGCTGCAAGTGGCTGCGGCGCTGCGAGTGTGGCATCTAACCTGATGCTCTCTACGTCGGGGCGCGTTGCCAGTTCGCGGATCGTTGCCGGATCGGCTTTGAGGGCCATGCCGCCTATTATCCAGAGTGAATGAATTTCACGGACCAACCTGCTCTTGAGAAAACTTTTAACGACGCTCGCGTTTGAGCCGGTGATTTTTTTGAGGGTAACGATTACGGGCAGTTCTTCCTCTGCAGGAGTCGATTTCAATATCTCTTCAAGCTCGGGATCTATGACGCCGGCAATTTCCTGAGGTTCCCCCTGAATCGTTTCCTTAGGCGAGGATAAATCATTGACTGCGACTGCGCCGCATCCGGTGAACGCCAAAAGCAGCGCAAACACGACAATTACTTCCCCCCATTTTTTTATTCTTTGATACAACATTATTCACTTCCCCCATATCACCGCCTATTGCACTATGAGCTCGCCCGAGTTGAAGTCGCCGACCACAATGGCAACCTTGCTTCCGGCCTTCACATAGTGCCATGGGTTCCCGAATATCATGAAATAGCCTCTGTCTTCATAAGGCTTTGCGCCCCTGGATGTCGGCCTCAGCGCTCCAACTTTTGGCGGCGAAGCAACCATGAATTTCGCCCCTGTCTCGATGTCCAGGACATAGGGCTTCACCTTCCCGTCGAAGAGCGGCATTGCCTTGTCGGCGTCGATGACCTTGTAACGGAAATCGAGCATGTAACCGTTGGCCGAGAGGCGGATGGCTTCGATCTTGATGCCGTAGCGGTATTCGACTCGGGACGTGTACCAGAGTGCCGCCGCCAGTCCCGCCGCAAGGAAGAGTAAGATAACCGCCAGTAGTTTAATTCTGGTCTTCATATTACCTCATAACGCGAATCGTCACCTTCCCGGGTACGGACGTGAGCGCCGGAAGCGGAGTTCCCGTGTCGGTGATCCTGTACGTGAACGTGTCCGTTCCTATGAAATTTCTCCTGGGTGTGTACGTGATCGTGCCGTTGGCGTTCAAAACGATAGAGCCGAATCTCGGATTCGAAGCGATCGACACCGTCGCCGTGCTCACGAGGCTGTCGACGTCCGTATCATTGGCCCTGACTGCGATTGTCTTGGCCACGTTTCTGCGCGTCGTCACCGAATCAGCCTTGGCAACTGGCGCGTCGTTGATCGGATTGATCGTTATCGTTACGAGCCCCAGACTTCCCGCCAGACCGTCGCTGGCGATCGGCCTGTACCTGAAGGTGTCTGTGCCGTTGTAGTTGAGCGCCGGCGTGTAGACGAATGAACCGTCAAGACCCAAAAGCACGGTCCCGTGGCCCGCGGCTTGCGCGAGAAGTGAAGTCATCGGGTCAAAGAGCGGATCGTTCGTGTCGTTAACCAGAACGCCGTCGACGCCGGCAAGCGTCGTGTTGAGAACGACGTCCTCATTTATCGTGTAGTCGGCGGCGAGCGTGGGATCGGGCAGCGCCACAGGCGCGCCGGATCTTAAGAACGCTAGCATGCCGCCGGGTGAAGTCAGTGCGTTGACCATGTCTAATCTTCTGTCAAAGACGGGGTGGGTACCGCGCGGCAGGGCCGTTATCACGGCGTCCATGGTTTTCAGTGCGGCAAGCTGGGCCGTATAGAGCTGCCTTGCCTGCGTATATTGAAAACCGTCCTCCGCCACGATGCTCATGTACTTGTCCTTTATGATCGGAACGTGTGTGAGAAGACTCGCGTTGAAGAATCTCATTAGAATAGTCGCGTCGAGAACCGGATCGATCGGATGATCGACGATGGGTTCGGCCGGTGTCGTCACGACACTTCCGCTGAAGGGCATGCCGTTGATGAGAAAGTACTTGGGATTATACGTCAGCGCGTTCGGGAATGCCGCGGTTCCATATGTCCCGTTCACGACGGCCGCGTGCAATGCGGGATCAATTTCGCTGTAGAACATGATCGCTTCATTGTCGTAGAGGACGCCCGTGTAGGCCTCCCCTGCTGCGGTATCCTTTTTGACGCCGCCGTAGAGACCCATCTGCACCTGCACCTGGACGTGACTTCCGCTGTGGTAGATGTATGAGCCGGGTCTGAAGTTGTTCCAGGTATAGACGCCTGTTGCGCCGGGTGCCACTTCAGTCGTGAATGACGATACCCTCATCCTGCCTTGTGGATCGGCAAATTTGACGGGCGTGACTCCCGCAATCTGTCCGGGGATGACGATGGAAACCGGCACGGCGAGATTGTTCGTGAGGTTTATCGTCAGAGTCGGGTCGCCGACCGGCACCGTTAGTATCGGTCCCGGCACGGAGACGACCGCGTCGGTTGTGAGGCCGAAACCCCAGACCGTCACCGACTGCCCGTCCGGCATGGCAAGAGTGGTGTCATCCGCCTTGAGATCGTAGACGACGGCGAAGGAGGAGGCGGAGAGGATGCACAGTGTGCCCGCCACGGCCAGAAACTGCGTTAGTAATTTAAGCGTGAGTTTCATAAAAATCCTCCTTGCCCGCCGGCGTCTTGTGGCGGGCTTTGCTCACTACATATCCACGATTGGTACAGACGGCGGCAGAACCATCATCATAGTCATGAGACCGCCGGGGAATATGTCCCAGTTTGTCAGCTCTTTTTCAGTGTGGGAGTGCCACATGTACACGTAACCTGCATCGGGGTTGAGTCCGCCCTGAAGCGGCGGAAGCAGCGCCGATTTTCCGAGGAACGGTGTGCCGGGATAGAATCCGCCGAACGTGCTGTCACCCTTTTCCGGTAAAACCACGGGGAAAGGCTTGCAGTGATCGGCTGCGTATTCGTTTGGTTCCAGCGCCGGCGGTCCGTCCAGAATGCCGTTGCCGTTATAATCGTTGTCCTCTGGTCCGGGGAAATTGCCGGCCGGATCCGCATCATAGTCGCAGTGGCCGTAGGCGTCCCAGCCCAGCCCCTCGCCTGTCCACGACCAGATTGCATCGGTTGTTTCCCCGGGCGTCGTCTGGATCGTGAATACATGATAGGCCAGATCACCGAGACCGGGTGCGGTCTCAAGCATTCTCCCGTCTTTGGCAATGACCAGCGCATGGTTTCCGTGATGGTGGAAAGGATGAAGGTCCCTTCCTCCGCCGATCACTCGCATGAGAACCCTGTCACCGGGATGGGCCAGCGGCATTGAATTGTATGGTTGCGTCGGAAGCCACGCCACCATCCCTGGAAGCATCGTGTCGGGAGCGTTTCTTCCGTTTATGAACCAGTAATATGCAAAATAGCTGCTCAAGAGATTCGTGCTCTGCAGGCCTGCAAGACCTACTCTTCTGACAGTATCATGAATTCTGGGGTCCATCTCAGTAAGGAGGAACAGATATTCACGGTCTTGCGCATAGGCGGAGTTAGCGTTGCCGTATGCTGTTGGGGCTGCGGGATTGAAACCCAGAGGGCGGACGATCAGTGCACCCACAAGACCCATGTCCACTTCCACTTCAGGCCTCGTGCCGCTGTGGTACAAATACGTTCCGGGTTCGGTTGCCGTGAATGTGTATGTCACTGTTGTGACTCCGTCCGGCGGGGCCTCTTGAGTCAAAAGCCCTGCAACACCGCCTGCCGCCGCGACCACTTGGCCCGGGAACACTATGGATACGTTGGGGGCAGCGGCGCCGTTTGCTGCAGCAGGAAGCTCGCTTTTAAGATTGACGGTAATCGCCTGACCCTGCGTCACGATGAGCGTAGGTCCGGGATATTGCACCATGCCCGTGGCGTCGTCGGCGTATCCCCAGAAAAAGTGGGAGCCGGCGTCACCCGTGCTTAAGTAGCCCGCCTTCGCCGTGAGGTTGAAGACGGGGCCCGATATCCCCTGGATCGTCGCGTGAGCAGTGGCGGCCACGCACATGAGGAGGATGGCTACCGCGGCACCTCCAAATGTTTTTGAAAACAATTTCTTCATGGGAAACCTCCCCGCCCTCACCTTGCTAGGGCGTAATTATAATCTCCGTCATTGCTCCGCCGTAATCCTCGTCATGGTTGCTTAAATAGTTGAGATTCGTCGTGTAGAGAAGATACGTGCCGGCTGCGACGCCCGTCGTGTCGATTATGATGTCGAGCGTCTCTCCTCCGCCCATCGTCACGGAATTTGTCGTGTAATATAGATCGACTCCTGCCGGACTTCTGAGGAGCCTTGCATCCTTTCCCACTACCTGCATCGGAAGGCCAAGAACGCTGATCGTGTAGAACTCGGAAACGCTCACGCCCGACGCGCGGAGCAATATCTTCTGCCCCACCTGCGCCTGAATGAGCGAGCTCACCTTCTGAGAGACCTTTCCGCCGTTTTCAATCGGTGCGGGAAGATCGAGAGGATTCACAGTGTCGGGATATCCGCGCCCGTTTATCATCGCGTAGTCATCAGCCAGCTCGGCAAAAGGAAGCGGCTGCACATCTATATGTTCCTGATGGAAATGGCCGTCGAAGCCGCCCACCTGAAGCGGATACTCGACGTCATAGCATGTCGATCCGTCGGTATCGTTGTAGGCGTAGGTCTGCGAGGCGCATCCGCCGACCGCCGTGCCGTCCTGCGCGGGATGGACGTAGAGGTTTCCGATCATTCCCATCTCCATATGCTCGGTCGCCTCGACGTGGCAGTGATAAAAGTAGGTTCCCGGTTGAACGACGTTATAATAATACGACTGCGATGCGCCCATGTTGATCGTGATCGTTGAGTCGGGCATACCGTCGAATATCGGCGCCGCCTGAGGGAAACCGTGCCAGTGAACCGAGTGCGGGTCGAAAAGGTCGGGCCTCATCATCATGCCGACGTTTGTCACCGTGAGGTAGAGCTCGTCCCCCTCATTGACTTCTATCGTCGGGGCCGGCCATGTGGCGGCAAGCATGCCGGCGTCCACCGCCATGTCGGGCATGATGCCGGTGAGATCGGAGAAGCTGAAGATATAGAGGACGGTTCCGTCCGCCATTGTGGCGAATCCGTCGCCGGCGCTGATGTGCTTGCACTTGACGCCCGCCGGCTGAACCTCTCCCGGTGTGTTCCATGCGGCATCACCATCCAGATCGCCTGGACACTGAACCCTGACGGCCGCGCCGGATTGCGATGCAGCAATCATGAACATGGCGATCAGTGTGACAATGAGGTAAATTCTCTTTTTCATATATGCCTCTCTTTCGTCACCTTACAACGCGGACCGTTACCCGGGCCCAGTTGGATGTCGCCAGCAGGTTATCCCAGACCGAGTAATAGAAGTAGTCTGCGCCGACGAAGTTCCTCTTCGGCGTGTAAGTTATTCTGCCGGTGGCGGCGTTGACAGTCGCCGTTCCGAATCTCGGCGCTTGCACAACCGTCACGGAGTTCAGAGGTATCGTGCCGTCTGAATCCGTATCGTTTGCCAGCACGTTGATAATCTTGGCAGTGTTCTTCTTCGTGCTGACGGAATCGTATCTCGCAAGCGGCGGCACGTTCGGCGGATATTGCTCGTCCGCGCCTATATCCACCTGTGTCGCGGCGTTGGGTCTCGTCTGCCTGTCGAAGTCGAGGACAAGCTCCGCAAATGCGGCGTCAAACAGAACGTCGCCAGTGTCGATCGCCGGGGATCCCAGCTCGATGTGATAATTTCCCGTGAGCGTCAGAGGACCGAAACGCACGTCTATGAAGTTTCCGCCCTCGTCGAACGCGGGCTGAACCTCAATTGAAGAAGCAAGCGCCATGTTGAGGATCTTGTTTCTCGCACCGTTCGTGTATTCGGACATGAACGCCGGATCGGCCGCCACGTTCGATGCGTCATATCCTGTTGCATCGGTCAGGATGCAGTTCATGGGGTTCATGACGTCGGCCGCGCCGGTTCCGAGAACCTGCAAGTCGTTGTAAACCGCAGGATCGCCCAGTCCGATATCCGGCAGCAACCTGATCCCCGCCACCTGGTTGACGAAGTAGAATGAACGGTTGTGCCATATAATGTCGTTCTCGAGATGCGGGTTGGAGAACGTTGCAAACAACGGATCGACCGCGCCGATCGCACCCGCGAGTGCCGCTGTGTGCGCCCTCGCCGCGATACCGGCCGGCCATGGCAGAGACTCGTTTAGGTTGGCGGGGTCGAAGAGTCCGCCCGCGAACGCCTCTCCCGATGTTGCCGTGCTGTCGTTGTTGGTAATCGTGTTATGTATTATGTTCACCTTGGCCGCGTCCTGCAGGGAGATTCCCGCTCCCGCAAGGCCGGTCAGGTTGTTGACTATGTTGTTGTTCAGGATATCGACGCTGTACCACGGGGTCATGTCGTCGGGGCTTGCAGCCACGTCTTCGCCGTTGACGCTTGCCAGCCTGATGCCGCCGCCGTCTCCCGCGCCCGCCATGTTACCCTGAATGAGGTTGTTCACGATCTTGACCGATCCGGAACCGTGCGTCAGTGTCGCCGGAGCAATGGGTGCCGCTCCAGCTATGAAGATACCGCCGCCGGCCTGGATCGTACCCTGATCGAACGACTGGTTGAAGACGATGTAGTTGTCTTTTATCAGACCGCCGTTCGAAAGACCCAAGTGCCCTATTCCACCACCGCTTCCATCCGAGAAGTTTCCGCAGATGAATGAATCGCTGATCTCATAATTATCCGAACCCGAATACAGAGAGATACCGCCGCCGGCGAAATCGACTCCGCGGTTCTGCGTGATGCGGTTGTGGGCTATCTTGAGATGATCGTTTCCTGCGGGCACGTAGTCGCCCAGATTCAGAAGCGTAGGATTACCGCTTCTTATGGCTCCGCCGTATGTGCCCTGATTGAAGCTGAACCGGTTATTCGTTATCTGCAAATAATGGGCGCGGCCGTTTACAAAGAGGCCCGATGCAAAGTCGCCGCCCGTTATGTAGAAACCGTCTATTCTTGCATTGGGAATACCACCGACGCCGAATTCACCTTCTCTGGCGAGCACCGTTACAACCATTCCCTCGCCACCGAAGGGGTTCACGCCGTCGATTCCGCCGGCGGGTATTGTCTGTCCCGGCAGCAGATAGAGAGGATCCAAAGTGACAAGCGCTTCTATCCTGTCGCGCCATTGCTGCACCTTTTCAGGCGGGCTTTTGGCGCCGTTGATTCTCGTGGAACCTTCGCCGTACCCTTGCAGGCGTACAGGCTTCCACATGACGACGAGTTCGCGGTATATTCCCGGAGGCACTAAGATGAGATCGCCGGCGTTTGCGGCGTCAATTGCCGCCTGTATCGAGCCGCCGGGCGAAACGTATCGCGGTGACGTGCCACCGATCGTGAAGGTGACGCCCGCAATAGTCGATCTCAAAGAGTCGCCGCGCGTGACCACAAGCTGTCCCGTAGTCGTTCCGGCCGCGATCTTTCCTCTGATCGTACCGTTGGACCATGAGACGTTTTCAAGCGCCGCGCCATTGATCGAAACGCTCCCTCGGATGTTTCCAAAACCGTAGTCGCGCTTCACGGTCTTTTGCGGGTTCGTGCCGTTGGGGCCGTCATAGAGCGGATTCTCTACGAATACCGAACCCACCGATCTTATCGTGACGTTCTGCGCGGTTCCGGATGAGTACGGTCCGCCGGTCGTGCCGTCCACCGAATATATGACAGGCGTCTTGTCTATCGGTTCGCAGTCGGCGGGGAACTGATCCTGCGCAGGGTATGCGACAGCCGGGAACACAGGCGTGTCAAGATATGTCGTGGCGCCCGGCATGAACTGCAACGTGTAGGCGACCTGTATATAGTGAGGGTTGAAGAACGGGTCGTCTATCATCTTCGTGGAATCTGCGGGATTCGGAATCGGTCCCGGATCGTTCATCGATATGAGAAGCATGCTTGCAGACACACCCGATGGTGAAGGTGTGTTGATCGTGTATGTTGAAGGAACGAGCAGATTATATTTTCCCCACTCGTCCGTATATGTGCGCGCGATCTCTCTTCCCGTCCAGTCTTTCACAGCGATGGGCAGGAACGGAGGCGCATATTTTTCACCGAAGTTCGGCGAAGTCGGATCGAACTCGTTTGACAAATCGTCAAGACACAGGCCGATGATGTGTCCCGCGACCGGTGCCTTTGTGAAGGTATAGAAGTCAGCGGCGGAATTCTGTGCCTCGTTCAGTATGACCTGTTTTTTGTCGCAAAGAGGTCTTGACTGTCCGGCAAAGGCGCCAGGCACTCCCGGGAAGAGATCGAGCTCAGCCGGGACGGTGTGCATGTCGCCCACGCATGGAGGCGGGAAGAGCATCGGGTTGGGCATGAATTCGTCGCCGAAGTCGACGTTCTTGTCCTCTTCCTTCACAAGCGAATATCCCCTCGGCAGAACTGCCTCGACTATGTACGTGTCATTGGGAAGGCCCATGACCTCTGCGCTCCCTGAATCGATGCCGCCGGGGAAATAGGACGTGAAGCCGTAGCCGCCGTCGAAGACGCCTGGGCGGACCTGATTGAAGACCCACATACTGTCGAAGCAGTCGACCGCGTTGCCGTGCGACATGAAGTCAGCACCGACGCAGCCGGTCGGCAAATTATCGTCCCAGCTGTCCGTTGTGACGGATGCTATCGCATCGCCGTAATCAAGACGGCCGTTGCGGTTCCTGTCCGTATCTTCAGAACCGGGGAAGTTGCCGAACGGATACTGATCGGCATCGGCGAGTGTCACGGAACCGTTGCCATTCAAATCGTCGATGACGCTGTCTGCATCCGAATCCATGTACAGATTGATAGGAACGCGCGGGATGCCGGGCTGCCACGGTTCGGGGGCATTGTAGCGCGGATCGTTTTCCGCGCGCGTCGTGTCATAATATACGACGCCGGTGACTCCGCCGTTTTCGCCCATGGCGTACGCGGTTTTTCCCCACTCGATCACGCTGTACTGGCCGATTGTTCCTATGAAAGATTGCAGCAGGTATGCCGAGCCCTCCATTCCCGTGGGGTCAAATTCAGTTCGGAAAGGAAGCCCTGCGTTATCGGGCTGGTTCTGCGGGAAGAGGAAGCCTCCGAATGTGCAGTCTCCTCCCGGAAACACATCCTGAAACGCGCTGCAATCGCTGGCTGCAAAAACGTCGCCGCCGTTATCGACAACGGCTGTGAAACCCGTTGCCTTGAAGCGCGCGAAATCGACTTCGGAAATTAAGAAATTGAAGAACGGAAACACTTCGTCGAACGGCAGATAACCTTCAAGATCGGTGGTTGATGTCTGATAAACGGTTCCATCTCTGAAGCGGTGATTGACGGTGACGTTTGGAATACCGACCTCGCCCGGATCCCTGAAGCCGTTCGCATTGTCATCCTGAAAGACGTAATATCTCATGCCCGTGAACCACGGAAATACAGGTACGTCGCCGATATTTACTACGCCGCCGCCGTCGGGCACGGTGACTGTGGCAAAATGTATGATGAGATCGTTGTGTTCATCCCATACGACCAGCTGCCACAAACCGGGAGGCAGCTGCGGTATCGTGAAGGTGCCGTCTTCATTTGCCATCGCTGCATAGACGCCGAAGCCGCCTATCTCGTTCACACCTATCCACGGTATCGTGTAATCGAAAGGCGCGCCGGGAGTGAAGACTGTCTGATCGGGGCTGCCAAGGCGCAATGTCACGATTCGGCCGGTGACATCGGCCGCAACTTGCGGGGCGACAGGAGCGGGAATGGAGTTAAACGCCCTCACGAAACCCATGAACACGTGAGGCAGCACCGGACCGAATTCCTGCAGAAACGCCGGCTCGTTCGACTTGACCCACACGTCTATACCCTTTGTTCCTTCTATGGTCGTTGTCTGGCTCCAGCCCAGGCCCGCGGGGGGTTTTACAAAAATCGTATATTTGCCCGGGGCAAGATTTTTGAAAACAGCTTCGCCATTGACGTCGGTCAAAAGGTAACCCAGTCCCATCATTATTATGTCGCCGTTGGCATCATATGTTGTTCCCAAAGGATTGCCGAACGTGTCTGACATCATCTGTCCGCCGGAGATTCCGTACCTTCCGCCGGCATCAACGAGCGTGACGGTGAATCCCTCAAGCCCTGCCTCCTGCGGGAGGTCGGGCGTGTTGTTTATGGGCATCTTGTCTTCAAATACGAGGACCGAAATTTGCGCGGTCGGCAGCGGGAGCTTGTTGACGACTATCCGCACGGAGCTTTTCCCCGCGGCAAGGGGCGCACCGCCTATGGAGTAGCCCGCCTTGGGAAGCACAGAGACGAAATATTTTTTTGAAGGGTTCAGTGCGAGTCTCGTGGGCGGGCTCGTCTCGTCGCCCGTCGCCAGGATGGGCATGTAGCTGGTGTGGAAGCGCGCGGAGAGCGGCACCGGTTCGATGACGCCAGGCACGACGTTGTGCGTCGCGTCCTCCTCAACGGTCCAGTAGTATCTGGCAACCGCCGTGCCGTCGGAGCCCACTACATTAATACTGAGCGCGCCGGCATTTGTGGCGAGAAGTGAGGCAACCAAAAAAGCCGCGGCCAACACCAGATGCCTCAAGATGTTTTGAGTTCTCATACCGAACTCCTTTCTCGACAAAGTACAAGAATCGGGTTTCATGTGACAATGATACAGCCTCATCTCTTTAAGAAGAATTGCCTCACTCCCTTTTTTTCTGATCTTTTTCCACCAGAGGTTAGCAAAACTCCGTGGGTTCTTCGGAAGGGCCGTAACCGGTCTCTTCCTCGTCGGAAGATGCGAAGAGTTGACACGCAGATTTGTCAACGCTGCCGAAACCGGCCGAAAAGACGGCACCGATTACCGCCGCGATTACTATATAAATGAAGAAACGTTGCTTCATAAAGAAGCGTCCCCTCCTTTAAAACAGCAGGTTTATGAAGTGATGTTGTTTGAAATCCATACATTTCGCGAGGAAGTGCAGGTACTTTATGAACCCGAACGCACCTATGAACATCACCGGATGACATATTATGTGTCTTGTTTTTATGACTCCCAGCACCATAACTCTCACCTCATTTCCTTTTCAAACATCCTGCCCAACATCTGCCTTAATGATACAGCGCGCTCCGATTTTACGGGATTGCGCCGCTCCACTTTTTTCTACCCTTTTTATGCGTGTTTCAGGCCTGTTTCCGCCTGCAGCTGATTTTTTTCCACTTATGCTACTTGCTTTTGCGGTGGCCGTTTGTGGCCTTGCGGATTGCCGCCAGGAGGGAACTTATGCTGATGGGTTTGGACATTACATGGTGGGCCGTTCCGAGGATTTTGCACTCGTCGTCATCATCGCAACTGTTCTCCTTGAAATTATCTATGACGTCGGTCTGGCTTGAGCAGACGATGACGTGAAGGTCTTTTTTGTTCTCCTTAATCTCTTTCAACAGGTCGGTGCCGGAGAGACCCGGAAGCTTCAGATCGAGAACAACGGCGTCATAGTCGGCCTCGTCGATCTTCTCAGCGGCATCCAAGCCGTCGTAGGAGGTCTCGACGTTATAGCCCTCGTAGCGGAGGGCGTCGGCGACTTCTTCGCAGAACTCCTTGTCGTCGTCGACTATGAGGACCTTTTTCTTCATTTTACTCCTCTTTGCCTGTTCTAATGATACATGAAAGACGCACCTTTCTTATATGGCTTATCTCCACTTTTTTCTGCCATTTATTCACATTTCTAATTTTTTCGCTTTTTTACGGCCGGTTCATCGCGGATTTGACCGCCTTGAGGAGCTTCGCCATCTCGAACGGCTTGGAAAGAACGCCGTCGGCGAGTCTCAAAAGGTCGTTTCTCTTGGCCAACGCCCCGTTATCGCTTTTTATGACGTCGCCGTCGATGGGCATCCCCGTGACCGCGATGATATGCACCTGTTTTTTCATCTCCCTCACGCCCTTCAATATGTCGAGGCCGTTCATGCCGGGAAGCCTCACGTCCAGAAGCACCAGATCGTAATTGTTATCCCTTATGTGAGCATAGCCCTCTAGGCCGTCATTGACCACACTCACATCATAGCCCTCGTCACGAAGTGCCTCGGATATCTCGGCGCACATCTCTAGATCGTCGTCGACCAGAAGGATAGTGTTTCTCATATCGCACCTCTCTCTATGGGCAAAGACAACCTCACGATTGTCCCCACGCCCACTTCGCTGTCGATCTCAAGCCTGCCGCCGTGCATGGCCACGAGCTCCGAGCATATCGTGAGCCCCAGGCCCGTTCCCCTCGATTTCGTCGTGTAGAAAGGCTCGAAGATCCTTCCGATATCCTCTTTGCGTATCCCGGCGCCGTTATCCTTTATCACAATATCGACAAATCCGCCGCTGTCCCTGGAAGCCGTGACCTCTATTGTGCCCCCTTCGTTGGGCAGAGCCTGAAATGCGTTGCCGATGATATTGTTGAAAACCTCTCTCAACTGCAGTTGGTCGGCCTCGATGACCGTGCTTCTCAGAATGTCGTATTTCTTGTCGACGGCCGCTTTCTTCTCTCTGAAAATCGCCGAAGATGTGCCTATGCTCTCGTCCAGGACCTTGTCGATCCGTGTCTTTTCAAAATTGGGCTTCTTGATCTTCGAATAGAAAAGGAGATTGTTGATGATGAGGTTGCTCTCGGCGACCTTCTTTTCTATGCGCTCGAAATGCTTATCGAGCTCGGCAGACACCTTTTTTCTCCTCATGTTCTCGACGGCCAGCTGGATCACGCCCAGCGGGTTTCTGAGCTCGTGGGCCACGGTGGAGGCCAGAGTGCCTATGTCGGAGAGGCGCTTCACCGTCATAAGCTCGTCGGTCCGCTGTTTGACCCTCCGCTCGAGCTCCTCGTAAAACTTCTTCAGCTCCAGCTCCGCCTCTTTGCGCTCGGTGATGTCGTGTGTTATGCCGAACCCCCCCATGAGCTGGCCGTTCTCGTCGAACTCAAGATAAGCCTTCTCACGAACCCACCTGATCTCATCAGCAACAACTATTCTATGCTCGATGTCGTAGGGTTCGCCCGACAGACCTGCTTTCCATTTCTTGTCCACGTATTCGCGATCGTCGGGATGAATCGTCGAAAGAAACGTCTCGTAGGCCAGGGGCGTTCCCTTCGGGATGCCGAATATCCTGTGGTTCTCGTCGGACCACGTAAGCTCATTTTTGTGAATGTTCAGTCTCCAGCTCCCGACTCCGCCCACGGTCTGCGCGCGATCCAGGTCCTCGCGGCTGGCCCTGAGTTCGTTCTCCGCCTTTTTCCGCTCTGTTATGTCGTGCGCCACGTGAACCGAGCCGATCCCCTTGCCTTCACTGTCAAGCAGTGCCACGGTGGTTACGAGAAAATCCCCACCCAAACGCTCCTCATGAATCTCAACCCCATGTTCTTTTCCGTCGGCAATTGTCAACAAATGCGGACAAAACTGTGGAGGCGATTCCATGCCGTGCACGACTTTGTAGCATGTCTGCCCGATGCAGTTATCCGGCGTGCAATGCATTCGGTCGGCCATCGATTTGTTCACACGCAAGATGCGGTGATTATTGTCCAGAATCGCGATAAGATCGGGCACGCTGTCGAACGTGCGTTCCCATTCTTCTTTTGCGCGTTTCAGCTCGGCAGTTCGCTCTTCCACACGGGCTTCGAGAGTGGCGAGCATCTCCTGCAACTCCTCTTCGGAGCGCTTTCTGTCCGTGATATCTATGCCCATTTCCATGATGAGAGGCGAGCCGTCGGCGTCCTTGAAAGGATAGTCGAAGATGTCATAATTGCGGCTGTCGGGGCCCTTCCATTCCCAGTGATGGGATGTGCCGGTTTCCATGGGTTTGTATGTCTCGCAATTTTCGCAGGGCTCCGTCCGCTTGAACAGGTATTCATAGCAAATCTTGCCTTCACAGTCTCCAAAACGCTCCCTGAAGAACCTGTTCGCAAAAAAGAACCGGTAGTCCGGCGTCAAGAGGATGACATAAGCGGGCAGCATCTCAAGGACATCGTTGAACCGCTTCTTCTCAAATTTTAAATAGTCGCTGGTCCGGCGGAACATTCCGCCCACCCAGCTCATGAAAATCCCCATGCCGGTGAACAGTCCGAGACCTACGATATCGGCGATACCGTGGCTTGCGGGTGTCCCCTGCGCTGGGAGGATCCAAAAGACGGCGAGGATTGCCGAAGTGGCGGTGGTTGCCAGGCCCGGCCCCATGCCGGCGAAGAGGGCTGCGATCATGACGACAGGGTAGAAAGTGACGAAGTGAGGGAGCTCGCCGCCAGCGAGGCGGATGACCCCGATGCGGAAGAGCAAGGCGACCACGGGCGCGACCACGGCAAAACCATAGCGTGCCAACCAGTGGTCCCTTAGCCCCATGACTATTCTTTTTCCCGTCATTTTTGAGTTTTTTTTCTGTATTCCGACGGCGTCATTCCCTCGTGTTTTTTGAACGCCCTTATGAAGGACTCGACATTCTGATAACCCAGATTATCGGAGATCTGGTTCACGTTGTAGCCGGTTGTGGCGAGCCACCCCTTGGCTTTTTCTATTTTGATCTCCGATTTGTAATCGGAAAACCCCTTGCCTGTTTCCTGTCTGAATATTCTGCTCAAATATTTGGGCGAAAGCCCCACCGCTTTCGCCGCATCCTCAAGGCCGATCTTCTTGTGAAAATTTCTCTCGGCAAAGCGCTTCACGTGCTCAATCTTGCCTTTGATGTCCGCAGCCGAGAGATCGGGCTCCACCCCTGTGTCCTTGAGAAGGCGCAGTATAATGGAGTTCAGTCTGTCTAAGTTGATGGGTTTTTGGATGTAATCGTCGGCATGGCCCTTGAGCGCCGCGATCGCCACGTTTTCCGAAGAAAAACCTGTCGATATGATGATGCCGACTTTGGGCGCGATCTTTTTGAGCTCGACTAACGCATCTGTGCCCGACATGCCGGGCATCTTTACATCCAGTATGATGAGATCCACTTCGTTGGGTTTCTTTAGGATGTCGAGCGCGGTCTGAGCGTCGCCCGCTTCCATCACGTC
>JBGSNL010000068.1:0-8671 GCA_041739675.1 bacterium
CTTCTGTCCGTCAGGGCTCACTATCATCCATTTGAGCGGGCCCGGCGCCGCTAACGACTGGCGCGGCAGCTTTATCACGTTCGAGCGCGCGATTCTGTGGAACGCGCCGTACTCGTTTTTCATTCCGATATCCAGGCACAAGAGCTGTTCAGGGTAATCAAGACGCAGATACCAGTTGCCGAGACGGTCGAATACTTCGATGTCCCATGAAGGGGAAGCATCCGGATCGCCCGTGGAGGAAATATCGTAGAAACGGAGCGTAAGTTTGGCGGAAGGGCCGATCCTTCGCACGGCTTCGTGCATCGATTCCGGTTTCACCTCCCAATATGTGAAGACGAAGCGCGGGTCGATGGTCAAGATCATCGCGCGATCGACCTGATATTCGTGCGGGATCTCGTATACGGGTTTAACTCTTCCGTTATGTGGGACGCCGATATCGAATTTCGATTCTTCGATCCTGCGTTCCTCATGCGGCTGAACTTCCGCGGAAACCTTGCTGATAAGATTTTCAAGCGACCACGACAGATCGACCTTCGGGCGCCTTGCAGCCGCGATCTTTGCCCTGGATTTCGAAACTCTGGTTACTCTGCGCGCGGAGACCGTCTTTGCCGCAACCTTTCCGGTTGCCCTGGCGCCGGGTCTTGCCTTGGCGATTTTTTCTATTTTTCGGGGAGAAGCTTTTTTGGATACTTTTCGTGCACTTACTTTGCGTTTTCCCCCAGTTTTCTTTAACGCTTTTTTTACCATAAGCGGCCTACTCGTATCGCACGTCCGATGAAAAATCAACAACCTTTCACATGGGTCGTATAAAGAGTGAGTCAAATGCTTTGTTTTACTGGCAAATTTGTGTATTGTAACGATAACTTATGAAAAAACAGACACTAATCGGCGAGTTGAGGCTGCACCGCGACGGCTATGGGTTCGTAACCACGGGCAAAAAAGACGAAGAGGATGTCTTTATTCCCGCGAAGTTTGTGGGCGACGCGCTCCATACGGATATAGTGGAGGTACAGGTCGTGCCCGGGCGCGGTGAAAAGAGCGAAGGCAGGATCAGAAAAATTCTTGAGCGTCGCGTGACAAAGCTGGTCGGCCGTCTGGAGCAGTCGGGCCGGCATTGCCGCGTGATCGCCGACGATAGGCGCGTGCGGCACGCAATCCACGTCCCGGATGGAAAGCAGGGAAAGGCGCGCCATGGCAACAATGTGGTAGTGCAGATTTTGAGATATCCTTCCGGCGGCGAGCCGATGCTGGGCGAGGTGCTGGAGATTCTGGGCGAGCGAGGAAAGGAGACAACTGAAGAGAGGGCGATCATCATCCGTCATCAGCTGCCGCACACATTTTCCGAGCGCGTGATTGACGATGCGGATGCGTGTTTCACGGGCGAGCTTCCCTCCGGTAGCAATCGAAAAGATCTTCGCGATATCGAGTTCGTAACAATCGACGGCGAGACGGCGCGCGATTTTGACGACGCGGTTGCGGTCAAAAGACTTGGAGGAGGGCCCGCCCGCCACGCGAGCTCGCTCGCGGGCGAGGCGGGCGGGTTGATCCGCCTCTGGGTATCTATCGCGGATGTCTCTCACTACGTCAGAGAGAAGACCGCTCTCGACCACGAGGCCTACAAACGCGGGACGTCGGTCTATTTTCCGGCCGATTGCATTCCTATGCTTCCCGAACAACTGTCGAACGATCTTTGCAGTTTGAAACCCGATGTGGACCGTCTAACCATGACCGCAGAGATGGACGTCGATCCGCACGGAAAGATCGTGCGGCAGGATTTCTATTCCAGCGTTATCAAGAGCCGGCAGCGCATGACCTACACGGCGGTGAAAAAGATTCTTGTCGATAAGGATGAAAAGATCCGCGAACAGTACCGGTTGCTCATCCCGAATTTTGAGTTGATGGAAGAGTGCTTCAACCGCCTCCGCGCGAAGAGGCTCGCGCGCGGCTCAATCGATTTTGATTTGCCCGAGCCCGAAATCCTGATCGATATGACGGGCGATATTGCCGACATCGTGAAGGCGGAGCGCCACGTGGGCCATATGATGATAGAAGAGTTTATGATTGCGGCCAACGAGGCGGTGGCGGAGTTTTTGACTAAGGCAAAGGGCGGGTGCGTCTACCGTGTCCACGAGCACCCGGATTCCAAGAAGCTGCGCGAGTTCGGAATCCTTTGCTACAACCTGGGCCATCATGTCCGCATCGGCGAAAAAGTATCGCCGGGAACCCTTGCTCGCGTTGTAGATCAGGTGAAAGGAAAACCGGAGGAGCGCCTTGTCAATACGAGCCTTCTTCGTTCCATGCAGCAGGCGGTCTACAGCGCGGAGAACATCGGCCACTACGGACTTGCCTCACAGTGCTACTGCCATTTCACGTCGCCCATCCGGCGGTATCCGGATCTCGTTGTGCATCGGCTGATGAAGATTGCACTTGCCAGGAAGTGCGGATCGCGGCCCGCAAACTTAAGTGAAATCGCGGAGCACTGTTCCCGCCGTGAACGCATTGCGATGGAGGCCGAGCGGGAAATGGCAAAGCTCCACGTCGCTCTTTTCATGAAAAACAAGACCGGCGAACAGTTTGAAGGCATCATCTCCCACGTCACAAAATTCGGTTTCTTCGTCGAACTGAAAGAGTATTTTGTCGAAGGTCTGGTCCACCTTGATTCCCTCCCTGAGGACCGTTACACGTTTGACGAGAAGGGCTACTCCCTCCACGGCAAAAAGCGCAAGAAAGCTTATCGCATCGGCGACGTTGTCAAAGTTGAGGTCTCCGAGGTCGACATCCCCAACCGTGAAGTTAATTTCACGTTGGTCTGACGCCACGGAAGCATTGGCCCACTTTTTGCCCTCAATAAATTAAATTCATTTCTTGACTTTTCGGTCAACTTTCTGTTTTGCAAGGATATTTGGAACTGGGGAAGCCCCATAAATCTTGACTGTGCGACATCAACCTTATATCATTATATATGGTTGAACCGGAGGTGACGTGAAGAAGGCAATTGAAGTGGTGATCATGGGCCAGAAGTTCGCGGTTAAAAGTGATTCCAATGAGGATTATGTCACGGAGGTTGCAGGTTACGTAGACGGCAAGGTGAATGAGGTTTTGAACAATACGAAGGCGGTGGCGTCGGTTCAGGTTGCTCTTTTGACGGCGATGAATATAGCGGATGAATTCTTTAAATTTCGCCATGATAAGGACGATCGCTTAAACAAGGTTGAGAAGAAAATTCAGGATATGATCGAGCTCATTGATTTGCATGTTTGAAAGTTTTGCTCTTTGAAAGTTATTGGGTATGCTCTTCCCCCTGCGGAGTTAGTGATTGGTGTCCAAATATTTTTGGAACCGTTAGTAACTATTTTTGGGGGTCGTCACCTACCGTGGTGAGCAAGCTCCTAAATGTTCAAAGGAGAAGCCTGAAGCGGTAAAATGACTCCCACCTGTCGAGAACAGGTTCAAAAATAGTGATGCCACACGACCTCGCGGGGGGATTTTTTTGTCTGCTTGATTTCTTTTTCCCGATTGGCTATAGACTTCTCAAGTTCGTTATGAAGGGTGTGAAAAGAGAAGAAATAAAAAAGTATCAAAGCTTTTTTAATTTTTAGGTTAGATGAATAATAGATATACATTTCGCGGCGCAAGACGTCTGGGATAGGTAACTGCTTATCCCCTCTATTAAAATCTTACCGTTCTTCTTTTCTCACCATAAACTTTTAACCCATTTCCTGTCTTGTCCGGGAGGTTTATGGAATCCAGGCTGCAGCTATACAACCGCATGATGGCGACCCGCCGGGAGTTGAAACCCGAATTTGTCGCCGAGGCGTCCGCCTCCATCCAAAAGCGCATCCTCTTGATGGGGGAGTATAGGACGGCGCTTCGCGTGGGTCTCTATGCGCCCTTCGACAATGAGGTGAGAACGGATTTTCTTTTCACGGAAGGAGACAAGCACCGCAAGGAGCTTTATTTCCCGGCAGTGGACGAAAAGCTGGAGAGGCTCATGTATTACCGCATAACCGACCTGGCCGACCTGAAACCGGGCTACGCAGGCATTGATGAGCCGACAGGTTCGGTCAGAAAACTGAGAGACGTGAATACGCTAGAGACGATAATCGTTCCCGGTGTGGCATTCGATCTCCACGGGGGGAGATTAGGCTTCGGCAAGGGGTTCTACGACAGATGCCTTTTGGAATTCAGGGGAAAGCGTATAGCGCTGGCCTATGAATTTCAGATCGTACCGGAGTTGCCGACGGCCGTCAGGGGACAGAAGGTGGACTGGATCGTTACGGAGTCCCGCGTTATTCACTGTCTCCGCAATCCGTAATCGGAGGTATTTGTGTCATTAGAAATATGGCAGGTCATTTTGATCGCCATCGGCGCATTGGGAGTGGGCGCCGGCGGCGGGCTTTTCGCAAGGCGTGTTATCAGCAAGAAACTTGTGATCGAGGCGGAGGCCAAAGCCCAATCGATCCTCAAAGACGCCGAGCAGCAGGCGCGCTCCGTGAAGAAAGAGGCGGAGCTGGAGGCCAAAGACGTTCAGCTTAAAGGCCGCGCCGCGTTTGAGCAGGAAGTTTCTTCAAAACAGAAAGAGCTGCAGGCGGTTGAGAAAAGGTTGCAGCAAAAAGAGGACAACCTCGAAAAAAAGATCGAGCTCGCGCAAGTCAAGGAAGGCGATCTCAGAAATCAGGAGCAGTCGCTCAAAGACAAGAAGACCCACATCGACGGCCTTGAGAAACGCCACATGGAGCTTGTGGCCGAGGCGAGAAAGGCCCTCGAAAAGATTGCGGGCGTCTCCGCCGAGGAGGCGAAGAGATTGCTCCGGGAATCTTTGCTGGACGAGGCCAAGCAGGAGGCCGCAAAGACGATCAAGGAGATCGAAGACGAGGCCAAGGAAGACGCGAAGAAAAAAGCCCAGTACATTATAAGTTCTGCAATCGAGAGGATGTCCTCCGAATACGCGTCGGAGCGCGCCATCTCCGTGGTTCAGCTCCCGAGCGACGAAATGAAAGGTCGCATCATCGGGCGCGAAGGAAGAAATATTCGCGCACTCGAGGCCGCAACGGGCATCGACGTTGTCATCGACGATACGCCGGAGGCGGTAGTTCTTTCAGGCTTCAATCCCGTCCGCCGCGAGATCGCGCGCCTGTCCCTTCAGAACCTCATCGCGGACGGCCGCATACATCCGTCGCGCATTGAGGAGACCGTCGCCAAGGTCACCAAGGAGGTCGACGCATCGATCAAGGAAGTGGGCGAACAGACCTGCATGGATATGGGTGTTCATAACGTGCATCCGGAGCTCATCAAACTTCTGGGCTCGCTCAAATACCGTTTCAGTTTTGCGCAGAACGTTTTGCAGCATTCAATTGAGGTCGCCTACATGGCGGGCATGATGGCTGGCGAGTTGGGGCTGGATGAAAAGAAGGCCAAGCGCGCGGGGCTGCTGCACGACATCGGCAAGGCGGTCTCCCACGAAGTCGAAGGCTCCCATGCGCTCATCGGCATGGAGTACGCCAAGAAATACCGCGAAGATCCCGAGATCGCGCACGCGATCGGCGCGCATCATGAGGACCTGGAACAGGCGACGGCGCTGGACTGCATAATAGATGCGGCGGACGCCATCTCCGGTTCCCGCCCCGGCGCGCGTCGCGAGGTTCTTGAAACTTATGTGAAGCGCATTGAGGATCTTGAGCGGATAGCGGCTTCGTTCCCGGGCATCGAGAAGGCCTACGCGATACAGGCGGGCCGTGAAGTCCGCGTCATGGTGGTGAACGAAGATGTGAACGACGCACAGGCGGCCGTTCTCTCGCACGACATCGCTAAGAAGATAGAGCAGGAGATGACGTACCCGGGCCAGATAAAAGTGACGGTTATCCGTGAAACGCGCGCAACCGAATTTGCAAAGTAAAGTAATGAATATCCTCGCTATCGGTGATATTTTTGGACACCCTGGCCGCGACGCCGTCGCGGCCCTTTTGCCTCAGATCATCAGGGAACATTCGATCGACTTTGTGGTCGCCAACGCCGAGAACGCGGCGGGCGGACGCGGCGTGACGCCGAAAGTCGCGGACGAACTTTTCAAGCTGCCGATAAACGTGATGACGGCCGGCAACCACATCTGGGAGCACGACGCGCTCCATCCATACTTCGACACTCATCCCATTCTAAGGCCGGTCAACGTGATCGAAAGACTTCCCGGAAGAGGCTGGATGACTGTGAGCGCAAAAGGCCTCAGCATTGCGGTCATTTGTCTTCAGGGCCAGATATTCATGGAGGATAAGGGGCCGGCGGTCAGCAATCCGTTTCGCTATCTGGAGGCATTGCTGCCCGATCTTTCCCAAAAATCGGATCTCATCATTATAGATTTCCATGCGGAGGCGACATCCGAGAAGAGGGCGCTCGCGTGGTATCTTGACGGAAAGATCACGGCGCTGGTCGGAACTCACACGCACGTTCAGACGGCCGACGAGGAGATAATGCCGGGGGGCACGGCGTACATTTCGGATCTTGGGATGACCGGCCCGCACGCGTCGGTCATCGGGCTCGATGCGGACACGGCGATAAAAAGATTTTTGACGGGAGAGAAGAAACACTTTAAAGTGGCCGAGAAAAATGTGCGGCTGGAAGGTGTTGTGATTCAGATCGACGAGCAGAAAAAGAGGGCCGTCGGAATTGAAAGGCTTCAGGTGCGTTATGGATATTGATCAGATGGAGCTCATCAGGCGCGGAGTTGTCGATCTCATCACGGAAGGCGAACTCGCGGACAAGCTCCGCCGCAAAAAGAGGCTTCGCATCAAGCTGGGTGTCGATCCCACCACACCTGACCTTCACCTCGGCCACACGGTGGTAATGCAAAAACTCCGGCAGTTTCAGGATCTGGGCCATCAGGTGATTTTTCTCATCGGGGATTTCACCGCGCAGATAGGCGATCCGTCGGGCCGCAATGTCGGGCGTCCGCCGCTCACACCGGCTGAAATTGCGATCAATCTCAAGACGTACATAAGTCAGGCGACCAAGATACTAGATCCAAAAAAAGTTGAGCTTCGATACAATTCGGAGTGGCTTGGAAAGATGACCTTTGCGGATGTTGTCGGTCTCGCCACACATTACACATTGGCGCGGATGATGGAGCGCGAAGATTTCAAGAAGCGTTTTCAGGCGGGCGATCCATTGAGCATGCACGAGCTTCTCTATCCTTTGATGCAGGGTTACGACTCCGTGGTGCTTGAAGCGGACGTCGAGCTGGGCGGCACCGATCAGATCTTCAATCTTTTGGTCGGCCGCGAATTGCAGCGTGCCTACAATCAGGAACCGCAGGTCGTTCTCACTATGCCTTTGCTGGTTGGAACCGACGGCGTGCAGAAGATGAGCAAAAGCTACGGCAACTACATTGGTATCTCGGAGCCGGCCAACGAAATTTTCGGAAAGGTCATGTCGATATCGGACGATCTTATGTGGATGTACTACGAACTTCTAAGCCGCAAATCGATGGACGAGATTTCAAAACTCAAAGAGGACGTCGCGATCGGAAAGGTTCATCCGAAATCCGCGAAGGAGAGATTGGCAGAAGAGCTCGTTGCGCGCTTCCATTCGGACTCGGATGCAAACAAGGCGAAGGAACATTTCGACAACGTGTTCACAAAGAGAAACCTGCCACAGGAAATCGAGGAGAAGAGGATCGACACGAACCTTGGTCAGATATCTCTGGTGCAGGCGCTGTCGATGGCGGAGATCGCAGCCAGCAAGTCCGAGATTAAACGCGTTATTCAACAGGGCGGCCTTGTTGTGAACGGAGAAAAAGTTACGGACATTGACGCAAGGATATCGACGGCTGAGACATACGATGTCAAATTCGGCAAAAGAAAATTTGTGAAACTCAGTTTCAGAAAAATTTAAAAAGGGGGAAATTATGGCGAACGAAAAATGTTGTTGCGGTCACTGCGCGCTTTTGTGGCTCTCGGGATTTTTTGCAATGCCGGCGGTAATCCACGTCGTGCGCTTGATTGCGGGCTGGCAGATTACGATCGCAGAACATGTGGTGACTACAAAAGAGAGCGTCATCGCCGCAGTTGTCAGCGGTATTTTGGCTATTATTTTAGGCCTCATCGGCTGCGCGGTTGCACATAAAAAAGAAGGCGCCGCCTGCTGCTGATTTTTATAGCCTCTAACTAGCTGATATCATTACTAATTATATTTGCTTGACACAAGTGGGGTCTTTCTGTAGATACACCCCCACTTCGGCGCCATCCGTGGCGCCGAACTTGCGGTGGAATCATTCAGTTTTTATCCTGCAGTTCCATTCCCGAAAAAAAGAAATAGGGGACTGGGTGGCAGGAGAGTTTGTGCCGGCTCTTTGAAAACTAAATAGCGGATATATACGCCACGATCGAAATCAAGTGGGCTCATTGGAATTAATTCCGATGTGACAAGAACAACGAAAAAGATAATTGCAGCAATGCAATTTCAGAATTTAACTGGAGAGTTTGATTCTGGCTCAGAACGAACGCTGGCGGCGTGCCTAACACATGCAAGTCGTACGAGAACTTCAGGCTTCGGCCTGATTAGTAAAGTGGCGCACGGGTGAGTAACGCGTGGGTAACCTACCCCTAAATCAGGAATAACTACTCGAAAGGGTAGCTAATACCGGATAATGCCTCTTGATCTTCGGATCATAAGGCCAAAG
>JBGSNL010000005.1:0-40895 GCA_041739675.1 bacterium
AAATTATGTCAAATACGGCATCGTTTGCCAAAAGACCGGAGAGTCGAGAATAATTTTTGCTGATGACGGATATCTTTCGCAATTCGTGAAGACGAACGCGCTCGATCATCCGGTTCTTGCAGAGGGTAAGCTGGTCGATGGCGGCCGGATTACAGGTCTGCCGGCGGGATTCGTGTTCGTCATCGATTCGCTGAAACTTCAAGAGGGGGTCTATTGATGTTTATTCTCAAGACGATTGTTTGGGGTTCGATTTTCTTGTTCATCGCGCTTCTCGTCGGCCCGTGGCTGGCACTCCAGTTCGACGCGAGCTTTCCCCATTTTCATATCGGCCCCTATAAATACATAGGTGCGGTTGTCTCGGGGATCGGTTTTCTGTTTGCGATATACTGCGCGGCGATTCTTTTCGTTCCGGGAAAAAGCCGCCCCGCGCCCTACGACGCAGGCGGGACCTTCACCATCGCCGGCCCATACAGATACGTGAGAAACCCATTCATGCTGGGGGTCATTGTTGCACTCTGGGGCGAGGCGATTTTTATGGAGCGCCTCGCGATGATCGTCTACGCACTCATCCTCACGTGGGTCATACACTTCTGGGTCGTATTCTTTGAAGAGCCCGCGTTGGAGGAAAGGTTCGGCGACGAATACGACACCTACAGAAAAGCCGTGCCGCGCTGGTTTCCGCGCTTGAACCACTACGAAGGATGATTTCAGTACTGGTCGACCACCGGTGGCAGCGGTGCAACCTGTGGCTTTTCGCCCGTGATTAAAGCCCTCAGTTCCTCGACTTTTCCCATCCAATACTGATCCGAACGAAGAAGCGATTCGGCCTTGTCCAAAAGACCGGCGGCCGTATTTTGCTCTCCCAGATAATGATCGGTCAGCGCCAGATAATAGTAGGCGACACCGTTAGACGGATCGACGTTTGCCGCATCCTGAAATAATTGCAGGGCTTGATCGTAGTTTTTTGCGTCGAGAGACGTCTTTCCCTTATCGACGAGCCTGTCGGAGGCCTTTCTCTGAGGCGTTAAAACCTGCGAGGGCTGGCCGGGCCTTGTCACCTCTTTGGGTTTTTCGCGCACCTCACCCTGCTTGGGAGGTTTTTTCACCGGCGGTTTTTTCGCCGCAGGCGGGCAGGCGGTGAATGTGAATAAAATCAGGAAAAGAAATATGAGAGTTCTAATAGGTTTCGACATCTGACGCTTTATCGGTTTTGTCGCAGTGTTCGGTGGGCTCTGTTCCCTCAATGAAGGCCTCCTCGATATCGTCAGGACATTTGCTGTTCGCAAGTTTTCCGGACTCCTTATCGATTTTTACCAGAACGATGTCGGGAGGTGAAGGAAAATCTTGAACCGACGGAGGTGCCATTTCTTTCATGAAATCCACCCACATGGGAAGCGCCGCGCGCGCGCCGCTCATATTCATCACCGCGTTGTCGTCGTAACCGACCCACGTCAGGGCCAGGAAGTTGGGAGTGAACCCCACGAACCACGCGTCTTTGTAATTGGAGGTGGTTCCCGTTTTTCCAGCGGCAATTCCGTCAAACCCCATCGCCCGGGCAGACGCCGCAGTGCCGTGATCCACCACCCCCTTCATTATATTGGTGGTCAGATAGACCGGTTGCGCATCGAAGACGCGTCCCATCTTGATCGTTTTGTTTTCAAGAACTTCGCCCTTGGAGGTGACTACGTTCATTATAGATATAGGCTCAGCAAATATTCCACCGTTAGGAAAGACCGTGTACGCCGCCGCGAGTTCGATCGGTATCACTTCAAATGCGCCCAACGCGAGAGAAGGGACGGCATCGATGGGCGTTGAAATACCCGCCTTCTTTGCCGTCTCGACAACGTTTTCAAGCCCCGCGTCTATCGCGATCTTGGATGTGGCGATATTGAGGCTTTGCTCAAGTGCTGCACGGAGCGTGACCGTGCCGTGTTCTTTTTTGTCGTAATTTTTGGGCGACCATTCTTTGCCGCCGGATTCCACGCTGAATGATGAGTCGTCCACGGTAGACGCCGGCGTGAAGGATGTCTTGCTCATGCGCGGATCGAGCGCGGTCAGATAAACAAACGGTTTGAACGCGGAACCGGGCTGGCGTTTCGCTTGTGTGGCGCGGTTGAACTGGCTGTCCTGATAGCTCCTGCCGCCGACCAGTGCGCGGAGATAACCGTTGCCGGGTTGCATGGCGATGAGCACACCCTGCAGCGGCTCCGCATGATCCTTGGGAAGAACGCTCGCGTTTGCCTTCTCGAGTTTTTCAAGATCTCTTGTGACAACACCTTCGGCTGCGAGCTGGGCGGACATGTCGAGCGTTGTGAAGATGCGCAAGCCTTCGCTCTGCAAAATTTCCTGAGGGTAAAGGACGGCAAGCTGCTGCTTCACAAAATCGATGAAGTATGGCGCGCGTCCCACACGCACGACGGGTTTTGGGGAGATGATTGGCTCCACCTTCGCTTTCTCATACTCGTCCTTATTTATGAGCTCCGCGTCGAAGAGGCGCTTCAAAACAAAATTGCGGCGCGCCACCGCGTTATCTTTATGCTTCAAGGGATTATATTCGTTGGGAATGCGAATCATGCCTGCCAGAAGCGCGCACTCGCCAATGGAGAGCTGGTTCACATTCTTGCCGAAATAATATTTTGCCGCCTCGGCCACGCCCGAAACCGAAGAAGCCCCCCTTTGCCCCAGATATATCTCGTTCAGATACGCTTCTAAAATCTCGCCTTTTGTGTGATGCCTTTCGATTTCGATGGCGATGAGCATCTCGTTTAATTTTCTCAAGATCGATTTTTTAGGATACAGAAAGAAATTTTTGACGAGCTGCTGCGTGAGCGTTGATCCGCCCTGGGCGATCCGCATCGCGCGGACATTCGCACCCATGGCGCGCAGGATCCCTATCGGATCTACGCCGCGATGTTTGAAGAAGCGCTCGTCCTCGATGAGAACGATTGATTCGATGAGGGCCGGAGGAACGTCTTTGAGCGTCACGACAGTGCGGTCCTCCATGCGCTCGTCGAATATCGACGATATCTCTTCGGGCTCCAGCTTCATGACCGATAGAGATTCTTTATCGGCAAGATTCGTGATGTCGGTTATTACGGTTCCCTCAAGCGACAACCTGACCGGAAACCCTTTGAACTCCTCATGAGGATATGAAAAATCGTGAAGATAGATATCGATTTGATTGGGAAGCTGCGCGTAATCACCGGGGCCGGAAATAGCTGTGCCAACATTCCGGTAGCCAAGGCGGTCAAGTTTATCTATCAATTTGCGTTTTAGAGTGTCGACGCCGGGATAAAAATAATCCGCATCCGATAGGACCCGGGAGGGAAGGTTCCATTTGCGGGGCTGATCGAATTTTTCTTCGATCATCTTGTCCAAGCGGCCCAGATAGTACCAGATTGAAACGGCCGCGATAATGAAAACGACGACGGCGATCTTCAGGACTCGCCAGAAGAGCCTCGCCTTTTCACGGAACGTCCTTCCTCGCTTCTTCTCTTTTTTCTCTTTACGGTATTTTGAACGTATCGGCATTTTGTGGCGGAGAGGGTGGGATTCGAACCCACGGTGGCCGTAAGGCCACTCCGGTTTTCAAGACCGGTCGTTTAAGCCGCTCACGCACCTCTCCGGCTTGATTTGATCTGGTACCAGATTTTCCCGCTTCGCTCAATAGCTAATAAAACGGGCTGAAACGATTGCCAGATGCGGTGTTGCGATGTATAATGATGCCGTGATTGGCATTTAATTTGACACAGGAGAGCATATGAAAAAGGTCATGTTTCTTATGTCTTTGTTGTTTGGAATCGTTCTTTTCGCCCCCCTGTCAAGCGCGCAGGAAATTTACAGTGTTTACACTGCTCCGCCTGGAAGCAGAAATGACGGACCCACAGGTTCCATTATGCAAATACTGGGTTCGAATATATTGCCAAGGACAGATGCGAAGCACCTTGTGATGGCTTTTACAAGTGCAGACATTCCCGTCTCGCCGCTTCCTTTTGTCATGGAGCTGGAAGTAATCTCCTGGTCGGACGCGATGATCGTTGCGCGCATTCCCGGTTTCGATACGGCATCATTCAGGGACGTCCCCTATGGAGCGCCCTATGATATGACAGGAAGATTGCCTGAAGAGACCGTGGCTTATTTTGACGGGCACAGCGTGCCGGGCCTCGTCAAAATATTGGTTGAAGAGGACCGTGTAATAAGCAATTACGGAAACTCCAGGCAATTCACGATAACGCCGTCGACCGACATGCCTGCCATTAACAGACTGTCGGCGTCTGCGAGACACGCGGGTGACGGGCTTTGGATATTCGGAAGCAATTTTGGAACCGAAGCTGGCGAGGTAATTTTTAAGGATAGCTCGGGGGCCGACACCGTTATCACGCCCAGCGGTTGGAGCACAACCGATACGACGATCCGGATCCCCGATGCAATGAGAGCCGGCACGTATTCTATTTTTGTGAGACGAATAAATAGAGAGGGCACGGCGACAAATGACAGCGAACCTAAGGCTATAAATATAGAACCTTCGGAAGCGACATCGATGACGATCGCATCGCCGTCTCCTTCGACATTGATATTCATACCGCCGGAATTGCCGGTGTGCGCGGCTGTCGAATCGCTTCCCGAAGAACCCGCGCCGGCGCCCGGTATATTAAGCGGCATTGCCGATAAGCTGTGTCCCTTCTTCAGCAGGATAGAAATTACGAATGCGTATCCGCATCGCGGACCTCCGGGAACTTTTGTCGAACTCACGGGAAAATGTTTGGGAAGTACCCAGGGAGACTACTTCATAGCAATCTCGGGTGAAGGGATCGCGGGCGACAGGATAAAAGCTGATGTGATAAGATGGTCCGGTAATAAAGTCATTATCAGGGTTCCCGGTCCGGAGATGATTGAGACGCTACCCACCGGCGAAGAGACGATATTGACAGAAAGCGACGGCTCGCCCCGCCTATATTATGATGCGGGCGGCGCTTCGTTGCCGGTTAAACTTGAGTTGAGAAAGGGTGTCGGCGTGCTCGGCAAGGCCGACTTCACAATAACGCCGTATCCGTCAGCCGCCAGTCCGATACTTTGTAGAACGGCGCCGAAACAAGTTGTCAAGGGCAGCTGTTTCGAGATTTTCGGAGGCGGGTTTAACGAAGAGAGTTCCGACAAATTTGTTTTCTTTGAAAGTGAAGAGCTTGGGACCGTTTCGGCCCACGTTGATCTGTGGTCGTCGACGATGATCACCGCATGCACGCACGATATCATGGGAGTCGGAGCGTACAAGGTTTTATTCACGAAAAAATCCGCGGGAGAAAGCGAGTGGCGCGTAAGTAACAAACTGGATATCAATGTATTGGAGAGACTTACGACTATGCCTATGGAAATGCAAATCAAGTCACGTCCTCCTAGAGTGGAGGTGGCGCCGACGGCGCCGCAAGAAATGCAGATGCAGACAAAGCCGCCGAGGCTTGAGATTAAGCCCTACTATGCGCCTGTGCAGCCGATGGGTGTTGGAGACGGGTCAAAAAAGAAGAATGGTGATTCGAGTACGATAAAAAATAAATAGACCGTTTCAATTACGTACGCTTTGTAGTTCTCTGAAGGATGTGAATTTAACACCGGCCTTGATTGCAAAGTCAACGAGGCCGGTGTCGTTTAATATTTTTATCTCTTCTTCGCGCTCGGCATTATATGAATCCCCGTTTTCAGATTCGTAACCCGGATGAACCATAATTTCAGAGATGCCGGGCGGAAGTTTTGAAATGGTATTGAGCCATCTCTTTTTTAGATCGGCTCCCGCGCCCAGCGAAAATCCGCCGAAGTGATCCGTGCTTAAAAAACCACGCCCGCGCCAATATGCGGGGCGCGAAGCGGCAAACGATTTCACCGCCCACTTTCTCACCAGGGCCTTGTGCCACGGGGACCATGAGCCTTCATGCGGGGATCTCACAAAACGGATTTCGAATTCCCTTGCGACCTTTTCCGCCGCGCCCCTGACTACCGGAAACGTGTGGACGTGGTGATGACCGTCCATATGGCTGATATCGGGCCACCTCTTTGCCAGCTTTTCACACTGGGCATAGAGTTCGCGGTAAACTTCGTCGGAGGAAATTTTGCGGAAGAGCGCGCGCTTCAAAAGCTGCGCCCTTGGCAGAAAGTTTCCTTCCCGGTCAACAAGCGTGGGAACATCTTTCGGATCCAGAACGGGGCGCCCCCATGTGAGTGTGGCATGAAAGCCGACATCAGGATGCGCGTGAAGTGCCACAATCTCGTCCATTGCCTTGTCAAAGTCCGGCGAATTGGCCATGGCGCTTGTCGAGAGAACGGCACCCGCACTGCACGCCTTGAGTATCCCGCGGCTGATTGGAAGGGTCATCCCGTAATCGTCCGCGTTGAGGACGAGTTTTTTTGCCCCGCCTTTTTCAGGAAGCTTGTAGCGTTTCGAAAGATGATTGATGCGAACTCTGAAAACGTCTCTTGCCATCTGCAACCCGTCCTTCAAAAAGATGACTGTCGTCGGTTCGTTGAAGTAGCGATATTCAACCGCAACTTCTCTGATCGAGCATCCCATCTTCTCGGCGAGATAGAGCGCTTCGACATCGAATGGGAATCCGCGAACGATCTGGCGCGAAAAAATTTCTTTGGCGATATCCGCCCTGAAACCCTTCAACCCCGCCTGCGAATCGCGGCAGTGAGGAATTATCGTGCGGCGCATGAGCCAGTTTATAAGGCGGCTGGCAAGATGGCGCGTGTAGAGATAATGAAAAAATGCGGGGCTTATAGTGTAACGGGAATCCGGATCGACCCTGCACGCGACTGCGACGTCGGCGCCGTCTTCGAGCGCTTCAACAATGCGAAGAACCTGCGAGGGTGGGTATGCAAGATCGACATCCAAGAAGACGCGGTATTTTCCGGAGGCCTTGAGCATTCCGGTGGCGACCGCCGCGCCTTTGCCGCGGTTTTTTTCGTGCGGGATGAACAAAGCGGCATAGGGTTTTTCGCGCGCCATCCAATCCGCGATTATTTTTCTGGAATCATCTTTGCTGCCGTCGTCTACGAGAACGAGCTCGGAGCCGAACGCAAGCTGACGCATAAACTCATCCAACTGGGTGAGCGATTGGGCAAGCGAGGCCCCTGCGTTGTACACGGGAACAATAACCGAGAGATGTGCGGCCGTTTTTTCCATGCAGGGCGCATCTATAGCTCAATGAAATAGAAAGGCAATGATCAATCCACGCGGCGGTAAAAGAGCGCGCCGCCTACGTTTGCCTCTTCGCGGTAGTTCTTCTTCAGATATTCCCGGAGGGCGGGGTATCTTGTTGCCGGAAAATCCTTGTAATCATGGAGGTTTGCTGGGGCCGTGTCTATAAAATATACGGGGCGGTTTTTTTCTATGTCAGAGAGAAACATCTCCCACGCCTTAGGCATCGCGTATTTTTCCGCGTCATTCTGTTCGCCTTTGTGGCCCGGAACCCTTCCGGTCAGGACGTCGCTCCAGAAGAAGCGCGTCGCAGGCAACCTTTGCGATTCCCAGTAGATCATCGGCGCAAAACCCCACGCTATAATTTTGTCGCCGGGCTCGGTGCGTTCCGCAGCGTACTGCGCAAGCGGTTTGTAATCGGAGAGATTGTCTTCATGAAACGTGCGGTTGATCTCCGGTATGAAGAACCGCGCTGTGAGAAAACCGGCGGCGGGCAGGGCGATCCAGAAGACGATAAGAATCTTGGGCCACGCGCGCGAAGGACTCAACCAGACCGAATCGGCAATTTTAGACGAGAGCACCGACATCGCCGGAATAAGTAAAAGAAAATAGTGGCCGTAGAATCTGAAACCCGTGAAGACGGGCACGATGCTCAAAACGAACCACAAGACGATGAGCCACTCCTGAGCTGTTTTTAGCGCCCCCTCCGTTTCATTGCGTCCTTTTCTGAAAAGAAGAATTATGCAGATCGCGGACAAAACCCAGATGAGCGCCGTGCTTGCGACATAGGGCAGCACGCGGGCGGAAATTTGATGAAGAAAATTGATGCTGGCAGTGCCTTCGCTTATGTATTGCGCGTTGCCCGTGACGTTCCAGAAGAGAAAATCGTCCAGCGCGCCGGCGTATGCGAGATACGCTATCATTATAATAGGCGGAATTGCGGCACCCAAAACGAAACGCGCAAACCCCTTCCAGCATTCCGCGTATCGCACATTTTTCAGAGAGACAGGTTTTACGATTCCAAGATATAAGATGAAAATGACGAGATTCATCCCCGCCTGATATTTGAAAAGACACGCCGTGGAAAAAGCGAGGCCGGATGCGACGGCGAATTTCGTTTTATTTTCATTCTCAAATTTTAGCCACCAGTAAAACTGCAGGCAGACGGGCAGAAGCATCACGATCTCTATTTCCGTCGCGATGAGTTTGGGTATGTAGGCGGTTGTAAAGACGACGTAGAAGAGCGCCGCCCAGAACCCGGCGCTTCTTGAATAGAGAGCGGAGGCGATGAGGTAAATGACGTACGCGGTTAGCGCCACGATTATTATCGTCGCCGCGTGGACCGCTATCATATTGAATTTTCCAAAAATTGAGAAGATGAGGCCGTAGAAGAGATAAATCCCCAAGGGTTTCGTCTCTACGGCGTCGAGATACGGAATTCCGCCATCGAACCAGATGCGCGCAAAAAGCCCGTATATCGCCTCGTCAACGTCTAGCACAGGGTGAAGAAGCGCTGGCAGACGGACCGCTATGAGAATCACGGCCAACAGAACTGCGTAGATTAGCGGACGAGAGCTTTTCATGGTTAGAACCTTTTTTAGATCGTGCACACCTAAACACGGATTCCTTACGCATTTCCAGAAGAAAATATCGCGGCTCCGGGCCCGTTTTAAAGCGGCGACGTTGCACTTTACAAATCGCGTAAGTCATTATACCTAAAAAACAAATATTGAAGAAGTGGCCGAATGACCGAATGGCCGATTCCAACTGACTGCTAAGAAGATTTTTCGAAATGGACATTCCACGGATTTTCAACATCACCGAAAGTGCTCACCGCATCCATGACCCGCTCACACCCGAAAAGCTCGCCACTCTCGGCGGGGCGCTGCGTCTGGAAACGGGAATCCGAGTGCTCGACCTCGGCAGCGGTTCGGGGGAGATGCTGTGCACCTGGGCGCGCGATTACGGAATCATCGGCACCGGCATCGACATGAGCCAGTTGTTCACCGAGCAAGCGAAACTGCGTGCCGAAGAACTCGGCGTCGCCGATCAAGTCAAGTTCATCCATGGCGATGCTGCGGGCTACGTCTCTGACGAGAAGGTCGGTGTGGCGGCCTGTGTCGGTGCCACTTGGATCGGCGGGGGAGTCGTCGGCACTATCAAGCTTCTGGCGCGGAGCCTCAGCACCGGAGGGATCATCCTCATCGGCGAGCCCTACTGGCGGCAGTTACCGCCGACGGAAGATGTCGCCAAGGGGTGTCTTGCCAACTCAATCTCAGACTTTCTCATGCTTCCAGAACTTATCGCGTCTTTCGGCCGCCTTGGTTACGACGTCGTTGAAATGGTTCTGGCTGATCAAGACGATTGGGACAGATACGAGGCGGCCAAATGGCTCACCATGCGCCGTTGGCTTGAAGCAAATCCCAATGACGAGTTAGCGAAAGATGTTCGAGCCAAACTGACCTCGGAACCCAAGCGCTACGCCGCTTACACGCGTGAATATCTGGGCTGGGGGGTGTTCGCGCTGATGCCGCGGTGATTCGTTGGCGGAATCCCGGGGACACTACACTTAACAAGGACGATTTAATAAAGGCGATTGAGGGCCATAGCTGACGCAGATACCAGTTATCCCGCTGTCTTTATCTGGACTAGTTGCACTTTACAAATCGCCTAAGTCACTGTAGTTACAGGTAAAATATGTATTATGTTTATGTTTTAAGGAGCGGAAAAGATTCGAAGCATTATATTGGCTCGACGACAGATCTCGATAGAAGGGTAGAAGATCATAATGCTGGAAAAGTTTTATCAACTCGTGATAGAAGACCGTTCGAGCTGATATATTCGGAGAAATTTAAAACAAAAGATATTGCAGAAAAGAGGGAGAGATTTTTTAAGACCGGTAAGGGTTATGATGTTTTGAGAAATTTATTAAAGTTACCACGCTAAACTCGGTTGGATGTTTTGCCCCACACTGAAACGTTGTGGGGCTCTCCCCCACACGCCGTAGGAGAGGGGGGCCCACCGATGCTTTAGTGGTGGGGGAGAGGTGGCCGAGTGGCCGAAGGCAGCTGCCTGCTAAGCAGTTGTATCTTAACAGGTACCGCGGGTTCGAATCCCGCCCTCTCCGCCAAAAAGAAAAAGGCTCCGCATGGGGCCTTTTTCTTTTTGATGAAGTAGCGGGTGAGAACCGCTATGCGGGCGATGTGTGAAGAAGAATGAAAGCGCGAACTCAGGGGATCGCCCATTTCAATTGAATTCCAGCTTAATTTCCATTATCTTACGCGGCAGTAAAATCTATGCGAATACGAAATAAGTTTCTCATCATCATGCTTCCCACGGTGTGCATCGTATTTGTCTGCCTTGTTTATATCGTTTATCGCACGACGCACGCGGCGCTCGAACGTCAAATTCAAGCCAGAACGGTAAATGAGCTCAACTATTACGTCGCCAAGCTGGATTCGAAACTCAATGAAATGGAAGACGTTGCGCTGGGTTTGAAGACCTCGCTGGAAAACGTGGATGTGGTCACCGAAGGCGACGTAAAAAAACTGCTGCAGGGTTTTTTGAACACGGAAAAAGATGCCTACGGCTCGACCGTGTCGTTTGAGCCGGGAACGTTCGAAGGCAAAGATCTTTTCGGGCCCTATTATTACCGCTCAGGCGGCAATCTTCTCTTCATCGATCTCGCGCGACCTTCCTATGATTATCCCAAATGGGACTGGTACAAGATTCCTGTTCAAACCGGCAAGCCGCAATGGAGCGAGCCCTATATGGACGTGGGCGGCGGAAACGCGACGATGGTCACCTATTCGCTGCCGTTTAACAAAGGCGGCAGGCCATGGGGGGTGGCTACGGTCGACGTAGCCTTGTCCAAGCTCACGAAAATTGTCGACGACATCAGCGTCAGCGAAAACGGCTACGCTTTCCTGCTCGGCAAGAACGGAACTTTTCTTTCGATGCGGCGCGAGGGATGGAAGCTCAAGATGACCGTCTTCGACGCGGCCAAAGAGGTGGGAAGCGGCGAGTTGGAAGGTCTGGGGAAAAAGATGACCGGCGGGGAATCGGGATTTTCCTATTTCAAAAATCCGTTGGACGAAAAGGATTCGTGGGTCGCCTTTGGGCCGGTTCCGACGGCTGGATGGTCCCTGGCAATCGTTCTTCCGCAAGACGAGATCATGTCCGATCTTGCGTCGCTCAACCGCCGCGTGATCGTGATTTTTGTCGCCGGACTGGCCGTGATTTTTTTCACTATCTTCAAACTCTCAACGAAAATCACCGGTCCTATAACGGATATCACATCTTACGCGAAGAGAATCGCGTCCGGGGATTTCGCGGCCGGTCTTAAAGAGACAAAATCCAACGACGAAGTGGGGGTTCTATCGCGCGCAATAGCCGATCTCAGAAATTCGGTTTCAGCTTCGATGCAGATGCTGGCGGAGGAAAAAGAGACGTTCAAACTGGCGTTCGCGCAGATGTCCGACGGGATAGTGATAGCCAATCCCCAATGGAAGGTCCTGCAGTTTAACGATGCGGCTTCAAGACTTCTCCGTCTTTCCCAGAATATGCCGCTTCTTGAGTATCTGGATTCGAAGTTTCAAAGCGATTTTCCGCTGATGGTTCTTTCGAATTTAAAAAATGAAAAGAAATCGTTCAAATTGACGCGCAAGGAGGCGGACGCCGGGGCGCCGAATGATTTCGAATGCAGTGTTTCGCCGGTAATCGGGGAGGCGGGTCAGATCAAGGTGTACGTGGCAAGATTTTTTCAACTCCGCCCATGAACGGTTTTAATGCCTTGGGGATTAGTATGCTTCCATCTTTCTGCTGATAATTTTCTAAAACCGCGATGAGCGCTCGGCTGATGGCGATGGCGGTTCCGTTGAGCATGTGCACAAAAATCGGTTTCTTTTCCCCTTCGCGCCGGAATTTGATACCCAACCTTCTGGCCTGGTAGTCTGTGCAATTCGATGTGGATGTCACCTCGCCCCAATCGCCTTTCTCTCCGCGGCCAGGCATCCACGCCTCAAGGTCATATTTGCGATATGCGGGCCCGCCCAGGTCTCCGGTGCAAATATCAACAACGCGATACGGAATTCCCAGACCTGCGAAGAGTTTTTCTTCATGTTTTACAAACTCTTCGTGCGTGGCCGCCGATGTTTCCGGCGTAGTAAACGCGAACATCTCCACCTTTGTGAACTGATGAACGCGGTAGAGGCCCTTGGATTCCTTTCCGGCCGCGCCTGCCTCCGTCCTGAAACAATGGGAGACGCCGACATATTTGAGCGGGAGCTCCGATTCATCCAGAATTCTGTCCGAGAGCATTCCCCCGAGGGTGATTTCGGCTGTTGCAATCAGACAAAGATCCGAATTCGCTACGGAGTAGATTTGTGTCTCTTCGCCGCGCGGATTGAAGCCGATGCCGTCCAAAATCTGTTCGCGCGCCAGGTCGGGTGTTATTATCGGAGAAAATCCTTCCTTACGAAGCATGTCCAATGCGTACTGTATGAGGGCGAACTCCAGAAGGACCGCTTCGTTTTTGAGGTAATAAAATTTCTGACCCGATACATTTGCAGCCGATTCAAAATCTATGAGGTCCAGCTCTTTTCCCAGAACGACATGATCCTTGGGTTGGAAATCGAATTTTGTCGGATCGCCGTGTCTTCTTATCTCCTTGTTCCCCTCTTCGCCTGCGGCAACCGGTGCGTCAGGATGGGTCATGTTGGGGATCTGGCGCAGGATGTGCTCCACGCCCGATGCGATCTGCGTGAGATTGGCCTCTTCGTCCGAGACGGTCTGCTTCAATTCTTTGCCGCGCGCGATGAGTTTTTCCCGCTCGGAAGGCTCCAACTTCGCCTTCATTGCGGCCGCATTTTCATTCTGGAGGCGGTGGATATCCTCGACGCGTTTTAAAAGCTCGCGGCGCTTTCCGTCCAAGACGAGAAGCTCATCCACATCGGCCCTGATGTTCCGCCTCCGGCAATTTTCCTTCACCGCATCGGCGTTTGAAAGTACGAATTTGAGATCGAGCATACGTTATTTCTTGAGCTCCTCTTCTATTATTTCCTTGAAAGCATTGGGCGGCTGGGCGCCGGAGAGCTGCACGCCGTTTATGAAGTATGCGGGAGTTCCCGACACTCCGATTGCAACGCCCTTCTCCTGCATCTCGTTGACGTCATCGGCATGTTCGCCCTTGTCCAGACACTTGTCGAACTTTTCAGCGTTGAGCTTCAACTCTTTAGCGTATTTTTTGAGATCGTCAACCGACAAGGCCGTCTGATTGTCGAAGATCTTCTTGTTGTAATCGAAATATTTGTCCTGATCTCCCGCGCAGTGTGCCGCTTCGTGCGCCTTTTTTGCATACTGATGGAAGGAAAGCGGGAAATCCATGAACACATAGCGCAGATTGTCTTTGTAGTCTTCAAGGAGTTTCCAGATGGTCGGTCTCACGCGTTTGCAGAACGGGCACTGATAGTCCGAGAATTCCACAAGCGTGATCTTTGCATCCTTGGGGCCCACTGACGGGGCATCGCCCACGTCGATCTTCACGCGCGGCGGCTCCAGATAGATTTTAACGTCCGATTCGCTTTTCAGCTTGGCGATAAGATCCTGCTCCGCCTTGTTCTTTTTATTTTGTTTCAGGAAGGCGATGATCTGATCCTTGACCTTGTCGAAGGGAAGGGTATCTTTGCCCTTGCGCGCATCGTAGAGGGCCCGGACTTCCTCTTCCGTGGGCTCCACTGCCTTCGCGTCTACCTCCTCTTTCATGAAATCATCGACGCTCTTGCCGGCCTTTTTTGCCGCGTCCTCGATCAGTTTTTTCTGTACGAGACCGTCCAGACCCTGCTTTTTGATCTGGTAGATCTGGGTATCGATTCTCTGCATCTGGTTCTTGATTGCGCTATCCAGGTCGCTTGCGGTGATGGTGATACCGTTGATAGAGGCCACGGCGTCATCTTTCAGCGCGGCAGAGGTCGAAGACCCCCCCTTGGAGCAGGCCGAAATCAGGGCAATGAGGACCAGCAGGGCCGCCAAACTCATTTTTCTCATAATCTTCTCCTTTTTCCTTGAAAAATATACAGTTTTCGGGACCGTAGCACCTGGCTATGGACGATGCAATAAAAATTAGGCAGAATCCGCGCAACATTTCCAAACTATTGACGATATTAATAGTGAGAGGGGTCCTCAGTTGAAAAAGCTTACAATCTCACTTCTCTGCGGAGTTTTTCTAGTTTTGGCCGCCGGCCACGCGGCGTATTGCGGACAAAAAGTCGATCCATTTTTGGGCGTATTTCCTGCGTCGTCAAACTATGAGAAAAGTACCGGCACATCCAAGGCCATGGCAGTTTCACAGCCGGGCTATGAAGTTTTCATCAAATCAGATGATGCTTTGTCCACAAAGAAAGCGATAGAAGCAAAGGGCGGCACAGTAAAGATTGTTGTCGGCAAGATCATCACTGCATTTATTCCTCAACCTGACATCGAAGAGATAGCCGAACGCGACGAAGTCGTTTTCATCGAGGCGGCAAAACCGGTATCGATGAACAATGACGTGGCGATGGAGGAGATAAACGGGAACGAAGCCCATGAGGGAACCGTGATCCCGACACCACTCACCGGCAAGAACACAATTGTCGGCATAGTGGATACCGGCATCGATTACAACCATGCGGATTTCAAAGACGCCGCGGGTGTGAACCGCATACTTTATGTTTGGGATCAGACGGGCAAGAGCGGTGCGGGCCCGACTGAGATCGAAGGCAGCTATGGAACGGAGTGCGATGCCGATGATTTGAAAAGCGGCGCCTGCCAGGTGACCGACGAGTCCGGCCACGGAACGCATATCACGGGCACGGCTGCGGGCAGGAGCAATACCTACGGCGGCGTGGCGCCCGATGCTTCTATAATAATCGTAAAATACAAAGCCGAGCTTGAATTCAACGACGGTTATGCGAACCCGGTATTTTCGACAACGATCTGCGAAGGCGCGTACTACGTTTTCAGAAAAGCCGAAACGCTCGGACTGCCTGCGGTTGTGAATTTGAGCCTCGGAACGCACATCGGCCCGCATGACGGCACCTCCCTTTTTGAAGAGTGCCTTGACAGTCTGGTCGAAGGCTCCAAGGGCAGGGCAATCATTGTTGCAGGCGGAAATGAAAACAGCGAAGAGGATATCTACACGGGGCTCCATGCCGGCTACGACGTAGCGGGTGAAGCTGCAACAAACTTTGAGGTGAGGAGCTTCCAGGCGGGCAAGCTCTTTTACATAGATATCTGGGGCGCGCGCGGAAGCGATCTGAGCTTTGCGCTCGCCGCCCATGAACTTGCGAGCAAGAGATCGCAGCAGACCGACTTTGCCATCCCCGGCGGTTCAAAAAGAGGCACTCTTTTCAAAAACAACGTTTCATATGAGATAAACGCCGGCGAAGAGGCGAGCTCGCTCAACGGTAAGCCCCATGTCGGCATAACGATCACGATTGCCGATTCCGTCACCAAGCCCGAAAGTTACAATTTCGATCTTATAGTCTCGGGCAACGGGCACTTCGACGCATGGCTCTATCCCGATAAACCGGCTTCAATCGTTAATTTCACCACACTCAGCGGATCCCACTACGGCAAGCTGTTCGTGCCCGGCGACAGAAAAATGAGCATCGCGAGCCCAGCAACGGCTAAAAACGTCATCGGTGTCGCCGCCTATACGACGAGGAACCGTTGGGACGCCGGCGCAAGCTGTTGCCAGGTTTCCTATACGGTCGGCGATCTTCTGGATTTTTCCAGCGTGGGCCCGTCGGCCGATCCGTCAGTGACCGGGCAGAAGCCCGAGATAGCGGCCCCGGGTGCGATGATCGCGTCCGCAAAATCTCAAAACGCACACGCGGACAGCAACCTTGTCATGTCGGACGGAAAACATATGCTCATGGCTGGCACGAGCATGGCCGCGCCTTTTGTTGCTGGAACCGTTGCGCTGCTTTTCTCCGCGAATCCCGATTACACATTTGAGGATATCGAACGTTATGTCACGCAGAGCGCCTATGTTGACAGTTTTGTGGGAACCGTTCCCAACGACAGCTGGGGATACGGCAAACTCGATGTGCTGGGAGCAGTTGAGGCGGCGCTCAATGGAGGGGCCAGCGGCAGCTCCATTAATAATCCGGATCTTTCGCTTCCGGCAGAGGGATCGTCCTCGTGCTCACTGGCGGCCGCCGCGTCATCTTCTCAAGGCGCATCAATTGCCTTCATCATGCTGGGCCTTGTGACGACCGCCCTTTTTGCAATACGCCGTTCTTAAATATCATAATACAAACTGAACTCGAACGGTACGGGCCTGAGCCTCATGGGCTGAACCTCGTTTTCCATCTTGTATGAGATCCACATGTCGATCACGTCCTGCGTGAAGACGTCTCCCCTCAAAAGGAACGCGTGGTCTTTTTCAAGGACCGCAAGCGCTTCGTCTAACGATGCCGGAACGTGCTTCACGTTCTTGAGCTCTTCAGGCGACAGTTTGTAGATGTTCTTATCAAGCGGATCGCCAGGCGATAGGCGGTTCTGGATGCCGTCGAGGCCAGCCATGAGTAACGCCGCGAACGTGAGATAGCCGTTGCACGACGGATCGGGTGTTCTGAACTCGATGCGTTTTGACTTTGGGGAGGCCGAGTACATCGGTATTCTGATCGCCGCCGATCTGTTGCGCGATGAGTATGCGAGATTGATAGGCGCCTCGTAGCCGGGTACTAACCTGCGATATGAGTTCGTCGTCGGATTCGCAAACGCGCAGATGGCGCCCGCATGTTTCAAGAGCCCGCCGATGAAGTGAAGCGCCATCTCGGAAAGCCCGCCGTAGCGGTCGCCCGCGAAGAGCGGCTTGTCGCCCTTCCAGAGCGATATGTGCACGTGCATGCCGCTGCCGTTGTCCTCAAAGAGCGGTTTCGGCATGAAGGTCACGGTCTTTCCGTGGCGGCGCGCGACGTTTTTCACGCAATATTTGAACCAGAGAAGCTGGTCGCCCATGTCGGTCAGCGGAGAATAGCGCATGTCGATTTCAGCCTGACCGGCGGTCGCAACTTCATGATGCTGACATTCTACGTTGATTCCCACCTTCTGCATCTCAAGAACCATCTCGGTCCTTATGTCCTGTTGGGAGTCTGTGGGAGATACGGGGAAATATCCCTCTTTGTAGCGCGGCTTGTAGCCGAGGTTCGGCGACTCGTCGCGGCCGCTGTTCCACCGGCCTTCATCGGAATCTATATGATAGAATCCCTCGTTCGATGTCTGGTCGAATCTGATTGAGTCGAAGATGAAGAACTCCGCTTCCGGCCCGAAGTGCGCCACATCGGCGATCCCTGTGGATTTGAGATACGCCTCGGCCTTCGTTGCAATGTAACGCGGGTCGCGTGTGTAGGGCTCCTTCGTGATTGGATCCACAATGTTTCCGATCAGGGAGAGCGTGGGCACCTCCATGAAAGGGTCCATCACCGCGGTTTTGACATCGGGGATGATCACCATGTCGGAGGAGTGGATCGGCTGCCAGCCGCGGATGGATGATCCGTCAAACCCGAAGCCTTCCTCGATGGACGAAGGCGAAAGTTCTGAGATGGGCACGCTGAAGTGCTGCCACACTCCGGGGAAATCGACGAATTTCAGATCCACCATCTTGGCTTTGTTCTCTTCGGCAACACGTAAGGCTTTCTGGATATCCATCTTCTCCTCCTTTAAAAGTTAACTGTTATGGTCAAATTGCGGATTCGCCGGTCTCGCCGGTGCGGATTCTCACCGCATCGTCGACCGATGTTACGAAGATCTTGCCGTCGCCTATGCGGCCCGTGTGAGCCGCCTTGGCGATTGCATCTACGACTGAGCGCACCTTGTCTTCGGGCAGGACGATCTCGATTTTAACTTTTGGGAGAAAATCGACTATATACTCCGCACCGCGGTAAATTTCCGTGTGGCCCTTCTGGCGGCCGAAGCCCTTCACCTCGGTGATCGTTATTCCCTGGACGCCGGTTTCCGCAAGCGCCTCTTTTACGTCGTCGAGCTTGAAAGGCTTGATGATAGCCTCTATCTTCTTCATTGTCGGGGTGAGAGGATTTGAACCTCCGACCTCTTGGTCCCGAACCAAGCGCTCTAAACCAGGCTGAGCTACACCCCGAAACTTTAGGCCGAACTATCACGATCCCATAAAATCTCAAGCCCAATGTTTAAAAGAATCCTGCCTGCAAGCCGACGCGTACTCGGTGGTTATATTGGTCGTCGCCGGGCATCTTGTTCAAAAGGAGCGAATAATCCGCCTGTATTTTCAAAGGGTGGCCGTAAAAATAATAGTTCAGACCGCCCGATATCTCGTAATTATCGTTCTTCGGGCCGGCCCATCTGAGGAGGTTTCCCTGAACGTCCAGCTCCAGATGCTTTGGAATGACAAAGTAGCCCGCCTGCGCAGCGAACGCATAATCGTTCTTATGCTGCGTATGGTCGTGGAGGATGATGAATTCGGGGACGAACGAAAAACCCTTGTAGCGAAAGACAAGGTCGGTCTGGCCGCGGACGATGGTGTCGCCCGGGTTTATGTTTGCCGGCGCGGCGATCGGATAATCCCACTTCTCATACGCCCCGGAGAGCGTGAGTGCCAGCTGCGGCTTTTCAGAATAGTTGATGTCGGCGACGCCAAGGCCCGGATTGCCCAGAAAATTGTAAGTCAGGCAGGTGCCGATCCTGAACGCTTTGTTGAAGTTGAGATTGTCAAAATTCGATCCGTTCACAGCAAAGACTTCATAGTCGAGTTTTTTTGCTATCGTTCCCAAAAAATCGACGCCGGTCTGAAAGTTGGGAGTGAATGGATCTGTCGTCGCGATAATGGGGAAGTTGAAGAACTCCAGCAGATTCGATGCCCGGAAGAAGAACTCGGTCGGCGGGATGAACTCGCCCACTCTTATCTGAAACTCATCGGCAAATTTGTACTGCGCCCACAGATAGAGAAGCCTGAAATTCCTGTCGGTCCTGTCGGTGACCGTAAACGACGACGTGTCTCCTCCGGAATCGACTACGGTGTAGGTCGTCTGCGTCGTCGGCACGTTGTACTGGGTAACCATCTCCGTCATCACCATGTAAGTAAAGTCTTTGGTGAAGGCGTTTCCGGAGAGGAGGAGCCTTGCCCTCTGGAGCCCGAATGAATTGGTGTCCGGAGCATCCTCGTTGGCCTGGTATTGATAAAAGATCTGGGCGAAGAGCCTGACCTTGAATTCATAATCCCCGTCTTCGCTCCTGATGAAGAACCCGTGATCGTATCCCGAGTTTCCCGTCTTTTCGCGCGACACCTTGAGTTCGCCGATCTCTTTTTTGAGCTGGTCGATCTCGTCCTGCTGCGCTTTCAAAGCCTCTTCAACCGATAGATTTTTTTGCTGGGCGGTTTTTGCCGAGACGGTGGACGGGAAAAATAAAAATCCCGCAACGAGGATTGCGACGACCGATAATGACGATCTGTACTTCATTTTGGCCCCCTCTAATTTTCAAAAACGGGGCGGGCCTGCCCGCCGAGTTGTGTGGCGGGCTAACACGGCTTTGCAGACACTGCAAGTGGATTTAACTAACTTGTTTTTTTGTCGTTGATGTGGTGTTATAAGACATTAAAGACTTCATGAAAAAGAGACATTCAAAAGATGATTTGATCGCTTTTCTGGAATCCCAGTGGCCGGGAAAGTGTTCCAAGGAGATCAAGCAGGCCTTCGCCGATCTGAAAAAAATAGCGGCTGAAAATCCGCAGGTTCGCTCCACGCGCCAGGTCGGCAAGTCGTTCAACATACTTCATGCGGTGCGCCGCATTTGCAGCGCGCACGATTTCTTTTTTCTCAGCCGCCAGATAACCTATCACATATCCGCATCGGCCGATGTGAAAGAGGTTTTGGGTAACGAGAACCAGATAGAAGCGGTCCTCTCGGAACTTGTCACGCACATTGCGAGGCGCGCCCCGCATGGCGGCAAAATCGGAATAGAGATCAGAGAGACGGTGCAGCGCCAGGCGCCGGCAATAGAGGTTCTCTTCAAGTCGGTCGATGAAAAAATAGGGGAGATGAGCCGCGGCGCGTATCTTGAGGGGCTTTTCGGAGGGCGTGGCGAGTCGGGCTCTTCCACTATTATAGCGTGCAAAGAGGCGATATCCAAAGAGGGCGGCCAGTTGACCGCCGATCTGCCCGAACCGAAAAAAACCGTTTTCAGGATATCGCTTAAGACTGCAGCTTCGGCTCCCGCCCCGATAGGTGATCAGGAGATTTTCAAATACGATATCGCAATCAAAAATATAGCGACCGTCAGAAAGAGATTCGGCATCAGGAAGAGCCAGTCACTGGTGGCGCAGGTGGAAAATTTTGTGCGCTCGCTCGTGCGCCATCCTATAGACATAGTCACGGCTATGCACGACAAGGGGATAATCACCGCGATTTATGAAACGCAAAAGGGCGCGGCCCAATCTGTTGCCGGCCGCATATCTTCGCGCCTCGGGACAGAAAAGTTTCAGATTGGCAAGATGGAAGTTGATCTAGATTTCAAATATCAACTCTCCGCACTCCCTTCCATTCCACTCAAGCGCACGGGGGACGAACACTGAAAGGTCTATGGACGCACTAGAGGTTGCATCTGAAATCTTTGCGGCAAGGCCGTGGATTATATGGGTTGTGGCGGCGCTCTACATCGTGCCGATTTTAAAACTCATTACTTATCCCATAAAGCTCGGGCACCCGTTCTTCATGTTTTTCAACAAGAGGCTGGGGCAGTTCGAACACGCCGTTTCATGGTTCCGCGATTCGGTTGTCGTGGCATATCTTTTCCTGGGCGGTCTGTGGCATCTGTCGTTTGGGATGGATCTGGGTGATAGAGAAAAGATATTCGCCGCCCTGACGGCGTTCGCCCTTGTGTGTCTTTCCGTGGCAAACAATAAATGGAAAAAGACCTCGAGGCGAAGGCTTGTCGATTTTGTCCGCAGTTTTCCCCTGATCCATCCGAAGGAATTTTTCGATCACTTTCTTTGCAGCTCAGGCGGGATAAGACACGCATTGCCAAGACAGCCGCGCCGTTTAATCGATCCCAAACATCTGGATTTCAGAACCGGCAAGGGGCGCTCTCTCCCGCTGAGAAATGTCGTCGCGGGAATTTGGTCCACAATCTGGTGCGCAAAACTTTCGCTTCTCGCCTTGAAATGGAGAGGGTCTGATTTCCTGCGCGAGGTTGCCTCCTCGCTCTCTGTAATTTGGGGAACAAGGATGGCAGAGCTTTCGCGCGCCGAGGTGATTGTCGAAAATGCGGCAAAGCTGAACGAGATCCACGGCCTCAATATCTATCTCTTCAACCACATGAGCTTTCTCGATTTTGCGATGGTGCCCGTTGTGATGGCGGCCCGCGCCAATAGCGGCGAGCGAAAGCCCAACAACCTGCCGCGCTTTTTGGTCGCCAAAGATCATTTTATGGACAACCCGGTTTTTCACACCGTCCTCGGAATTGGGCGCGTCGCCCAAGAGACCGGTATGATCTTCGTCGAAAGAAAAGAGAACGAGGCCGGTGCCAGGGCGGTGGTCGAGGAGTCTGCGATCAAGCTTGTGCAGGACGGTGTCGATTTTGCGATCTTCCCGCAGGGAACGCGCGCGGTCGGAAAAATTGCCGCGAACGGCGAGAGAATGGACGCAGGTTATTATACGGTAGGGCGCCCCCTGCGCATGAAGCGGGACGGCGACCAGTTAAAGAAGGGCGCTGCTCACATAGCGACATGCGCCGCATTGGTTCTGGCGGAGGAAAATATAGATGCCGACGTGAATCTTGTGCCGGTGGCCATCAAGGGAACGTCGATCATCGCACCCCGCGGGTCGATGCGCATGAAACCCAACGTCACGGTGAAGCTCCATGTGGGAGAACCCATCGTGATCAAGACGACGGAGGTTCAGGGGATAGGCGACAACGCAGGAAAACCTTATGCGGATTTTGTTCGAAGGCTCCACGAACGCATCGATCACGAGCTCAAGTCGGCCGTGGGAATTCATGTGGAACTCGAACGCAGGTTTTTTGAGGATATGAGGATGGTGGCGGAACCGCTGGAGATCGAGGAAATGGCGATCGCCATGAAACCCTGGCGCGGCGACGACTATCTCGTGCACGCGATATTAGACTGCATCTATGCCTGCAAGCCCAACGAGTGGTATCCGCTCCTGGGACGCCTCATGTATCTAATAAGGAACGATGCGAAACGCGACGAACTTCTGGCCTTCAAGGGGGAGGTTATAGACAAGATAGGGACTTGATGGTCTTTGCACAGGGAGGGGACACTTCTCATTTTCACATGGAGCCCGCGTGAACAGGAGAAGTGTCCCCCTCACTTCGAGTCGGCTATCCGAAGTTTTTTTATTGTGTCTGCGTAATTCTTGGATTCAAATATCGCGGATCCCGCAACAATTATAGATCCTCCCGATCCGATTACCTTTGTTACGTTGTCCGTTTTTATTCCGCCGTCCACTTCGATGGGTACGCTCAATTTATTTTTGTCGATGTAATTTCTCAAATCGCTTATTTTTTTTGTGCATGATTCGATATACGACTGCCCGCCGAAACCCGGATTGACTGTCATAATAAGGATGAAGTCCGCGGATTCCGCCGCCGGATAGATTTTTTCAATCGGCGTGGGTGGATTTATGACAGCGCCGGCTTTGCAGCCTAATTTTTTGATCGCAGGCAGGAGTTTTGAAAGATCGCTCGTTTCAACATGGACCGAAATCCAGTCCGCCCCCGCCTTTGCAAACGCCTCGATGTATTTTTCGGGACTTTCAATCATAAGATGACAGTCGAGCGGGAGTTTGGTTGTTTTTCTGATCGAGGCCACGACCGGCGGGCCGATCGTGATGTTGGGAACGAAGTGTCCGTCCATGACGTCCACATGAATGACGTCGGCGCCGGCTTTTTCGACCGCTGCAATTTCTTCAGCGAGGCGAGAGAAATCGGCGGAGAGAATCGACGGGGCAATTTGTATCTTCGGTTTCATCCGAGTCTTGTTCCTTCTTTTATCTGATGCCCCCTCAAAAACGCGTCGGCGGACATCCTCTTTTTCCCCTCAAGCTGGCAATCGGTTACATAAAGCGTTCCGCCGCCTGTTGCAACGGCAAGTTTCTCGTCCGCGGAAATCACTGTCCCGGGCGCTTCTGATGGTTTTTCCTCGGACAACTTGGCGCCGAAAATGCGCAGCGTCTTTCCGTCGACGTGGGTATATGCAACCGGCCACGGCTGCATCGCGCGTATGAGATTCGAAATCTCTATGGCCGATTTTTTCCAGTTGATGAGCCCGTCCTCTTTTTTCAGTATGGGGGCGAGCGTCGCTTCGGTTTCATTTTGCATCTTTCGTTTGATCTGTTTTTTTTCAAGACCCGCAATCGTTTCGATCAGGAGTTTTGCGCCGATTGTTGCCAGGCGATCGTGAAGCACAGGTGCGGTTTCGTCGGAACCTATTTCCGTCTCTTCCTGAAGAAGCATGTCGCCCGCGTCCATTTTCTCGCCTATCATCATCGTAGTGACGCCCGTCGTTTTCTCGCCGTTGGCTATCGCCCAGTTGATGGGCGCCGCCCCGCGGTATTTCGGCAAAAGCGAGGCGTGCACGTTGATCGCTCCCATGGGGGGCAGTTCAAGGATGGCGTTCGGCAACATCTTTCCGTATGAGACGACGACGATCAGATCAGGCTTGATCTGGGAAAGTTTTTCCAGCGCTGCCCCGTCTTTGAGCGTCTTCGGCTGATACAGAGCAAGATTTTTTGAGGTGGCAAACGTTGCGACGGGGCACGCTGAAACTTTGAGCCCCCGGCCCGCCGGCTTGTCGGGCTGAGTCATGACTAGCCGGGTATCGTATCCCGCCTGCAAGAGGGCCTCAAGCGAGGGAACCGCAAAAGAAGAGCTCCCCATGAACACGATTTTCATTTATTCTCTTTCTTCCTGAATCTTTTTGAACTTTTTTAAATAAAGGTCGCGCTTTAAGCGGCTGACATTGTCGATTAAAAGTTTTCCGTCGAGATGATCTATCTCATGCTGGATTGCGACGGCGAGCAGCCCTTCCGCGTTCAATGTTTTTTCCACGCCTTCTTTATCCAGAAACTTGACCGTCACCTTGTTCGCCCTCTTCATCTTGAGCCTGAAATCGGGGATCGAGAGGCAGCCCTCTTCCCACTCGATCTCACCTTCACGGCTGGTGATGACGGGATTTATCATCGCGTATTTCTGGCGCCCGTGTTCTTTCGGTCCGATGGGCCCCTGAGTTGTCTCTTCTTCGACGGCGCTGTGCACATTCACATCCACAACTATGATGCGGAGGGAGGCGTCCACTTGAGGGGCGGCCAGGCCGACGCCGTCCGCGGCATACATAGTGTCGAACATGTCACCCACCAACTTCTTGATATCCTTGGTTATTTCACCGACAGGAGGGGCGACCTTTTTGAGGACATCAGACGGATAATGTACGATCTCAAGGATTGCCATATCGTCTATGGCCTAACACGGTGAGCAAAAAATTTAAAGCATATTTATGGGATCTACATCGACCACGATGCGGCAACCCCTTGGGATCGCCTGGATGATCGGGCAATGGGCGGCGGTGAGAATGGAGGCGAGTTTTCCAGCATTGGCCGCCTTGATCAGAAGCTGATAGCGGAATTTTCCGCGCACTTTTTTGAGAGGAGCAGGCGCTGGCCCCAGAAGATCGATCTCCTTTTCCAGTTTGCATGTCTTTCTCTTCTCTTTCAAAATTTTCAGTGCCGTCTCGGCCGCCTTTTCGGTTTCTTCCATATTATTTCCCGAAAACTTGAAATTCGCGACGCGCGCGAACGGCGGATAACGGAGCGCCTTTCTGTGCTCATGCTCCTTTTCGAAGAACGCATTGTAATCGTGATCTCTTGCGTGGATGAGGGCGGAATGTTCCGGTTGATAGGTTTGTATGATCACGTGTCCGGGTTTATCCGCTCTTCCGGCCCGCCCTGAAACCTGGGTCAGAATCTGGAACGTGCGCTCGAAGGAACGGAAATCCGGAAGATGGAGCGCTACGTCCGCATCGACGACACCGACAAGCGTGACATTTGGAAAATCGTGCCCCTTTGCGATGAGCTGTGTTCCGATTAGAATGTCGATCTCGCCCTTTTGCATCTTTGAAAGAAACGTCTTTCTCGATTGGACCTTGGATGTTGTGTCGCTGTCGAGCCTTGCGATCCTTGCGTCGGGAAAAAGAGCCGTGAGTTCTTCCTCGAGCTTTTGCGTCCCTCTGCCCATGGGAATTATGCCGCAGCCCTGGCAGGTGGGACACGTGTCAGGGGCCGGAACCTGATAATCACAATAGTGACACAAAAGTCTGGGAGGCGACATGTGGTGAGTGAGGGATATGTCGCAGTTGGGACAGGAAAAGACGTGGCCGCAGGCCTGGCAGATGAGAAAATTCGCAAAGCCGCGTCTGTTCAAAAAAAGGAGGGTCTGTTCTTTTCTGGCGAGCGTCTCTTCAATTGCCTTTATCGTTGCGGCGGCTAGCGAGCCCTTCTTTTGAGGCGTGTGACACCGCATATCTACGATTTCAATAGATGGGAGCTTCGCACCCGTCGCGCGTTCGGAAAGATTGCAGTAGAGATATTTTTCAGCTCTTGCGTTCGCAAAGGACTCGACCGACGGGGTCGCAGAGCCCAAAACGATCACCGTGCCTTCAAGCTTCGCGCGCATGACCGCACAGTCGCGCGCGTTATAAAGAAGGCCTTCATCTTGCTTGTATGAGCTGTCGTGTTCCTCATCCACGACGATGATCTTGAGATTTTGAAACGGGGCAAAAAGGGCTGAACGGGTTCCGACGGCCGCGAAGACCTCGCCTTTTCTCATCTTCTCCCACTGACTCTGCCTTTGAGCTTCGGTTAACCCGGAATGGTACACGGCAATCTTGTCCCCGAAACGGTCGCGGAATCTTTTCACAATCTGGGGAGTCAAAGAAATTTCAGGGATGAGCGCCAAACCCTGTCCGCCCGTTTTGCCTATCTCTTCAAACGCACGCAGATAGACTTCGGTCTTGCCGCTCCCCGTGATGCCGTGAAGGAGGATTGGTTTTGGACTTGGCGATCTCAACTGGCCCATGATCGCATCAAACGCGCGCTTCTGGTCGCCCGTGAGCTTGAATTCAGGATGTGCAACCATCTCGCTAGTGGCTTCGTGCGGCGCCATAGGTCTTGTGAGTTTCGGCCCCTTGACCTGTGAAAACCTCGGCGGCAGGGCCGACCGGCAGACCTCTCCGATGGGTGAACAGTAGTAGCCCGACATCCAGCTTATGAGTTTCAATGCGGCTTGTGAAAAAACCGGCTCGTCATCTAAAATATCCGCAATTTCCTTTATCTTTTCAGGGTCGAGGCCGGAAGCGGGTTTGTGTTCGAGCGAGATCACATATCCTGCGACGAGCCGATTGTGAAAAGGAACAGAGACGCGCTGGCCCGGAACTATTTTTCTGCCCGCGGGAACAGCGTAAGTGAGGGTCCTTGGCATCGACTTGGGGATTGCAATCTGTGCGTAGAGCATGGGACCGCTCTATCCCATATTGAATCCACCTGCAAGCACGTTACTTATTCTTGCGCATGCCGCCCACTTGATGTATGAAATCCGTGAAAAGGGAGGAGTTATGGGTAAGCGCATTGGCGTTTTGCTTTCCGGTTGCGGACATCGCGACGGTTCTGAAATACATGAGGCGACATTCACGCTTTTGGCGATAGAGCAGTGCGGCCACGAGGCGGTCTGCATCGCGCCCGACGGGCCTCAGCGCGTCGTGATGAACCATCTCACAGCGGAAGTCAGAAGCGAACAGAGAGACGTGAGGATCGAATCTGCTAGGATCGCGCGCGGCAAAGTGCGCGACGCTGCAAGGACAACTGCAAATGATTTCGATGCTCTCATCATCCCGGGCGGGCAGGGTGCGGCGCTCAATCTCTCAAGTTTTCTGGCGGACGGCGTCAATTGCGAGGTCGAAAAAGACGTGAAACGCCTGATTTTGGAAACCGTGCACGCAAAAAAGCCGTTGGGTGCAATTTGCATCGCGCCGGCAACGGTTGCAAAGGCCCTTGAAGGTTCAGGTGTCACGGCGACGCTCACGGCCGGAAACGACAGCAAGGTGGCGGGCCAGATTCAGCAGATGGGCGCCAAAAACGAACCGTGCGTGCCGACTGAGTGCATAATAGACCGAGAGAACAGAATCGTGTCGACCCCCGCATACATGAACGCAAAAAATATCGCCGAGGTCTGGACCGGCATCGACAAACTCGTTCATGCAATCGCCGAAATGTGCTGATCTTTATTTATGATGAAGCTCCGGATTGTCGCCGTAGGGAAAATCAAGTCAAAGCCCATCCGTGAGCTTGCCGGTGAGTACGGCTCGCGCCTCATCCATTATTATCCCATCGAGAGAATCGACGCAAAAGACGAGAAGGCGGCGCTCAAGATGATCGCGAAAGACGATCACCTTGTGGTCTGCGACGAAACCGGCCAGCAGAAGACCTCCGTCGAGCTGGCGAACATGCTTTCCATGTTCGAACGCCGCCGTGTCAACAGGCTCGTGTTTTTGATCGGAGGGCCCGAGGGTGTGAGTTCAGAGATAAAAAAGAGGGCCGACTATCTTTTGTCCCTTTCCAAAATGACCTTCCCCCACGAGATGGCGCAGGCGATCCTTCTGGAGCAGATCTACCGCGCGGCAACTATCCTCAAAGGCGAGGCGTATCACAAGTGAAGATGGACAAACACCAAGTCGCCGAAGTCCTCTCCGAAATGGCCGCGATCTTCGAGATCAAGGGCGAGAATCCGTTCAAGATCCGCGCGTACGAAAATGCCGTCCGCATCGTCGACGGCCTCTCGGACGAACTTGAGGAGCTGATCAAAACCGGCGAGTTGACGAAAATCAAAGGGATCGGTTCCCATCTTGCCGATCATATAAAAGAGCTCGCAGAAACCGGAAAACTCAAAGAATATGAAAATTTAAGAAAATCCGTGCCTGAAGGAATCTTTGATGTGCTGAGGATCGCCGGGCTCGGTCCCAAAAAGGTGAAGGCCCTCTGGGAAAAGTTGGGAATCAAAAGCATCGGCGAGCTTGAATATGCCTGCAAAGAGAACCGTCTGGTCGAGCTTGCCGGATTCGGCGACAAGATGCAGGCAAAGATCCTCAAGGGGATCGACTATCTCAAAAAATTTCAGGACACACATCTCATAAGCAGCGCGCTGGCCGCCGCGGAGGGGATCTTCAGCCAGATAAAAAAACACAAGGGCGTCACCCGCGCCGAGATAGGCGGCTCCATCAGAAGGCGAAAGGAGCTGATTCACGACATCGATATACTGGTGTCGTCCGGCAAACCGGCTCCAGTAATGGATTTTTTTGTAAAACTCCCCGAGGTCGATTCCGTGACCGCAAAAGGGGAGACGAAAAGCTCGGTCGTTTTGAAATCCGGAATCGCAGCAGACTTGCGTGTCGTCTCCGACAAGGAGTTTCCGTTCGCGCTCCACTATTTCACGGGCAGCAAAGAGCACAACGTGGCAATGCGTTCACTTGCGAAAAAAGACGGCATCAAACTTAACGAATACGGCCTTTTCAAGGGGACAAAACTTCTTTCATGCAAGAATGAAGCGGAGATTTTTGAAAAGCTGGGATTGAAATACGTCCCTCCCGAAATTCGTGAGGATCAGGGGGAGATCGAGGCTGCGCTCAAAGGAAAACTCCCAACGCTCATTGAGGCAGGCGACATCAAAGGTATCTTTCACGTCCACAGCAACTGGAGCGACGGAACGGCAACAATCGAGGAGATGGCCCTTGCCGCGAAAAAGCTGGGCTACTCATACATTGCGATATCCGACCACAGCCAATCCGCCGCCTATGCGGGCGGTCTTAAACCAAACGACGTCAAAAAGCAGATCCAGGAGATAGACAAACTGAACGGCAAGCTCAAGGGAATCACCATTCTCAAGGGGACGGAGTCGGATATCCTCCCCGACGGCAGCCTCGACTTTCCCGATTCCATTATGGAGCTCTTCGATTTCGTCATCGTCTCGATCCATTCGAAGTTCAACATGAGCGAGACTGAGATGACGAAAAGGATAATAAAGGGGATGAAAAATAAATATGCATCGATCCTGGGCCATCCCACCGGAAGGCTGCTGCTTTCCCGAGACGGTTACGCAGTGGATATGCACGAGGTGATAAATGCCGCCGCCGATTTGGGAGTTGCGATAGAAATCAACGCCCATCCCATGAGGCTGGATCTGGACTGGCGCCATGGGAAATACGCGAAATCGAAGGGAGTGAAAATTGCCATCGGGCCGGACGCACACGGGCCGGAAGGTCTTCTTGACATGGACTACGGAATCGGAATAGCCCGTAAAGGATGGCTTGAGAAAAAAGATGTCTTAAATTGTCTCCCGGCCGAAGATGTCATGAGGTATTTCAAAAAATGAAAATAGATGAACGGGCGAAAAAAATTCTGGGGGTACTTAAAAAGACGTATCCGGTTGCAAAGACCGCACTGTCTCACGGCAACGCCTTCCAGCTTTTAATAGCCACAATTCTTTCCGCTCAGTGCACTGACGCGCAGGTCAATAAGGTCACGCCGGCGCTCTTCAAGAAGTTCAAGAAGGCGGCCGATTTTGCAAAAGCCAACCGCGGAACCCTTGAATCGATGGTCCGCTCCACGGGGTTTTATAAAAACAAGGCGGCCTCGGTTCAGAAGTGCAGCATGAAACTTGTTTCCGATTTCGGCGGCGCCGTTCCGAAAACAATCGAGGAGCTCACGTCATTACCGGGTGTCGGCAGAAAAACCGCAAACGTTGTTCTTGGAGTGAGCTTCGGTATCCCGGGAATTGTCGTCGATACGCACGTGCTGCGCGTCAGTCAAAGGCTTGAGCTCACAAAAAACACCGATCCCGTGAAAATCGAGTTCGACCTGCAGAAACTTTTTCCCAAAAAAGATTGGACGAGACTGAGCTTCCTCATACAAGCGCACGGCCGCAGCCTGTGCACGGCAAAGAAACCCGATTGCCCCCATTGCCCGTTACTGAAGCTCTGCCCGTACGGTCTTAAAACGGCTTGACATAAAATGTGCGTGTCGTTATGGAGCGCGCGGTAAGCTGGTTTCTAATGAAAGGAGAACCTATGGCGAATCGTGACGATAAAGTGCCGGAAAATGCTGAGGGTCGTTATTTTGTCGATACACAGTGCATAGATTGCAATCTGTGTATAGATACGGCTCCGACCAATTTTGCCCATAATGAAGAGGCGGGCTATGCGTTTGTTTCAAAACAACCCTCGGGCGACGATGAAGAGGCGCAGTGCAAGGAATCAAAAGAATCCTGCCCTGTCGAGGCAATAGGGGATGACGGGGAATAATTTTAGCCGGTGATTATCGAACTAAAAGCCCCGCACTTGACTGCGGGGTTTTTTGTTTGGCGGATATCATGAACATATATATTCTAGGCGGCGGCTGTTACGGCCTGCAGTATGCGCGCTGGCTCCTGGCCGCCCGCGCCCGGCGCAAAATAGATTTTGAGCATCTGATAGTGGTGGATCGCGATTCAAATTGCGCGGTCTCTGCAAAAATCAAAGACCCCCTTGTCAGGCTTGTCGCGTTTGACTGGATTTATTTCCTCACCGATTATGCCGGACGTCTTCCTGCCCGAACCGATGATCTGGTCGTGCCCTCACATGCAGCGCCACATGTCTTGGGCATGGTCTTTCTTGAACTCATAAAATCCCAGGACGGAAAGGGGCGTCGCGTCTCCGTTGAGACCGCCGATACCAGAGTGCCGGTGGGAACCCCTTACGAATGGAAGCGCGAAAAAGGAATCACGGCTGTCAGCATGGCCACATGGAACTGCCCCGCGAATTGTCCCGAGCCCGGCAAGTGCCCGCACATACATGCGCCGCGCGATTGGGATCTCGAGATGACCTTGAGAAGCTGGGCCGAAACCGTCAAACTCGACGATTTTTTCGTCTTTCCCGCCCGCCACTACGCCTTTGCCGTGAGTGCAATCCCCATGCAGTCAATAATAGACGCGTGGCGAACTCTGCAAACGAGACTTCAGACTGCCGGCGAATACATGATAGGCGTCGCGACTTCGTCGGCCTGCCACGGAATACTGTCTATTTTTAGGGTAAAAGTTGGTGAGTAGCCGCAAACTTTAGTTTGCGCTCATTGGCGCAGGCTGAAGCCTGCGGCTACTTGCCTTTACTCTTTTTTGCGGCGGATTTCTTCTTGGTTGTCTTTGTGCTCTTGTACTTTGCCTTTGCGCTTGCTTTGCCTTTGCTCTTGCTTTTGGAAAGGGCAGCGTAGCTCTTTTTGTTTTTCGGGAGGCGGTAGTGAGGTTGGGCCTGCGGGGCGGTTGGATGTCGGAACTGAACCTTCGGCTCCGCGAATTGCAGCTTTGGGGCGGCGGGCGGCGGCAATTTCAGATTGAGCTGTTTCGACGATTTTGCAAAGTGCCAGTCGCTCAAGAGGGCTACGAATCGCGGATCGTCTTTGATGATATAAAAATCGTCCCCCACCGCAAGCCAGGTCATTATGACATCCGGCCTTTCGCGGTAGGCCGCTTTGAGCGATTCCATTGCATCATCCTGATCTCCCCTGGCAGCATAGTAAGCGGCAAGATATTCCTGTGTCTGAAAATCGGCGCCGAGTTTCGTCAGGTCCACTTTCTTCATGACCTTGTCGGCCTTATCCGGTTCGTTATTCGAAGCGAAAACTGCAGCCATCAGAAGGTCGGTCTCCTGCTTATGTTGCGGCGTCGCCGATCCTCCGGCTTTTTTGTAGAACTTGACTGAGTTTTCGGCGAACTGTTCCTGCGTGATACCGTTCGCCTTCAGGAAGAGAAAGAGGTTGTGATAGGCAATTCCCAGATTTTGATAATACTGATGCGCTTCCGAATGTTTGGGGTGCTTCTTCGATGTCTCATGCATCACGATTCTCGTGACTTCGCGCAAAAGATACAATGATTTTGCGGTCGTCGGCTGTTCCCGAAGCTCGATCGCCGCCTCATTGAGATTTCCTCTCGCCAACGCATCGATCACGTCGGCGGATATCGGCTTCTGCGGCTCCTCTTTTTTTATCTGCTCCTGTTTCACCTGCGCTGCCTTCACTTTTTTAACCTTCGATTTGGCGAAGGCAGATTGAGGATTAAGAATGAGAATGAAACCAATAAGAACGCATAAAAGCTGAAAGTTCAAATGACCTTCTGTTTTCTGATCACTGATCACTGATCTCTGATCACTGTTCACTGTTTTTGCTCCTTCGATATCGTAAAATCAGCATAGTCGCACGCGGCCGCTGTATGTGTGGCGTTGCCGTCGGTCAAAACCGCGATGCCGGACGGTTTCTTTTTGAGTTCTCCGCCGAAGAGTTCCTTATAATCTGCCGGCACGTTGACAGTGTGACTCACCCATTTATTGAGATTTAGAGCTCCGCTGTCCGCCACCTTGATTTTAAGCTTTCCGTCTCTGCGCGTTACCGTCTGCGCTACAGGCAAAGAGGTGGACCAGACGTATTTGATCGCGTCGCCGGTGTAGGTGCCGATAATGACATATACTCCGCATGCGCTGTCGTTTTTGTTGTCGTCATTTTCTGCGGCGCCTTTCGGCAATTCTCTCGCCCGCCACTTCCAGCTCAGGTACGGATACCGTTCAAGGTCCCAGTTGAAATATCGCATTGTCTGTTGGGAGAGATCCTTGTCATCTTTCGCCTTCAGATATTTTCGGCCGTTCTCTTCAGCGATCTGATAGACCTCCTGAGCCTTGCCCCGCTGAAACGGCCATGTGCGCCATTTGGAAGGAAATTTTCCGGCCTGATAATCGGCAAAGTTGTCGATTACAAGGACGGTCCCGATCTGGGATTCCTGCCGGGATTCCTCACCCGAGACCTTCAAAGCGAGCGAAAAGATGAATGCAAAAGACAGCAAAATGAGGATTGTTTTGCGCATAAGGCCGCATATAGGAGGTTTTTACCGATTCGTCAATGAAGGAGAGGGTTACCGACCCAATCGCTTTTCATCGCTCTTTCATCGCCGTTCCATCGCCTGATCATCGCAGTTAACTGCAGAGAACAGATAAAAGATTCAGAGAACAGAGAACCGAGCAACTGTGAAAAGAGAAAAGAGCTCATGGCAGAGCCCTCACTTGAACGTATGCCAACCGAAGCCGCGACTTGAGCGAATCAAGCTCAGTACTTTCGATAAGGCCGAAGGCGCGAGCAAGATCAAGAGCTGCGGAGACTTCCGCGATTGAACCGAGCGAGATGCGGAAGAACCAGTACCGCTCGCGACCGCGCCTGCTTTTCCCATTGCCTTCCGCAAGATTGAGAATAGTGGAGGTTGTTGCACGGCGTAGCTGATCAACAAGATCACCATGTCCTTTGGGCCACCTGGCCACCATCCTTGCAACCTCCTCTGCAATTGAGACTAACTGCCTGTAGCACTCCAGTTTTTCGTGATTCATGACTCCTCCTTTGGTTTGTCAGTTATCGCTGCCCTCTCATAAGGGTGGAGGGCAGCGATAACTGACAAACCTAGGAGGCGTTTATGTTGCACGAAAAATTGGAATGCTACCAAAGGGCAGTCGGATTGGCAGAGGAGTTAAGCAAGGAGGGTGCCAGGTGGCCCCGCGGCCTTGGCTATCTATATGATCAGCTGCGCCGCGCAATCGCGTCAGTCGTTCTCAATATTGCAGAAGGCAACGCGCGTAGAAGCACAGCCGAGCGTCGCCGCTTCTTCGAGATCGCCCGCGCCTCAGCGGTTGAGGTATCTGCGTGCATCGATCTCGCGTCATCCTTCGGTGTAATGACGCCGCTCTCTGCAAGGTCGGTCAAGGTTCGCCTCACCGAGGTCAGCAAGATGCTCTGGGCTCTAATGAAATAGAAATCTCTGAACCGTCGCAGTTCGCACACCGGTTCTTGTTTTTACTTTCATCACCCGCCCCACATACCACCTACCACCTACTTTTTTTGCGCTTTTCCCACCGCTTGCAATGGGGTGGGGAGGGGAGTAAGTGGGGGGCAGTTAATACTTTTTACGGGCTTGCTCCGTTACCCGTGGTTTCTATGAATTATAGCCTGCGATATGATTTCTATCCGGTTGGCCAAGGGTTATTTACATCCGGTACGATTCGTCATCCAAATGATCATCAGAGATTTAGCTGGGTATATGATTGTGGTACAAGCTCATCGCTACAGAAAGAAGGGAAAGAATTACTTTCAAAAGCGTATGGTCGTTTAAAAGAAAACATCGGACGAAATAACGATCAAAAAAACGACCAGTCAAAACCAACACTCGATCTAGTTGCCATATCCCATTTTGATAAAGACCATATCAATGGTTTCGACAATCTCTTTCCTCAGTTTAATGTTAAAAGAATCTTACTTCCCTATATGCCTTTATGGCAACGGTTGATAGTGGCTTTTGAAGAAAAGATTCGACCGCTCGCTAGAAAAAAACAGATTAACCCTATGATGCATTTTTTTATTAATCCTGTTTCCTACATCAAAAAAGCAATTGATGGCGTTGAGATCGTTCTTGTGCCACCTACTCCTAAACAAACGATAGTGTCGTCCAATGAAGACTCTGAGGAGATGAATGATTTTGTTCTGCAAATTGATGAACGTGTTCTGTCTGAAGAAGAAAAAGGCGACCTAAATATAACTGTGCCAGCGAACACTAAGATCAAATTTGTGAAAGACGGAGGCAGGCTTTACATCAATGGCATATGGGAGTTCGTGCCCTACAATGAAGCAAAATTAGATGAAAAGGCGACGTCTGGATTTCAAAAAGAGGTAGATGATAGAAGAAATGTTTTGTATAGCGAGAATCCTGACGCTATCCAGAAAGCTCTTCTGGATCTAAAAGATATCTATGGTCAAACATTTGGAAACCAAAAAAGAAACAAAAATATAATTTCTTTGTTTCTTTATGGTGGTCCAATCCATGCGAAGCACTGTTGTCCATTGTTTCAAGCCATGTATTTTGAGAAGGTGTCGTTACGTCCGAACTTACGGATAACTTCTTTGTGTCCTGATCGATGTGGAATCCTTTATACAGGAGATGGTTATCTCAACACAACGAGCAGGATCAAAGCTTTAAAAACGTATCTTAATTCTAATCGCATTGCTAAATTACATACCTTGCAAGTAATGCATCACGGTGCGAAAGGAAACTGCCATAGAGATGTGCCTACCGAATTTAATCCCGTTGTAAGCCTTTTTAGTTCAGATCCTGATTCAAAGAGATATAGGCATCCTAATGCCTCAGTGCTTCGTTATTTCGTGTCTCATGGACCAGTGCTCGTTGACAAGAAATGCGGTGCGACAATATTTTTTTTCTTTCACTAGAAGACACATGGCTCCATTTTGATTTGCTAAGATTCTTGGTGAGAAAGATAGCTGGTGAATACAAATATATAGGCTTCCCCTTTTTAACTCAAATTGCGGGAGGCAGGGACGGTTTAATAAGGGTTATTAATGGTCATCAACTTCACCCACGGTTTATATAGGTATTATTTTAAGCGATATGACACTATATAAGTATCTTACCGAAGAGCATGCCATATCCATGGTGGAAAACGGTATTGTGCGTATCGGTACATTATATGAATTTCGAGATATTGAACGCCATGGGGGTGTCCGCGGGGATGAAGAGGAGGGAGTCAAATCAACACACTTAGGCGGTCCTTATGAGTTGTCAGATAATTCTTCGATCCCAGAATTTCTAAAAGGAATGATAAAAATCAAAGGGGGAGCAAAAATCAAAGAAGGAAAACTAACAAATATTACGCGTGTCGATCAAAGTCCAAATTTTTATATATATTGTACAAGTAAAATTTACAATAAAACTCTGAAATATAGATTCGGAGGTGCTTGCGTAGAAATTACGGATTATCATCATTTCTTTCGAGAGCTATTAAAGACACTGAATCAAATTATCCCCATAAAAGAGGTTGGACTTTATGACTGCATATATACTGAAAAATCAGTTGACCACACCAATTGGTCGCAGACTCATCCAGCTCTCATGAAGCCGCCTCGATATTCTGAAGAATGCGAAGTGCGGGCACTATGGCAACCGATCGATTTACAATCGGATCTAAAACCCCAAATATTTCAATGTAAAACGATAACACAGCATTGCAAAATAAAATGAATCGCCTTCGTTACCTCACTAGTCTGAGGGTTTTGAAAAAGGGGACGTTTCCCGGTAACTAAACCAGTGAATACAAATGCGTGGGGCTCCCCTTGTTAACTCAAATTGCGGGAAGTGGGGATAAAGGGGTCAGTCCCCATATAGATAAGTATCCGAAATCATTCATTATCGATTTTGAGGAAACGGGTGTTTTGGGTGTTTTAATCCTCTCATTTTTTTTGAACTGCAACCGAATCGGGATGGGCGAGAACTTCAGTGCTTTTACTGATCACCAATCACTGAATTCCATAGCGGCGGGTTCAGGCTGAGATTGTCTTCAAGAGATTCTTCAGATCGGCCGGCAAATCCGATTCGAAGCTCATTCGCCTCCCCGTCACAGGATGCGAAAATCCAATGGCGCTTGCGTGGAGAAAATGTCGGCCAAGCGCGAGCGTATCTTCGCTCCGCTTTTTTGGATTTTGATAAAGATGGTCGCCTGCGATGGGAAAACCCATCGATGCAAGATGGACGCGGATCTGGTGGCGGACGCCGGTCTCAATTTGCACGCTGAGAAGCGCAAAGTTCGTACCAAATCGCTTGATGACCTTGAAATCCGTTTTTGCGGGCCGGCCGCCTGAACCCACGACCATCTTTTTTTTCTTCCTCGGATGATGCGAAATGGGTTTGGAGATTGTTCCCTTTGCCGGCGGATTTCCTATAACGAGCGCGAGATATTCCTTGTCGACTTTTCTCTCATCGAATTGGAGACGCAGGAACTCATACGCCTCGGGCGTCCTTGCCGCGATCATGAGACCGGACGTGTCGTTGTCGAGCCTGTGCATGAGGCCCGCTTCCAGCTCGCCCTTGGGGAGTTCCTTGAGTTTTGGGAATTTCGCGATGAGCCAGGATGCGAGCGTGCCGGCGTTTTTTTTCGCAAGGGAGACTGCCGGCATTCCGGCCGGTTTCTCAACGACTATCACCGACTCATCTTTATAGATGATGCGCGGCGCATTCAAAGCATTCAAATTCGAGGCTCGCATGTGTGATTGCAAAACGGCAGGCGAGAACTTCCATTGCCCGCTCCCTCAGTTTCTCCACTTCGGACAACGCCATGTCATCCACCAGGATGTGCGCGGTCATCACGTACATCTTTGAGGTCAGCTCCCAGACGTGAATATGATGAACGTCTCTGATCTCCTTGATATCCTCTTTCAGGGCGGCCGCTATTTTCTCATGAGAAAGATCGCGCGGCGTAGATTGCAGAAGGATTCTCGCCGCGTCCCAGAGAAGTTTTCCCGCCCAGTATGCGATGACGATCGCGATAAGCGCCGAAACGATGGGATCTATGGGGGTCCAGCCGGTGAGCCAGATGAGAACCGCCGCAATCACAACACCGACCGACGATCCCAGATCGCCAAGGACGTGTATGAACGCGGCCTTGATGTTGATGTCGTGGTGTGAGGCCTCGTGGAGGAGCTTCGCTGTGATCGCATTCACCACAAGGCCGATGACGGCGATAGCGAACATCGAGCCGCCCGAAATCATTCCCGGATTATGGAGCCGTTGCCATGCCTCGTATAAGATCCACGCCGAGATGATGAGAAGTGTGAGGCCGTTTGCAAACGCCGCCAGTATCTCGGCGCGGTAGAATCCAAAACTCTGTGCTTCCGTGGGCGGCCTGCACGCCAGAAGTATCGCGCAGTAGCTGATCCCCAGCGCGAAAAGATGCGAGAACATGTGGCCCGCATCGGAGAGAAGCGCGAGAGAGCCGCTCCATATACCGCCGACGATTTCCACAACCATCGTGACGGCCGTGATCACAATGGACAAGATGAGGCGCTTCTGCTCAAGCGCGCAGTAGGCCGCATCGGGCTGGGCAGCCACAGTGCGGCACCGGAATTCCTTGGTTGTTCCGAAATGATCTTCCATTATGGCGTGAGGCGGTTGAGTAACCTCGGGAACGGAATCGTTTCACGAATATGCCTTATCCCTGAAATCCAGCCGGTGATTCTCTCCAAGCCATAGCCGAACCCCGAATGGGGAACGCTTCCGTATTTGCGAAGATCGAGATACCATTCGAATGCCGACATCGGAAGATTATTTTCCTTGATGCGCGTTACCAGCGTGTCGTAATCGTCTTCGCGTTGCGAACCTCCGATTATCTCCCCGTACCCCTCAGGGGCGAGCAAATCGGCGCAAAGCGCCAGCTCGGGATTTTTGGGATCGCGCTTCATGTAAAACGCCTTCACCTTTGCGGGATATTTTTCTATGAAGATGGGTTTTTCCAATTTCTCCGTGAGCATCGTTTCGTCGTCTCCGCCCAGATCGTCGTCGGAAGAAATGTCGCTTCCCAGCTCGTGGAGTTTGGCAACGGCCTCTGCGTGCGTCATTCTCAAAAATGGAGGTTTTATTTTTTCAAGAGGCCCAATATCACGTTCGAGGATTTTCAGCTCCTCCTGGTTTTTTTCAAGGCAGCGCGAAACGATGTGGGAGATGAGCTGTTCCTGAATCTCCAGATTTCCTTTGTGCTCTACGAACGCCATCTCCGCGTCCATCATCCAGAATTCTGTAAGATGTCTTCTTGTCTTGCTCTTCTCTGCGCGGAACGTCGGGCCGAAATCGAAGACGCGCCCGTGCGACATGATGGCAGCCTCCAGATAAAGTTGGCCCGATTGCGAGAGGTAGGCCTTTCCCAGATCGAAATAATCCAGTTCGAATAGATTCGACGTCCCTTCGCAGGCCGCGGGCGTTAAGATAGGAGAGTCGATCTTGATGAAATTGTTTTTTTCCATCCACTCATAGGTGGCGTTGATCGCGATGTTGCGGACGCGCTGGATCGCCCACTGCTTGCGCGAGCGCAGCCACAGATGGCGCTGATCGAGCAGAAAATCCGGACCGTGTTCTTTTTTGCCTATGGGATATTCGCCCGCGATCTGAACTATCTCCAAACCCTTGAGTTGAATTTCGTAGGTTTCATGGCGCGGATGTTTTGAAACGGTTCCGGAAACGATAACCGATGTTTCAAGTGTGATGCGCTTTGCGTCCTCCCAGACTTTTTCTGAAACTTCAGGCTGGGAGACGATCGCCTGGACAAAACCGCTGCCGTCGCGAATCTGCAGAAAGGCGATCTTTCCCGACGAGCGGAAGTTATAGACCCAGCCTTTTACCTTAACTTCTTTACCCTGATGTCTTGCGATGTCTGATACGAAGATTTCCATTTCAGTAAATTATCTCCTTCATGAATTTGCCCAGCTCCGCCGGAAATTCGCGGTAGCCGTAAAATATATTGGCCTTGAGAAAGCCCAGCCTGTCGCCTATATCGAACTGCTGCCCCTCATATTCATAGGCGTACATCCGGCCCGATTTTGCCAAAGTGTCCATTGCGTCGGCAAGCTGGATTTCGCCGCCCCGGCCGGGTTTCGTCTCTTCGAGTATCGAAAAAACGTCTGCGGTGAAGAGATACCTGCCGACAACCGAAAAATCGGAAGGGGCCTCTTCTGGAGACGGTTTTTCGATAACGCGCCTCGCTTTGTGCAGGCGCCCCTCTGAAGACGCGATGTCATAAACGCCGTAAAGATGGATCTTGTCCCTCGGCGTGTGTTCGGTCGCATTGACCGCACAGCCGGTCTTTTCATAAGCGGAGATGAGCTGACGAATACAGGGAGTCCTGCTCTCGATCAAGACGTCGGGAAGACAAACCACAAAGGGCTCGTCGCCGATCTTCTCTTTTGCGCAGAGAATTGCGTGGCCCAATCCCAACGGTTTTTCCTGAACGACCGTCGTGAGAGAAATCTTATCGGTGAGTCTTCTGTGAAAATCATGCAGGAGAGTTTCTTTTTTCTGCGATGCCAGCGCTTTATCGTAGGGCGTGTTCCTTTTGAAATAATCCTCTATTTCGTGCTTGTGCGGTGAAGTGACTAAAATAATCTCTGTAATGTCGGCTGCTTGAGCCTCTTCTATCACCAACTGCAGCGACGGTTTTGTGCCTATCGGCAAGAGCTCTTTTGCAACCGTTCTGGTGACGGGAAGAAACCTGGTTCCCAGGCCTGCCACGGGGATAACGGCTTTTCGAACCGGTGCGCTCATCTTTTTACCTTATATTCTCGGCATATCGCTGTAAAGGGGTTAGATGTTGCCTCCGACGTGGACCGCTTCCTCTTCGATCGTTTCTTCGGGCTCCTCAGGTGTCGGTTCGAAAAGATGCGTCGAGACGCGGGAAAGCGAAAGTGCCCCAACTATGACCTTCAGAGAATAGTTGGCGAACATCCAGAGAAGCGTCGCGGTGAAAAGCATCTCCTGAGGTGTGACAAGGCCTGCCGCGAAGATCGGTCCGGAGACGTAGCGGTAGAGAAGCTCCACCATCGCTACGTTCGTCGTTCCGAGCCCGCCGGGCGTGATAGGAAGAGTTCCCAGGAAAAAGCAGAGCGGTATATTTCCAAGTATCTTCGTGAACGGGACGGTGACGCCGAACGTCTTGAGCACGATATACATGGAAATGATAATCGTGAAATGAATCGGGATGCGCATTATCGCGACCTTCAGATAATAGAATGCCGAGGCC
>JBGSNL010000011.1:0-36687 GCA_041739675.1 bacterium
GCTTTATCATAACAATTGATGCGAACGCCTCCGTCCGCCCACAAACCCCACTGCCCCTACGCCGACGCGTTTTGGCACAGCTTCAGGGATATTCTGTTCCTGTGACATGGGGTGTCCCCTGCGTGAGGACATGCCCGAAAGACGAGCCGGCAATCGCCATGCTGGCTGATATCTCATCGCCGGCTCGCCAGATAATAATACGGAGGAGATGCTACTTCTGGATGGGTCTGGCTGAGACTCATCGATGACGCGCCAGCGTGAGCGTTGCCGGCGAAGGCGAAGGGCCAAGGCCTCACGCAGGGGAAACCCCATGTCACAAATTCAGAGCCCCGAAAGCCGACGAGTTTTGCATCTAAAAAATCGTTGCTAGCCATGGCGAAACGGGCTAGATGGCAGGCAAGGGGGATGGAAAGGGCATTCGCATGAAGACACGGGTCTTGGCGGTTGTGTTCTTTGCGGCAGTTTTATCGTTTGTGCTTGCTGGGCGCTCCTTCGCATGCGGCCATGACGGTTTCTTTGTAGGCGGCGGTTATCAGCAGCTTTTCATGTTCACCACCGAGCATCAACTGGCAGGGCCTCTCGCCGTGAGTTCGGAGAAGATTACGTTCGGTCCGGGTTACGGCGCGCACCTTCTTATCGGATACGATTTCCCGGGCTCAAGATGGGGCATTCAGGTGGTGCCGGAATATTCGAACTTGAATCTCAATCACTCCGAGCGCGTGAACTATTTCGGAACCGCTGTAGAAGGAATACTTCATATCATTGCATGGGAGAACGGGCTCGACTTCAATCTCGTGGGCGGTGTGGGTTACAGCCAGCTATTTGAAGGTCCCAGAACGAACAACACTGGCGCGGCGGGGATCAACATCGGCGTCGGTCCGGCCATCAACTGGTTTTTCCACCGCGGCGAAAAAGTGAGAAGCTCGTTGTATGCGCAAGTGCCGGTGCGCGCGGTGATATTTTTTGGGAACAATCTCTCAAAGAATCAGACAACTGTGCTCGCCGTCCCGATCCGCATCGGCGTGTCACTGGGATTTTAAAATATGAAGGTTAAAAAACTTTTCTCGGAAGGGCAGATCTCGGAGGTCGTAGGTTCTCTGGCAAAAAAAATCGCCGGAGATTATAAAGATAAGAATCTGCTCGTCATAGGTTGTCTCACCGGAAGCTTCGTCTTCATGGCCGATCTTGTGCGAAAGTTGGGCATCCCGCTTGAATGCGATTTCATGAAAGTTTCAAGTTATGAAGACAGAATGAGCTCCGGCGAGCTGAGACTCCTTCTGGATGCGACCCTTCCTGTCAAGGGAAGGCATGTTGTTATTGTCGAAGACATTGTCGATACGGGCCAGTCGCTCTCCTTCATCATCAACAGATTGCGCTCTATGAACCCGGCATCTCTCGAATCGTGCGTGCTTCTCTACAAGGAATCACCGCGCATGACAATTCGCAAAGAGTCCATCAAATATCTGGGCCTCACCGTTCAAGATGTTTTTATAGTCGGTTACGGGATCGACTGCGCCCAGAAACACCGCGAGCTGCCGTACATTGGATGTGTTTAGTCATTGCGAGCGGATCATTTCGTAGCCCAACTAAAGCGGGGTCTTGGCGCCCCACTTTAAGCCCATTCAGGCCGTTATTTGCATATATATAATGATACGGCCGCAATAATTCATCAATAATATCAATATATTGCCATAACGAGATTATGGCACATTTATTGCTCTTTTCATGGCCGAACCTTACGGGAGGCCTGCATGTACAAATATTTGATCGTCATCTGTTCAGTTCTGGTTCTTGCCGGTTGCGCAGGCGGGTCGTCCGTTCCGGCCGATCAGGAAATCGAGAATCCGTCCGTCGACGGTTCCCTTCTCGGAGGTGGAAGCGATGTTGATGATGGAGATGATATAATCGACGCGGGATCCTCGGGCGGTTCATCCACGACTTATACCTCCACCGACGATGAGGATGACGCCGAGCTCGTGGTCAAAGTGTTGAAGAGAAAATACGAGACGTCGCTTTTTGGCGCAATCGACATCAATCTCAGGGTGAAAGGCGGATCGGGTAACTACACTTGGGTTGCCGATTGGCTGCCGCCCGGACTTTCATTTCAGGATCAGGCCGGAAAAAATATCCATATAAAGGGGCAAGTAGGTGCAATAGGAACATTTTCAGGAATAGTGAAAGTTTGTGATGCCGAAACACCTACAAACTGCGGCGAAAAAGACGGATTTGAAATCGAGGTCAAAGATAATAGAAAAGATGTTTCGGAAACGCAGATTGCATTTCTTGGATGCCAACCCTTTGAGATTGTTCAGGTCGGAAATCCTGCCAACCCTTTGAAAGAAGACAGACCCAATGCATATGAGCCGCACAGGCCGAGCGCCGATCCGTTCACGGCGACGTTTGAAGCCAAAGGCGGAACCGGCCCGTTCAAATGGACATTCTCGGCCAGGACTGAGGAAGGGTCCGGAGCTATGGCAGTAGGGGCGGAATTCGTAAGCGCATGGAACCCGACGCCGTCGTCTGATACGCGCCAACTGGTTGTCAGCAGCACGCTCGATAGATCCATTTTCACATGTGAAGATGAGGATGGGAATCCTGTATTCTCGCCGGACGGGGCCGTGAAGTGCGAGGGCACAAAAAAATACACGGAAGAAATAACGGTGAAGGTAGAGGATCTCTCGTGTCTGGGTTTTGGGTCGGCGGAAAAGAAATACAATTTCGATCTTACTCCCACCGACAGGATGACAATGAAGAAATTGAAGATGGCAATCAAGGTGAATTTGGGTGACACGTGCGAAACATGCTCTTGCGAAGGCCCGCAGTGGATCAGACTTAGATTGTATGACAGCACCGAAAAATTTCCTCTCATATCTGCGGATTTCCAAAAAGAAAATTATAATTATGGTTACGGATGGGGCGACGGTTGTCATATAGTGAAACTTCCACAGGAATATGACTCTACCTCCATTGAAGACGGGTGGCGTCCCAGATCATGGTCGTATGATAAAATGGGAAGCCTCATCGAAGACGGGGCAGAAGACCTCGATGCGACAGAGGGCAGAATCTTTGAGTTGCATGCACACGATACAAACGGAGACGGTGCATGGATGGACGTCAATCTGGAGTGGGCGGTGATCTTCAACGATTTTTGGTATCTTGTGACTCCGGGAACGAATCTGGAAGTTCAGGACGACGAAGAAGTCGCAAGGCTTCTTGATCTCTCGAAAATTCCGGGTGGAGATTATCTGAACTGGCATAAATGTTCCGAGATCAATCAGGATCCCAACAGAGCGTGGCTCGTCGAAAGAGGCGTATGCAATTTAAGACCGATGGGTCAGTCGGAGTATGCCGGCATGGATCAATCCTGTGAGTCACACTAAAATATTATCCTGAACCGATTGCCCGCCTTGGGAGACCAGGGCGGGCTTTTTTATCTGGGGTTTCAAGTCACCATATAAGCCTCAATTATTCTTTTAAAGCGCTCTTCTTCACGGCTAAAACCAATAATCTTAATAATATCCATATGTTGAAAAGAAGCCTGTTTGGTACGCTTATTGCTTATAATCTATGTGAATCTTTATATTGGAGGTTTCATGTATAAGCATCTGGTTATCCTTTTTTCGCTCGTGGCGCTCATTGGTTGCGCCGGCGGCGGGGCGGATATTAAACAGGACCCCGATCTGAGCAAGGATTGCACCATTTTGGGCAACTGCGATGACGTTCCCGACACGACGGATACCGACACGGACGACGACGTGGACACGGACGCGGACGGCGACGGTTCGGACACAGTCAGGGCCGTGAAGATCACGAGGGGCGCACGTGACGGCGAGACCAAAGATTTCGTTCTATATGAAGATAGCGACCTGACATTCAGAGCGAGCTACGGTTCCGAAAGCTATGTCTGGGAAATCACGAATCTCCCCGAAGGCCTGACGGCGATCGATCTGGACAAAAAGGTAGCCAAGATCGAAGGCAGGTTTACAAATTTTGACGAAAAAATAGTTAGCGTAAAGGTTTGCGATGCGGAAGATGCTGCCAACTGCGACGCTCGAAGCTTCAAGATCGTGGTGAAGGATAACATCTCTATAACCGCCCGCTTTCGATCTTCAGAAATTCATATGATAGGAGGAGGCCTTGTTTCAAGGGCCGATTTGGTCTCCGAAAGTGTGAAGGTTCTTCCGCCGTTTCCCTCCGATCCATGCAGCTATTTGAGAATCGAAGTGAAGGGTCATATGGGAGGCTATGCGCTGGAGACGTCCGATGAGGATGTAAAATTTGCAGAGCTACCCGCAGACGTCGGGACATGCGAAAGTCTTGTCAGGAAACATTTACCTGCTTTTGCCGGTTCATCGTCATCCACAATGCCTGTCATCAGCAAGACCTACTATTTGTATGTCGAGCCCGTCGCTTACGGTACTACCCACAGGAACGTCACCGTGACCGTGAAAGACTCCGCGGGAAACGAAGACAAGATAAAGTTCAGCTCGATTGTATTCGAGCAGGATCCCTGCTCGACACCACCTGTGATAACGCAGGTTTTCGATCCGGATCACGCAATGTTGGTTGAGGACGGCGACCGTGGCTTCAACGAACGCGAGCCGAACCATCTGAACACGTTCAAATTCCAGGCGTCGGGCGGTAAAGGGCCATATATATGGTCAGTCAACGGAAAAAAGATAGGCGACGCGTTGTCCGAAGACTTTGATTACCAGATGTCAGTCGAAACTGGCGATACGTTCGTGGTTTCGACATCGTTTGAGAACCTTGGCCAGATACTGTGCTATACCTATGGCAGCGACCGCCCGACCACTTTGGCGTATCCATCTGAGAAAGCTTGCACTGGCGGAAGACTATATTCGCAATCCATGGCAATTGACGTTCAGGACTCCTGCCTTACCGCGCAGCATGCGTCAAAGTCGTACAGCTTTCCTTTAAGGCCGTCAGCCAGTCAGTTTCTCTCAGGCTCCAAGATAAACATGGATGTAACTTTCGGCGATACCTGCGGGGACTCGGGATGGTGCGAATATAATGATTGGGGCGGATACATATATATCCAGGTGAGATTCTTTAATAAGGACAACAGGGTCATTGCACAGTTCGAGCAGGATCCTGTGGACGGTGGACATCACAGTTGGACACTTAATCCAGGCGCTACGGCCGGCTATGGGGATGTACCCGTAACGGAAATAGTCAGAGCAGAGTTTCACGGCCATGATACAAATATGGACTGCCAATCTCTCGACACAACGCTCCATTCGTTGGCCATCTGGGACAAAGACTCGTATCTTTTGTGGGACACGGTGCATGATCCATATTGGGAAACGAGTGGTGACGACAACTGGGAGAACATTTTCACCGCAGCTAATTTCACTGAAATCAGCAGGGCCACGGATAGACACGTTGAATGGAAAAAGTGCGATGATATCGCCGCCGATCCAAAGTTGGAAGTTCTGAGAGATTCCGGTGCCTGCGACATTGACTAAGAGAGCGGGTTTCATGATAGGGCCCTCCGGAAATCCGGAGGGCCTTTTTTTGGCAAGTTGACATAGGGCCTTCAAAAGGCTAATTTGGCGTCGATATGAAAAAAATCGCCGCCTTTTTTTTGTTTGTTTTCACAATTTTAGCGGGCACGTCGTTTGCCTTCCAGACGTCGGGTTTCACGAATCCGTACGGCGTTGTTGTCGATCAGAAAACCGGCCTCATCTATGTCGGAAACGTTAACGGCGGTGTAGACGACAAAGACGACAACGGTTTCATCTCGCGCCTCAAAACAGACGGGACAATCGATCTGATCAAATTCATAGACGGTGCGTCGCCGGACATCATGCTGCATGCTCCGAAGGGGATGGCGATTCTGGGCAACTTTCTTTACGTTTGCGATCTGGACGCACTTCACACGTACGACCTCACGACCGGCAAACAACTCTTTGACGTGAACTTTGGGACTCTTCCGCATCAGAGTTTTTACGCTATCACTATCGGGCCCGACGGCGCGCTCTATCTTGCCGATGCAGGCATGAACGTGATTTACCGAATCGACGTGGCCAAACAGCATGAGGTCACGGCGTTCGCCGCCGGCGAAGATTTTGGCTCGCCTCATGGAATGGCGTGGTATCCAGCACGGCAGGTCTTTGTCGTTTCCGGAAACGCGTCAGGCCAGATCACGGCCTACGACAGATCGGGAAAGCGCCAGCAGACGCCGGGGATCTTTGTTAAAACCCTTGAAGGCATGGACGTAGACGACACCGGAAATCTTTACGTCGCGAGCCGCGATTTGGGTTCCGTCTATCGCATGTCGCCGACGTTTGCTATCAACGGATATCAGGTGGGCCTGCAATCTCCCGTCGGTGTGGGTTTGAACCGCGCAACGAAAGAGATGATCGTCACTTCATTTTCAGGAAATACCGTTCAGTCATATCCGACAGTCAAATGATTCCCCGCGAAGTTCATATAAAATGGATGCAAGAGGCGATCTGCGAGGCGGGCAAGGCGGCCGGCAAGGATGAGGTGCCTGTCGGGGCCGTGGCCGTAATCGGCGGCAGGATAGTTGCGCGCGCCCACAACATCCGCGAGAAAACGCACAATCCGCTCGGCCACGCGGAGCTCTTGCTTCTTGAAAAGCTCGCAAAAAAACAGAAATCGTGGCGGTTGACCGATTGCACGATCTATGCCACATGCGAGCCGTGCCTCATGTGCGCCGGCGCGCTTTTGCAGGCGCGAGTGCCGACAGTGGTTTACGGCTGCAAAGATCCGAAGGCGGGCGCCTGCGGCTCGTTATACAACGTGATGCAGGACGAGAGATTGAATCATCGCATAAAAGTGGTAAGCGGAGTTCTTGAAGAAGAGTGCGCAAAGCTTCTCTCGGAATTTTTCCGCCATAAGAGGAGAAAAAAATGAAAGAGTTTTTTTATCCTAAGACAATCGCCGTGATCGGCGTTTCCGAATCGCCCGACAACATGGGCAGAAACATCGTCGCCAATCTCATCGAGTTCAACTACGACGGCATCATCTACGAAGTGGGATACAAGGGCGGCACGCTCTTCGGCAGAAGGATCTACCGCTCCGTTTCCGACATACCCGATCAGATAGATCTCGCGGTGATACTGACACCGGCGAAGACCGTTCCCGATATACTCAAAGAGTGCGGCGGGAAGGGCGTCAGGTGCGTCATCATCGAATCGGCCGGCTTCAGGGAGTTCGGCCCCGACGGCAAAAAGACGGAAGACGAACTTTTAAAAGTCGCGCGTCAATACGACATAAAATTCATCGGCCCCAACTGCATAGGCGTGATGAATCTCCACAACGGCCTGGCGCTCTCCTTCACCAGCTTCAAAAACGTCTTTCGCAAGGGTGGCATTTCGCTTGTGACGCAGAGCGGTGGCGTGGGTATCAGTTACTTAAATGTTTTGGCGAGCGAAAATCTGGGAATCGCGAAGTTTGCAAGCATAGGCAACAAACTTGTCATCAACGAAAACGATCTGCTCTCTTATTTCATAGACGATCCGGAGACGGAGATCGTCTGCCTTTATCTTGAAGGGATAAGCGACGGCCGCCGCCTGATGGAGATAGCAAGAAAATCTTCAAAACCTATCCTGCTGCACAAATCGAATATAGGAAAAGAGGCGAAGGCGATCGCAAAGTCCCACACGGCCTCTCTTTCAAGCGACGACGCGGTGGTTTCCGCGGCGCTGAAACAGGCCGGCATCGCGCGTTTCAAGGATCACGAAACGCTCGTCAATTATCTGAAGATACTGCCGCTGCCCCGCCTCACGGGAAACAGGCTCGCGATTCTGTCGCGTTCGGGCGGCCATGCGGTGATCGCCGCCGATGCGTGCGAAGAGGCCGGCTTCACGCTGGCGCCTTTCGACGCCGCGTTCATCAAAGATGTGGAGCAGCATTTCCGCGCGCACGTCATCTCTCTCACGAACCCCCTGGATCTGGGCGATCTCTTCGATTACGAACTCTACATAAGAATTGTGGAACAGACGATTACGCAGCCTAATGTCGACGGACTCGTCTTTCTGCACACGTATTTTTCCGCAACGGAGGGGGAGGCCTCGCGCGCCCTTTTCGCCGAGCTTGAAAAGATATCCTATACGTACAAAAAGCCTATCGCGATATGCGTCGCCACCGACGAGGAAGAGCTCTATCGTCTGAGGCAGAAACTCCCGCAGCCGGTCTTCACATCGCCCTCTGATGCGATCTACGCGCTGGCGCTTGCGCGCGATTTCCGCCACGAGATGCGCCCTGCTCCGGCTAATATGTCGAAGATTTCCGTCGAGAAGGATAAGGCTGAAAAAATCATCAATGCGTGTGTGAAAGACGGGCGCAGCCCGCTTCTGGGCGAGGCGCTCGATATCCTTTCCGCCTATGGCATTCCGGTCGTCAAAAGCGTTCTTGTCGAAAAAGAAGACGAGGCTGCAGAAGAGGCCAAAAAACTCGGCTACCCCGTTGCGATGAAAATTGTCTCCCCCACCATTTCTCACAAGACCGATCTGGGGGGTGTGCAACTCAACATAAGAAACGAGGATGCGCTCCGGCAGTCGTTTTCAGAAATGATGGCGAATATCAAGAAGCGCGTGCCGGGCGCCGCGATCGAAGGGGTCATTGTGCAGCCCATGATCTCCGGCGGCCGCGAACTCATCATCGGCGCCAAGAGGGACCCGAATTTCGGCCCGACCGTCATGGTTGGGTTGGGCGGTATCTTCGTCGAGATTTTTCGCGACACCGCGCTTCGCGTCGTTCCCTTCGACGAAAAAGAGACCGATCAGATGTTCGCGGAACTCAGAGGTTATCCTATTCTCACGGGTGCGCGCGGCGAAAAAGGCTACGATCTCGCCAAGGCCAAGGATGTTGTTGCCCGGCTGAGCCTTCTCATCAGCAATTTTCCGCAGATATCCGAGGTGGATCTAAATCCCTTCCGAGTGCTTCCGGAGGGGGAGGGCGGTTTTTGTCTCGACGCGCGAATGGTTTTTTCCAAGTAATTTCAAAGACTTAAAACCTAGCAACTTTTTTGAAAAACCTGCGATAAAAGTGCCGAAAGGGTGTCTTAAGATGGCTTATTACAGCCTCAGGCATGCAGACGAAACTGCGCACGCGGTTCAAACCTACCTCAGCGGTCAGTCGCGTTTGAGCGAGCCGCCAAGGGACTATGTCATTAAATTGGCTCAGAAGTATGAAGAGGTGTGCCGCGATAACATAGGAGCGCAATCGGGTACGGACGGCCACGTAATGATTGGAGATCGAGAGGCCGAGAGCAGACTGGTGCGGACCCTGCAATCGTTTCTGCCGTTTCAATTTTTCATGTCCTCCGATGCGCTCGCCTCGTCATTCGGTTCCCATCTGAACGGCGGCGAAAAATGTCCGGACGGCACGCCGGCCAACACGGCATATATCAATGCCCGGATGGGGTCGATTCTGATCCCTGGATATCAGCATGAACTCGATATCCTCACTTTTGCCGTTTCTTCACGCACGACCTCGGACAGCGCAGAAGAACGCACTAATGTCGAATGGGGAGATATTTTTGATGAGATGGTGAAAGAGGAGGGACTTTCATCTCAAAATCTCAATTCCGATCCGCAACTTCTAAAAAATGTGAAAGAGATCATGGAAAAAGTGGTCGCCGGACTGAATGGACGAATATTCACGGGCGAGGAACTGTTGACGTATCAGCTGCTTCTCAATGTGATCCAGGATCACGCGCGGCAGCGCACCGGCTACAAACTCTTGAGCCTGATCGAGATGAAAAACGGCGGGCCCGTCTTGCCGGTAGGCCTGAAGGATCTGATCTATGCGGCGGACGGCGCAGAGGTCCCGCCTTTACTCGAATCGATATTCAAGATGATCTCTGCAATAGACGACGTTCCCGGCGATCTTGTAAGGACGCTTTTAAAAAGAAGTTCGGTGCAACCTTTGGGCGCGGCGCGCCGATTCATTATAGAAAAGGCGACCGCACTTCTTGCGGAATCAAAAATCGAGCTTGCCGAGAAGCTCGGCAGATTGCTGGACGATCCCACGGAGCTTCAGTACATGGATGCGGCCCGGAGCGGGCCGGAATATTGGAAACAACTCATTGTTCGAAAGAAGGCATCCGGCGGCGGCGCGGGCGGCCAGTATCCATACCGTTATATGCATTGGCCACGGTATGCCGGATCCGCATGGCGGCGATTCAACGCCTGGCCTAACATTACGCGGCAGCATCCGGTGTGGATGTCGGGAGCGCGGACCATGAGGGGTGTTTTTACAGCATGGTAGAGGGTGAATAAAAGATATGCCGGCATACGATTCGATCAACAATCTTCTTGCCTCTTTGCAGATACCTCATACTGCGACGCAGGTTCATGACATAGACACAAGGCTTCTGGGCAAATACGAGATGATTTGCCAGGAGAGCATAAGCACCGTTGACGGCGCCAATGATCGCTATACAGGAACGGTCGACAGGTTTCTTACGAAGGAAAGCAGCTTGCTTCAAAATGCAAGATGGGTGGGTACGGATCTCATCGTCGATCTTTTCGCGAACTCCCTCAACGGTGGAAAGGGCTGCCCGCCAGGATCTCCGCCAGAAGTGAGGTCGTCGCTCAGACACGATTTCAGCAGCCTGGGCCTCGTCATGGAATTTCAGTCCCGAATGGGCGCGGCCAGACATTCGGATGTCGCTCTAGCGCAATATTATCATATATCGTCCGTGCAGGCTCACAGTGTCGCGAAAAAGCTCGATGACGGTTTTTTTGTGAGCAGAAATGAAATTGAAGCGCTGAAAATCATAAGAGACCTCTCTTACGATACTCATCGGTCATCTGTGGGTTCGCGGCTTATGAACATGATCTCATGGGGCGATCTTGGGCAGCCTCTTTATCCCGCGGGATTCGGCGAACTGGTCGTGGGAGTGAGAGAGCATATCGGAGACATCGGGGACTGGAGGTATTTTCTGAAATTCATTCTCGGAAAACTCTCCAGAGGCACGGAAATCGAGGCGGTCGACTGGCAATGGGAGACCGCCGTCATCGTGAAGGTGAACGAAACCGTGACCGGAACGAAGGATGAGAAAACAATTCAAAAGACGCCGTTAATCAGGTCGCTTGTAGCGTTGCTCGACGCCGGCCTGCATAAACTGACGGCGGAGTTTCTCCGGATGATCGATGCCTGGGAATGGGACGCCGATCCTACAATCAACGTCCTTCTTCACATCGCAGCCTCGCAACCTCTTGATGCGGTACGGAAAGAGCTTGTTGGAACGGCCATTGGCATGATTGACGGAGACTCCTTTTTCGAGGGAGGGGAATTTCGGCTTCCGAGCAGAATAGCGGCTTTTCTTGTATATCCGCAAGTTAGCGAGGAGATCGAAGTGGGGCTTTCCAGGTTTTTGACGAAGGTGCTGGAAGATTCGAAAAAAGGCGACTTTCTGGGCGAAGATCAGGGGATCGATCTTGCGCTTGCGTTTGTTGAATCGCTGAGAAAATTGTACGCATCGCTCGCGGTTCATAACGTGCCCCACGAATGGAAGAATCTTGTATCCGAGTCGATCGCTTTCCGTCTTCTGGAAAATGCGCTCGGACGGGAGCTGAACAGGGCCTCGATAGGGCTTTTCCGCATGGCTCTTGAAAAAGCCTCCGGGCTCTATTGGGACGAGATGGGAGATGCTGAACAGTATATAGCTCCGCTCATCGATCCGCTTGAAAGAGAATTTCTGGATGCGACGACACTTGAGTGGGAAGATTATCTGGACGATTACAATAGACGGCACCGGAAGGGCGGAGGCGGCACAGGCGGATTGGGCGGCACGGTTAGCGGGATGGTAGATCCGGAAGACACGGGAGAAATTAGCGGAGGCCTATTCTCGGCTCACTATTCCGCGCAATTGTATTATCAAAATCCCCGTGTGAACTCCAGGCAACGGACGCAAACTTTAAGGCAGCGCTCCCGCTCTCCGTCGATTGTGAACAGCATGAGAATTTTTTATGGAGTTCCCGCCAACGCCCGGAATGTTCTTTTCCACTGACGACTACCAAAAAGTACCCATGAAATAAAAAAAGACCCTTTTGGGTCTTTTTCTTTTGGCGGAGAGGGCGGGATTGCTCGCGCACTCAATGCAAGCAGGACCTGGCGGGATTCTCCGCGCTCGCGCGCGGAGCGTCGTAAGGAAAGTGCCTTGCCACCACCCTTCGACTCACTCCGCTCGCTCAGGGCGGTGCCGGCTCGGCACATATCACAGATGCGGAGCTCGGCTTCGCCTCACTCCGCTTGCGTCGTCGAACCCGCGCGGGTTCTCAGCCACCACGTCATAAAAAGAAAAGGGGTCATGAAGACCCCCTTTATTTTTGGCGGAGAGGGCGGGATTCGAACCCGCGGCACGGTAAACCGTGCACATGCTCTCCAGGCATGCACCTTCGGCCACTCGGTCACCTCTCCAAAACGCCGATTTGGGCGCAATACTTAGCCATAAGTGACCTCAATGTCGAGGGCGAAATTGAGCGAATATTTTCGTTGCTGGCCGCCTCCAAAAGAATATATAAAGCCATACTTTGTGGAAATCGGAGAGGTGGCTGAGCGGCCGAAAGCGGCAGACTCGAAATCTGTTGTCCGCCTTTTGGTGGACCGTGGGTTCGAATCCCACCCTCTCCGCATATGAGCTACCAAGTAATCGCCAGGAAATACAGGCCCCAGCGTTTTGATGAGGTCGTGGGACAGGAGCACATCACCAAGACCTTGAAAAACGCCATCGATTCCAAGCGCGTCCATCATGCGTATCTGTTCACCGGCGCGCGCGGTATAGGTAAGACCACGGTTGCGCGAATTTTGGCCAAGGCGCTCAATTGCGAGAAGGGGCCGGTGGCTGAGCCCTGCGGAAAGTGCCCGGCGTGCATGGAAATCACATCCGGCTCGTCGCTCGACGTTCAGGAAATCGACGGCGCGTCCAACACTGGCGTGGACGACGTCCGCGAGATCAGGGACCGCACGAAATACATGCCGGCGGGCGGACGCTACAAAATATATATAATAGATGAAGTCCACATGCTCTCCACGGCGGCGTTCAACGCGCTTTTGAAGACGCTTGAGGAGCCGCCGCCGCACGTCATCTTCATCTTTGCGACCACCGAATCGCATAAGATCCCCGCAACTATTCTTTCGCGCTGCCAGCGCTACGATTTCAGGCGGATCCCGGTTTCAAAGATTTCAGAAACGCTTTCGAAGATCGCCGCCGACGAAGGGATCACGATAGACAATGAATCGCTTTCGCTCATCGCCCACGAGGCGACGGGCTCCATGCGCGACGCCCAGTCGCTTCTGGATCAGGCGATAGCTTTTTCGGGAAATAAAGTGGGCACGGCGGAGATCAAGGCGATGTTGGGTTTTCTGGACCGCAAGATGCTCTTCGATCTTCTTGAAGCGGTCTTTGCAAAGGACACGAAAAAAGCCCTTTCGCTTTTGGGTGAAGTCTTTGAAATGGGCGCGGATCTTTCCAGATTCGCTATGGATTTTCTTGCGTGTCTGCGTCATGTCATGGTGATCAAAGAATGCGGGTTCGAGAAAAATCTTTTGGATCTGCCGCAGGATGAGGCCGACATTTTGAACCGTCTCGCTTCAGGGGCCGAATCGACGGAGATCAATCAGATGTTTCAGATCTGGTATCAGGCGGCGGACGGTATTTCAAAGTCGCCGTTTCCCAAGATGCTTCTGGAGGTCCTTCTCATGAGGCTTGCGCGCGTGGAACCGGTGAGGCCCATTGCGGAGCTGATTGAGGAGATCGAAGCTCTGGCCAAGGGGTGCGAGTCACGAGATCAGAAGCCAGAAGTCAGAAGTCAGAATACAGAAGCCAGAAGCCAGAAGCCGGAAGAAGGCGCGAATTGGGACGGCTTCATGAAATGGCTCACGGTGAACCGGCCGCAGATCGCTTCGATATTCCAGCACGGAACCCTGGGTGCTCTCTCAAACGACGTTGTTGAAGTCAATTTTGATAGCCCGTTTTACGCTGACATGCTTCTTGAGGCGGACAGAAAAACGCAGATCGAAGAGCTCATGAAGACATTTTTCAAGAAGAAGATGCGGCTCGATGTCAGAAAAGTGGAAGCCGTGAAGGCGGCCAATGACAAGGCGCCGGGGAAAGAGGCGCTGCCCGCCCAATCGGCCGGCAAGGCGGCCGTGCAGGAGAGAAAGAAGGCCCTGACAAAAGAGGCGCTTGAAACGGAGATCGTGAAAGAGGCGGCGGAGATATTAAACGCCAGAATCCACGACGTTCGCGTCGGCGAAGACGAAAAATAATGAGCGTTACGATAAATAATCTGATTCGCGAGCTTTCAAAACTTCCGGGTGTCGGCGAAAAGACGGCGACAAGGCTCGCTTTTTTCATCCTGAAACAGCCTCCCCAATATGCGAAAGAACTCGCGAAGGCGCTCCTTGATCTGAAGGAAAACGTGAAGCTCTGCTCGGTCTGCCTGAATCTCACCGACAGGGACCCGTGCGAGATTTGCAGCGACCCCAACCGCGACGGCTCGACCATCTGCGTGGTGGAGGATCCGTCGGATGTGCTCGCGGTCGAGAAGATACGCCAGTACCGCGGGAAATATCACATACTCCACGGGACGATAAGCCCGCTCGACGGTGTCGGCCCCGACGATATAAAAATCAGGGAACTTTTGAAGCGCATCAAGAATTCCAAAATAAAAGAAGTGATCGTCGCCACGAACGCAAGTGTGGAAGGGGAGACGACAGCGCTTTATCTTTCCAAAATATTGAAGCCGTTGGGAGTCGCGCTCACAAGGCTTGCGTCCGGGATCCCCATCGGGAGCGATCTTGAATACATAGACGCGTCCACTTTGAGCCGCGCGTTTGAAGCGAGGAGACAGCTATGAATCTTGATTTCATCTACAAGAGAAGAAGTATTAGAAAGTTCAAATCAGATCCCGTTTCCGATGAGCTCATCACGGAGCTCATGAAGGCCGCGATGGCGGCCCCTTCCGGGAGAAACCACCAGCCGTGGGAATTCATAGTCATCAAGAATGAGCAGAAGAGAATTGAAATAACAAAACATCATGCGAACGCGCAGATGGCGAAAGATTCGCCCGTGGTTATCGCAGTCCTTGGGAAAAAAGACGAGAAGTGGCACATCCACGATTGCGCTGCCGCCACGGAGAATATTCTCCTCGCTGCGGCGAATCTTGGGCTGGGCGCGGTCTGGTGCGGAATGGACGAAGAAAGACAGCCCGGGATCAAAAAACTTTTGAATGTCCCGGACGGCTACTGGGTCTTCAGCCTCATACCGCTCGGATATCCCAACGAGCAGCCGGCGCCGAGATCGAATTTCAAGCCGGAAAAAGTTCATTACGACAAGTTCTGATATGAAACTTCTTCTCATAGTTCCGCAGAAGAACAAGCGCGAGCGGGAGTTTTTCGATTTCCGCTTCACCGCATCGTTCATAGGGATGCGCCGGGGTTTCTGGGGAGTTCCTCTGGCCATTCCGACCGTTGCCGCTCTCACTCCCCCAGATGTCGATATCAAAATAGTCGATGAAAACGTGGAGCCCGTGCCGTACGACTTCGACGCCGATCTTGTGGGCATAACGGTGATGACGCTTCAGGCGGCAAGTGCCTACAGGATCGCCGACGAATTCAGAAGGCGCGGCAAGAAAGTTATCCTGGGCGGCGTTCATGTCTCCATGCTCCCCGACGAGGCTTCGCTCCACGCCGATGCGGTTTTCATAGGCGAAGCGGAGCTGCGCTGGCAGGAGGTCATTGAGGACCTGAAAAGGGGAGAGCTCAAACAATTTTATCGCCCTTTGTCTGATGCGCCGCGGCCGGATATGGCGACGTCACCTGTTCCCCGCCGGGATCTTCTGAAGAACGACGCGTATGTCGCAAATCTCATGCAGACGTCGCGCGGTTGCCCCTTCGACTGCGATTTCTGCTCGGTTCAGGATTTTCTGGGCTCCAAGATGCGCTACAAAACTGCCGCGCAGGTGAAAGATGAAATAAAAAATATCTACAATGTTGCCGTTCACGACAATTACGTGAAGCAGCTTTTCATAACCGACGACAATCTTGTCGGTAATCGCGCCCGCATCCGCGAACTTTTGACCGAAGCGCTGATCCCCATGAATCGCGAGCATAATATCCGCGGCTGGACATGCCAGTGCTCGGTCAATGTCGCGAACGACGAGGAGATTCTGGCGCTGATGAGGGCCGCCGGCTGTCAGCACATCTTCATCGGTTTTGAAACGGTTTCGAAGCGAAACCTCGTTCACCTAGGAAAAAACATCAACAAGGCGGCGAACTACAGTGAGGCGATAAAAAAGATCAGAGCTCATGGGATAGACGTCATAGCGTCCTTCATCCTTGGAAACGACGGCGACGACACGTCATCTTTCAAAGAGCTCATTGATTTCATCGACGACAACGCACTTCTCGATAACCTCATCAATATTCTGGTCCCGTTCCCCGGCACGAAACTCTTCAGACGCTTTGAGGCGGAAGGGCGCATTCTACACTATGACTGGAGCAAATACGATCTTGGACACGTCGTCTTCAGACCCAAGCTCATGACCCCGCGCGATCTGGAAGAGGGCTACGTTTTTGTGCACGAAGAAGTATATAAACTTGGAAGACTGCACAAGAAGCTCAGGCACCACATCTGGAAGCCGGGCAAAAATTCCCTTTCAACAAAGTTCAGGCTGAAATTCACGGCGCGAATGCTTTCATATTTGTCGCTCACGGACTGGGACAGGACGTCGTTCATCTTCCGCACGATTCCCGATATCTTCAACTCCAATCTCGACATGCAGGTCTCGAACATCGTGAACTGCATGGACCATCAGGATTTTGCAAGGCGCTTGAGAAAGCAGCGCGGCCTTCGCGCGAAGGAGCTCAAGAACCATTGGGCCTGAAAAGCTCCGCCTTGAAGAGATGTATTTGCCCCTCGTTTTTTCGCTTTGTCTTTGTAAGAAGCTGGCCCAGCTCGTAATGGCATTCGGCAAACGTTGGTTTCAATTCAAGCGCGGCCTCGTAAGTCCTGATCGCCTCATCGGTTCTTCCCTCCTCTTCCATGACCTTGGCCATCACGAAACGCGCATCCGCAGACTGGGGATTTAAGCGGATGATCTCGGCGATTTTTTTCTTTCTCTTGTGTATATTCTCTTCGCTGTTCAGCCTCATTAGGCCCTTTTCGGCAAGGACCTCCTCTATTATCTGTTTCAACTCGGGCTCGTCAGTATCGGCAGGTCCGGACTCGCTTTCAAGAGAGAGCATGACCTTCGCCGCGGAAAAGGCGCGCGCATGATCGGGGTTGAGCGAGATGAATTCGTCAAAATGTTTGAGCGCGCCTTTTTTGTCGCCGGTTTTGAAAGCAAGTATCATCGCAAGATTGTAATGGGCCTTGCTGTTGTTTTCATCATATTTCAAAAGCGTTTCGTAATCTTCGACGGCTTTATTGTAATGCTCAAGCTTCTGGTAGGCCAGCGCGCGCAGATATCTCGCCTCGCTGTTTTTGGGATCCATCTCGATGAGCATTGTGAGGTCCGTAACGGCCTTCGGAGCGCTCCCGTGCAGAACGGAGGAACGGTTCTGGGCGATGTCATCGTCGAAGATATTTTTAAATTTGCCGCCGCCGGTGGTGGCACAACCCGAGACGGCAACGGCCGCAAAAATAAAACACAACGTTGTTCGTTTCAAAAACATTTCGGATCCCTTATTCCATCAAGGTGTAGCCTGTTTCATATGACTCCGCCGGAACACTCTCGCGCATTCTGGACTCTGCAAAGCGGACGATGTCGCCGACCTTTGGTTTGAACGCGCCCATTATTTTCGCCTTCGTGTATTTCCTGTCCACGTAAACGGCCTCGGCCGAGCCCAGATCGCTCTCGACCAGACCTATCACCTGATTTGTCTCCGGATCTGTTAAAACTTTTTTGACTGAACTTAGGCGGAACCTGTCGCCCTGAGCTATGGCATCCGCGCTTCCGGCATTGAAATAGACGATTCCGCCGTCCACTTCTATTACGCGGCCGAGCCATGTGTATTCTTCTGTCTGCTTGTCGATCACGCTCAAGATGAAGCCCACCGCATCTTCGATCGTGTTGCGCGTGGCCTTACCCAGAGGCGTCTTGTGAAACGCGTCGCCGCCGAACTCCATCACCTTGTAGTCGAATTTCACGCCGCCCGCTTTCTCCCAAGCCCTCCCTTGTGAATAATGCGAATGGAGAATTTCGCCGGTTCTTGTATCGACGACGCGCATGTCGATACCTACCTGCGCGGCGTTGATCTCGCCGCCGAACTTCACTCCGAAGAGTTTCGCGCCCATGCCAGCGCCGATCTGGCGCTCCTCGAATTCGGTGACCTCTCCCACTATCATATAGTCCACGCCCAGAAGATGACCGGCCGGCATTCTCGTCATGGGTGTCAGAAGTCTTGATTCACCAAGCTCCTGTTCGATCAGGACCTTTGACAGGATCGCGCGTTCGACCACCACGACCCGCTCGGTTTTTATGAGCGCCGTCACGAGCTGGGCCGCGAGCCCGCCACCGATGTTCCATCCGCCGTAAACGGAGGCGAAGCGGTCAGTCGTTCCGAAGTTTGCCACCGCCACGCGCATCTTGGGGCCCTGCTTTGAAAGATTGCTAAGAGGCCCCTCCGCGAAAACATTTCCGGACCAGACAAGCGCTGCGATTACCGCAATCAATATGTGTGTCGCAAAATATCTCATTTTCTTAGAGGCAGCCTCTGTCTCTGCCTTCTCTCACGATGTTCACGTTGACGTCGGAATTTATCGTCCCGTTATTGCTGTTGGCGTTGACCTCGCCGTGTCCCGCGTTGACCGTGACGTTCCCGTTGTTCTGATTTCCCGAACCCATCCCCACGTCGCCTATGCGCTGTCTCACCTGCTGCACCGGCGAACAGTGCGGCTCTTCGGGCGAGCTCCTGAAGACCTGCGCCCGAAGGACTATCGTCTCTTCGTCCTGCTGTTTGATTCGCATCCGGTGAAGGTTATCAAGGATGACCGATTCGTCGTCGGCGGACGCATAGCCCGCGAGCGAGAATACAATTATAATGATGAAGACAAGTCTTCTCATTTGCTCATATCTCCAAGGATGATGGTCGAATTGATAGACGCGTCGATCGTATTGTTGTTCGAGTTCGAATCCGTTCTGATATCGACCCTCTCATGGCCGATTCTCACGTTCATGTCGCCGGCGACACCGTTTTTCATGTCACCGATTGTGGGGCTTCTCTCCCTGATCGTCGTATTGTTGTATGCCGGACCCAGAAGCGATCTGTTGTCAAAGGATACCGAAGAAGCCTTGGGCATCTGCGCCGTGCAATCCTTGAGACAGATCGCGTCGGAGAGCGTCGGCGAAAAAAAGAGAAGGGAAGAGAGAATGATCTGTGCCACTTTCATCTGAATTTGCCTTAACATTTGAACCTCCCTCAAAAATTTCAACCCCCGGGCGGTAAGGGGGGCACCGCCCGGGGATCGAGATTGACTACTTTGCCAGTGTGTCGCCCAGAGTTGTGATGTTGACCGATGATGTGTCGATCGTGTTTGAGCTTCCGGTGACGCCGCTCCTGAAATCGGTTCCGCTGTAGAGCTGGTTGAAGTCGCCCATCACGGAGTTTCTGACCTCTCCGCCGACGGTCGTGCCCCGGTTGTAGCTTCCGTTGACCGAGTTGTTCGACTTGTCGGCGTAATCATTCATGCTGTCCAAAAGGTTATGGCTGTTTGCCACAGAGTGATCGTCGTTGAAGCTGCCCGAAGCGTGGACCGATTCATCCTTCCTGTTGTCATAGCGCTGGTTGTACGCATTTGTATATGTGTTGCGCATGTATGTGCCGCGTTCGCCGACGTTCGTGCTGCTGTCATTATGGCTGTTCGTGTTCACGTTTGCCGTCGTGTCGATGAGCCACGCATCGGAAGTTGCGACCGACCCCAGGATCACTGCGCACACCGCCATTGCTACGAATAAAGACCTATTCATATCATCCTCCTTGCCTGCCTACGTTTTGGTGGCGGGCTTGTTATTTTTTGTTTACGTCAGCTGACTGCGCTGACTTCTTAAGCAAGGGCTGTGCCAGATTGTGCTTTTTGTTTTGAGGTTTTTAACGAAAATAATAAGGGGGCAGCGAAAACAGCTGCATGATTTTCGTGCACACTGCACGGTTTTGATGCAACCGCTATTCCACGGTGACGCTCTTTGCGAGATTCCTGGGCTGGTCGATCGACTTGCCGCGAAGCTCAGCCAGATGGTAGGCAAACAGCTGAAGCGGGACGGCCATGAGGATGGGCGTCAAGAACCACGTGGTCCTTGGTATATAGATGACATGATCGGCCAGTTGCCCGATTTTCTTGTCGCCTGCTGTGGCAAGCGCAATGACGGTTGCGTGTCTTGCCCTCACCTCTTCGATGTTGGATATCGTCTTCTGATAAGTTCTAGGATCGTCCGGGGCCAGAACGACAACTGGTGTACCGCGGTCTATCAAGGCAATGGGTCCGTGCTTCATCTCGCCTGCGGGGAAGCCTTCCGCCCACTGATAGGAAATCTCCTTGAGCTTCAATGCGCCCTCAAGGGCGATTGGGTAGTTGGCGCCTCTCCCCAGAAACAGGAACCCTTCGCTCCGCCTGAAATGTCTTGCGATCTCTTTTATCTCATCTGACCGTTTGAGAATCGACTGAACCTGTCGCGGGAGCTCAAGGAGTTTTTCCGAGATGATCTTGAAGTCTCTTTTCGAAATTTTGCCGTGGAGCTTTGCCCAGTACAGGCCCAGAAAACAAAGGACGGTGAGCTGCGTCGTGAATGCCTTCGTGGACGCGACACCGATCTCCAGCCCCGCGCGCGTGAGGATCGATGCGTCCGCCTCGCGCACGATGGAGCTTCCCATGATGTTGGAGATCGCAAGCACCGGCGAGCCGTTCTTCTTTGCCATTTTTACAGCGGCCAGCGTGTCCGCAGTTTCGCCCGATTGGGATATCGCGACCGTGAGTCCGTTGGGATCAGTGAAATAATTTCTGTAGCGGTATTCGGACGCTGTGTCGACCACAACGGGGAGAGAACACATATCGCCAAGGAGATACTCTCCGGCCAGCGCCGCGTGATAGGACGTGCCGCATGCGACTATCGTTATCTGCCTCAAGTGCTCAAAGACCTTTTTCAATTTGTCTTCGGCGCCGTCAAGCGAGATCCTCGCCTCCGCCGGAAAGATGCGGCCCCTCAAGGTGTCGCGGATGGCATGGGGCTGCTCGAAAATCTCCTTGAGCATGAAGTGCTTGAAGCCGGCCTTTTCGGCGGCTGTGGCCGACCATTCAATAGTTTCGGGGCGCCTGTCCCTTTTTTCGCCGGAGAGATCTATTATCTCATAATCTTCCCGTGTGACGGCCGCGACGTCGCCGTCGCGCAAAGAGACGATATGGCGCGTGTGGGATAAAAGCGCCGGAATATCGGACGCGATAAAGTGCTCACTCTCACCGCATCCGATGAGAAGGGGGCTTCCCTGCCTTGCGACGAAGAGCCTGTCCGGCGTGAGCCGGCACAAAACGATTACCGCGTAGGAGCCGGTGACATCTTTGAGGGCGCTTCGAATCGCATGAAAAGGTTTTTTTCCGTGATTTATCTCCATCTGGATCAGATGGGCCAGAATTTCAGTGTCGGTTTCGGATTTGAGGCGCCTGCCAGCTTTCAAAACGCGGCGCCGGAGCTCCATGTAGTTTTCGACGATGCCGTTGTGGACGAGCGCGATATCCTCGGTGAGATGCGGGTGCGCGTTCTCCTCGCTGGGCCTTCCGTGGGTTGCCCAGCGCGTGTGGCCGATCCCCAGAGTTCCTTTCAGGGGTTTTTTCTTCAGCAGGCGTTCAAGATTGGCGAGATTTCCGACGGCGCGCCTCAGGCGTATGTGCCTTCCGTCCCAGACCGCGATGCCGGCCGAATCGTAACCCCGGTACTCAAGGCATCTGAGCCCGGAAACCACTATGGGCTGAGCCTGTTTGGGTCCTATGTATCCCGTGATCCCGCACATAAAAAACCTCAGCTGTCCAAGCCGCGCTTGCCGAACCTGGACAATATCAAAGGGACCGTCTTAAAAAGGATCGCCACATCCTTCGCGAGCGACCAGTTATCAATATATTTTAAATCAAGTTCCATCGCGGTGCTGAACGCAACTTTGCCGGGATAGAGGATCTGACGGTAACAGGTGAGCCCCGGTCTCATCGAGAGCCTGCGCCTCTGCCAGCCGTGGGCGTAAAGCGCGACTTCAGAGGGGATATGGGGTCTCGGGCCAACGAAACTCATCTCGCCTTTCAAAATGTTTATGAGTTGGGGGAGCTCGTCGAGCCCCGATTTGCGGAGAAATCTTCCAATGCGTGTTACGCGTCCATCATCAGTCATCGATCGAAACTTATAGAGATTGAAGGGCTTGCCCCTCAGACCCATTCTTTGCTGAACCAGGAAGGCGGGACCGTGCGAGTCCATTTTGATGGCCGCATACACGATGACAAACAGCGGAGACAAGACGATCAGGAAAGCTGCGGCAAAAATGTGGTCTAGAAAATACTTGATGACCATCTGCCATGAGAGCGCCGGAGCGGTCCTGAACACCAGGAATGGGATGTCGCCGATCTCCTCCATTTCAAGGCGCGAAAGGGTCAGCTCAAAAAAATCGGCGGCGAGCCACGTTTCGACGCCCTCCTCTTCGCATATGAACATCGCCTCTTCGACGTCGGAAAGGGATTTGCGGTCGACAAGGAATATCACCTGATCGATGGCGTGATTATGAAGGATGTTTTTGATTTCGGAAAGCGTTCCAAGCGCCGCCTGGTCCGCACTCTCGCTCATCGCGCCGAGCCCGATGACCCCTATCACGTTCAAGCCGAGATCCGCATGCTTCCTTGTGAGATCTATCATATTGGACGCGGCTGCATTGTCGCCCACCAGCACGATGTTTCTTATGTGTCTGCCACGGGATTTGAGATAGGCATCGTAAATTCTGAACGCAAGATTCTTGGCGGTCAAAAGTGCGAAATTCACCAAAGCAAAACCCACGATCAGGATACGGCTGATCTCCGCCAATTGGAAGATATAGCTGACCGCAATCAGAAGGAGCATCGCTTCAATAGAGCTCCTGAAGATGATATTCACGTCGCTCGTGAACCTGCGCTCGGCAGAAGAATACAGGCCGTTCAGATTTGTGAGAAGCGGCCATAAGAGACATGCTATCACAAATATTGTGGCATAGTATTCGAACTTGGCAAGAGGACCCAGGTGTCTGAAATATTCCGCCGCGGCCAGATTGTTTCTGAGCTGATAGGCAAAAACGAAAGAGAAAGCGGTGATAATGGCGTCTGCCAGATTGTTGAGTCTCTTGAATATGTGGTGCTGCCGTTTGAACACGAAAATCCCCCGTGGAGAACTTGTTAATATCATGACAGGCGCCGGTGAGACAAGGGTATTTGCCCGCCTCTATATCCTTGCCTCGGCCTCACATAATACCTTATAATCCACGATCATTTTAATGAAGATCGCACTGATAAATCTTATTAGCAAGACAGCCGACAGGCCTGCCCGCTGGTGGCAACTCTTCGGGCGAACGATTCGGGAGCCGCTGGGTACCGATTCCGAAGTCAATTTCCTGAAACTGGCGGATGCGATTGCGAGGCGGGGGCACGAGTGCCATGTCTATATATCCGATGCGTATAGGCCCAGGCAGAGCATTTATCAAAACGATCTGCTCAAGATTCATTATCTCAGGACGATTTTGCGCTTCCTGTTTCCGCCCGCTTATTACCCTCTTGTCGCCGGTTTGGCCGGCGAGCTGAAGAACGGCCGTTTCGATATTATTCAATCGTCGGATTTGATGCAGCCCGCAACGATTGTCGCCGCGTTGACGGCGAAGCGGATTTTTGTCTGGCAGGAGCAGGATCGATATTCTTCCCGTTTTTGGCTTCGCTTTCTCCAGCGGTTCTATCTTGTCACGTTGGGCCGCCAGCTCGCGCGCCGGATAACCTTTATTCCGAGGAGCTCGGCTGCAAAGTCATTTCTCGAAAAGTCGGGCTGCAAAAATATTCTCGATGTCATCCCGACGGGTGTCGATACGCGCAAGATTTTTCATCCCTTGAACCTTGATGAGGAGTACTTGCTTGTCGTGAGCCGTCTCGCCGCTGACAAGGGATTTGATTTCCTTCTGGACGCAATGAGAATGGTCGTCCAAGAGATGCCGCATGTGAAATTGGTTGTCGTGGGAGACGGCCCTGATCGCCGGCGTGTTGAGAAAAGAATCGGCGAGCTGAACCTCGGGCGGAACGTCACAATCAGAGCGCCGGTCCCGCAAGCCGAGCTTAATGTTCTGTACAACCGCTCGTTGTTTACTCTTATACCCACCGAAGGCGGGCTTTTTCCATTTGTGGCGCTGGAAAGCATGGCTGCGGGAAAGCCTGTTATATCGCGTTTTGCCAGGGCGCTGAGAGACGTTATCGTAAACGGCAAAACAGGTTTCATAGTGGACAGCCCGGCCGAGATGGCCCAGCGCATAATTTTTCTTGCGGAAAATGAACCTGAACGCAAGAGGATGGGGGCGGAGGCGCTGAGCCTGGCCGGTAATTTTGACATCGAAACAGTTGCAGGAAAATTTTCAAACGTTTTTGCTTCGAAAGCTCAGGAACGGGCCGTTGGAGAGAGGTCTTAAATGGCTGCAATTTTTATGGAGGAAAGCTTCAGAGTGATTGCCGTGATGTTATATGTCACGCTCTTTTTGATAACGGGCGTGACCATAGCCTACAATCCGGATGTCGCTTTTTTTCTGACGGGGCTCCTCATCTTTTTACTCTTCTTCTTTCACACAAAGTTTGCGGTATTCGGCTACGCGGCTTATCTCGCCTTTGAAGAAACAATATTACAATATATTCCAAGCTCATTTTACCTTTTTCTCAAATATTCAGGGGATATGATGCTTGTTTTGCTGGCTTTATCCGTTTTTGCAAAACTTGCGACCAGAAGGTATAGCTTGTCCGCTATCAGGAGGAGTCCGATCAATTTGCCGTTGCTAATCTTTATCATTGTCGCCATCGCATCCATTTTGATAAATGAAATGCCCCCTTACATAGCGTTTGTCGGAATGCGCCAACTTTTGAGATTTGTCGTGCTCTATTATCTGGTGATGATTATCAGTTCATCGGAGTGGGATGAAAAAACGGTCAGATCGCTGATGCACTTGATGATTGTCGTCGTGATAATCCAGGCCTGTCTTGGATATGTCCAGTTGGTTATGGGCCCCGGATCGAAGTTCAATTACTTTTTGGCTCCCGGAAGGCCTTATTACTTCGAGAGTGAAAAAATTGCAATTTCGACGGGTCTAAGCTGGGCCGAAATGAAGGGTCTTTACGGGACCATGCTCGTCAGAAATACGTATGCAGTATTCATGGCGTTTTTTGCATTGATGTTTCTGGGTATGTCTCAAGTCGGGAGCGACGAAAGGCGCAAGTCATACCTCAAGCTCTTTCTCTTCATCGCTCCATGCGTGTTATTGTCTTATTCAAGGCAGGCGACCTACGGTCTCTTTCTGGGGATGTTCACGATGGCTTATATAAGGAAAAATAAGAAGCTGGCCGTGGCGTTGATCCTTGCCGTACTGGCTTTTACCCTTTACGTGAGCCAGTTTCGAATCGAGGAGGGAGCGCTTAATGAAAACGCGCCGTTGATCGATAAGATGGCGTCTCCTTTTCAGGCCCAGTACTTGAGATGGAGTTCGAAGCTCGATAGATTATATGTGTTGACTCACTTTGGCCCTAAGGTCCTGGGAAGCAAATATGTTTTGATTGGCACCGGTCCCGCCTCTTTCGGTTCCGCCATTGGAGATACGCTCAAATATTACGACGGCTATGAAAAATACGGCATTCCCCTCATAGGTCCGAAAATGTCCTTTGCGATTTCAGATACGGGATTTTTCGCCCTGCTGGGGCAGTTTGGAATCTTCGGCACGCTTTCTTTAATTTGGATTTTTTTAAGCCTCTTTCATACTGTTTTGAAAAGATATCAAAAAATTGACGACATCGGTTTTAAAGGGTTTGCCTTGGGTACATTGGGGATCATACCCACACTTCTTTTCTCGAATGTCGGTTACATAAACTTGGATCTTCGTCAGATTTCCTTCTACTTCTGGTTATTGTCGGCGGTCACACTGACTTATTGGGGTAGAGAGACCGAGGCAAAGCTTGAGGCAGCCGGCTTCATTGGAGAAACGCGATGAAAAATCCAAAATACGCCGTCATCGCGGTTACATACAGGTGCAACGGCCGATGCGTGATGTGCAATATATGGAAGGCCACTGACCATGTCGAGGCCGATGCAGAAATCTACGGTCGTCTTCCGCAATCCTTGAAGACCATCAACGTGACCGGCGGAGAGCCGTTTTTAAGACTGGACCTTCCGAAGATCATTTCTATTATTAGCAGGAGATGCAAAAATCCGCGAATCGTAATTTCGACCAACGGACTCTTGCCCAGGCTCATTGAAGAAAAACTGGGAGAGATTGCCCGTATCCATCCGCGCATCGGCGTGCGAATCTCGGTGGACGGAATAGGAGAGATCCACGACGTCATTAGGGGCGTCAGCGGTTCGTTTGACCGCGCGATGGAATCGGTGGACATCTGTAAAAAAATCGGCGTTTCCGATTTGGGTCTCGGTTTCACGGTACTGGAAAACAATGTGGGCCAGCTGAAAAGCATCTTCGATCTCACAAAAAAGCTGGGCATCCAGCTTGCCGTATCCATAGCGCAAAACTCGGAAGTTTATTTCCGCGTGGACAACCTTGCGCCCATATCCCAGAGGCAAATTCTGAAAGACGGGCTGGAGGCAATCGTTTCCGACCAACTGAAGCGTTTCAATATCAAGGAGTGGTTCCGCGCGTATTTTTTAAGCGGCTTGTACCAGTTCAGTGCCGGCAAGAGCCCGCTTCTCAAATGCACGGCCGCCTCCGATTTTTTCTTCATGGACCCGAAGGGTGACGTCTATATTTGCCCCATTCTTGACCGGAAACTTGGAAACCTTGCCCAAACATCGTTTGAGGAAATCTGGGGGTCAGGGCCGGCAATAGCGGCCAGAGGCTTTGCGGCGGCCTGTTCGAGGCGATGTTGGATGGCGTGCACCGCGGCGCCTTTTATAAAATGCAACATGTCTGAGGCGCTCGCGTTTATAATGAAGAATAAGTTAAGGGCCCATCTGGGAAAGGAAATTATCATAGAATGAGAAATATCAAAGCGCTTCTGGCCAATAACTATTTTTATATTCGCGGCGGATCGGAGAGATATCTGTTCTGTCTCATGAACCTTCTGACGGAAAAGGGGCATGAAGTCGTTCCGTTTTCGACGGCCAATTCCGCCAACCTTTACTCGCCGTATGCCGGATTCTTCGCGGATCCCTTTGAACCTGAAAAGATAAAAACGATCTCGATTTCGAAGAAATTGAAAATTGCCGGAAGAATTTTGTATTCCACAGAGGCCAAAAAGAGAATCAAAAGACTCATGGATAAAACGGCGCCGGATATCGCCCATTGCCATAATATTTACGGGGCATTGTCGCCTTCGATCCTCGGTGCTTTCAAACAGAAAGGCTTGCCCGTTATTTTGACGGTTCATGACGTAAAGCTCCTTTGCCCGAATCACAGGATGTTCATAAAACACGCGATCTGCGAGCGATGCAAACCCAACAGATTTTACGAGTGCGCTATAAATAAGTGCATAGCGGATTCGTGGGCCGCGTCTTTTCTGGGCGCACTCGAGCAATACCTGCACCGGATATCCGGCATTTATAGAAGGAACATTGATTTTTTCATAACGCCCAGCGAATTTTTCAGGACGAAATTGATGGAATACGGTTTTCCTCCAGACAGGATCGCAACGATTCCCAATTTTCTGGCTGCAAAAGACTATGAGCCGAAATACGAGAGAGGGCGCTATGCGATTTTCTTCGGCCGCCTCGAAGAAACAAAAGGTGCCGATATTTTGATCGATGCGGCAAAACAGTTGAAAGGGGCGCTCGATTTTATGATTGTCGGAAGCGGCCCGCTTCAAACGGAACTTGAAAAAAAGATCGCCGGCGAAAAAGTATCAAATGTCAGAATGACGGGACAAAAAAGCGGAAAGGAATTGATCGATTTGATAAGGGATGCGGCGTTCACGGTGGTCCCTTCGCGGTGGTGCGAAAACAATCCCTACGCTATTTTCGAGTCATATGCCTGCGGAAAGGCGGTCGTGGGTTCGAATACAGGCGGGATTCCCGAGCTGATTGAGGACAATGTGACGGGGCTTCTTTTTCGCCCCGGTGATTCCGGCGACTTGGTGGCGAAGATCAAAATGCTTGCGAGTGATCCGGCTCTGGCCGTGGAAATGGGGCGCAGGGCGCGGCAAAAGGTTGTCGATGATTACGGTCCGGAAAAACATTACGACAGGATAATGGCCGTTTACAGAAGGTTCCTATGAAAATTGCAATTATCGGTCCGCGGGGAGTCGGTTATCCTGCGGGCATCGATCATTATGTCACTGAACTTGCCCGGCGTCTTGCGGACAAAGGCCATGAGATAACCGTTTTCTGCCAATCGGGATACGGCAGAAAGAACGAAGATTATCCGAGCATTCGTCAGGTAATGATCCCGACGATCAAAAACAAGTACTTGGGAACGCCGGTCTATGCCTTTGCGGCCACGATGTATGCTGCCACGCATAAATTCGACATCATCCATTACCACGGCCTGGGTTCGGCTGTGTATTCTATTATTCCGCGCATCTTGGGAAAAAAGACGGTTGTCACGGTCCACGCGCTCGATTGGGAGGGCAGGAAGTGGGGATTTTTTTCAAGAAAGACGCTGCAGTTTGCAGCTTGGGCCGCAGCAAAATTTCCGCATCGGACCACGGTGGTTTCCAGGACGGTTCAGGAATATTTTCAAAAACACTATCGTTGCGATGCGCTCTACGTTCCGAACGGAGCGGAGATGTTGCCAGCCAGGGCGCCGGATCTCATAAAAAAATACGGTTTGGGGAAAGAAAACTATATTCTCTTTCTGGGACGATTGGCGCCGGGCAAGGGATGTGAATATTTGATCGATGCGTATAACGGCCTCGGAACGGATCTGAGACTTGTGATCGCCGGCGACGCCATCCATGAACATGATTATGTAAGATGGTTGAAGGGTCTGGCGGGCAAAAACGTAATTTTTAGTGGATGGGTGCAAGGACGGTTGAAAGAGGAGCTTCTTTCAAATGCGTATTTATTCGTTCAACCGTCCGAACTTGAAGGAATGTCCGGAGTTCTCCTTGAAGCGATGGGTTACGGCCGATGCGTGATTGCAAGCGACATTGCGCAGAACATTGAGGTCCTGGGGGATGCCGGCCTGTTTTTCAGAAACAAGGACAAGAAGGACTTGAGGCGTTCGATCGAAGCGGCGATTCCTCAAAAGGAGCTTATAGGGTTGCTGGGCGAAAAAGCCAGGCAACGTGTGCTTGGCAATTTCGAATGGGACAAAATATCCGATAAATGGGAAGATCTTTATTTGTACGTCAAGCCGAAATAAATATTTTTTACAAAAAAGGAAATGCTCTTCAAAAGATTTGAATGCATGCCTTTCTTTTTGTTGAGCTCGATAAATTCTCCCGGAATCTCCGTAATCACAATCTTTCTTTTCAGAAAAGATGAAATCAGAAAAAAGTTGCAGAATTCGGCTTGCGCCTTGCCCCTGACTTGGAGCGCTTTTTCGACAGTGGCCCTGTCGAAGAGTAGGTTCCCCGACGTCGGATCCTTAACGGTCTTCCCGTATTTGAACTTCAACAAACGCCGGAAGATGAACTTGCCGACCCTTCTGGCGAACCCCATCTTGTAGCCGGTGCCGTTGATAAAGCGGGAAGATATTATCAGGTTTGGTCTCTTTTCTATCCACTCGGAAACCATTTTTTCTATGTTTCCCGCGCGGTGCTGCCCGTCTCCGTCATGAAGGACCAGGATGTCATAATCGTTTTTCAACATGTAGGCGTATATTTGAAAAAGGTTTTTGCAATATCCGAGATGTTCCTTGTTCCTGACGATTTCGATCTGAGGATATTTTTCCGCCAGGGCCGCCGTTGCATCCGTTGAAAAGTCGTCAAAGAGGACAAAATCGATGGTCCAATTTTTCCGGACCTCCTCCGTTTGATTCAGGAGATCTCTTATCGTGTCATCGATGTATTTCTCTTCGTTTACGGCTGGAATGCCGACCAGAATCTTCAACTTATTCATATTGCTTTTCTCTGAAATAATAGTAAATTCCGATAGTTATAAGATACACAAAAGGGGATTTCTTTACAAGTTTTTATATCCCTTCGCCCGCGCGGACGGCAATTATGTCTTCTCTAATAAAAAATAGATACTGGGTCCTGGCCGCTGTCCTCACGGTGTTCTACATATTGACCGGGTTTTTCTATTACCAGTACATTGCTACGCACGATTACTGGGCCTACTCCGCGAGCATAAAAGAATTGTCGCGTCACATGGCTTCTCCGTCCCACCCTTTCATATCAGCTCACGTGCCCTGCTTCTGGTTCTCTCCGTATGTATTTTTACTGGCACTCTTTCAAAAACTCGGCGGCATCGATATATTTGTCGTCCTCAATTCGGCGGGAATTGCAAACCTTGTGATTTTGATATTGGGCCTTTATTTTTTCATCAAGGAGTATTTCTCTGACGGCAAATTTGCTTTTCCGGTTTTATTGACGATGCTGTTCTTCTGGGGGCGCGGCTGGACCTGGAGCGGTTTCTTTGACCTGGATATATTGAGGAACACGTTGCCTTATCCGTATGTGCTTTGTTTCGGGCTTTCTCTTTTTTGTTTTTTTTCCGCAATGAAATATCTAAAAAACGGACGTGCCATCCATTTGGTTTTTATTGTTCTGGCCAGTTGTTTTATCCTGCTTACCCACATAATTACGAGCTCCTTTTGCTATCTCAGTCTGGCGCTGTTTGCGATCGACCGAAGAGACGCAACGTCTGGCAGGAGGGCCCTGATATTGGCCACGATACCGGCGTCGCTTCTGCTTGCCGCATTGTGGCCGTATTATCCTTTTTATAAGGCAATATTGTTGTCGGGTTCGCTCAAATCGATATTTTCGCCGGATTCCCATGAACAATTGATATCCAGTCTCGGCCCCATACTGGTTGCGATCCCGGTTATCGCTTATTATCTGGTGCGGAAAAAATATCTTTTCATGATTGCGTGGTTTCTGGTGTGCGCGGCCGTGTATCTCGTCTCTTTTTTGACAAACGATCCCATAACGCAGCGCTATCTATTTTACGCGGCGTTCCTGATGGCGATATTCATATCGCTTGCGGTCAGGGATTCGTATCGTTGCCTCAATTCGGATAAATCGCTGTTTCCCCGGATCGTCGTCTGCACGTATGTGTTTCTCCTTATCGCCGGAATCGCATATCAGGGAACCAAGGTTGCGCGCGGCTACAAAGGATATGTGTCCCTTGCGAAGCTTTTGCATAACGATCCCGGCGTGGCCGACAATATCAACGGTGAGTTTCTGCAAAAATATTCTTTTTTGAAAAATATTGTGAAAGATGGCGACGTTGTAATGAGCGATACTGTCACGTCATGGATCACGCCCTCTTTTTCGGGGAAGACGGTTTCGATCTGGCCCCATTACGATCCGTTCGTTACAGACGGCGCGCAAAGATACGCCGAAACGGTAGCGTTTTTTGAAGAGGGCGCAGGTTCAGTGTCAAGGCGCGTGCTGCTTTATAAGTACGGTGTTTCCTATATCCTGATTGATCATGAGCTCGTCGCCGGGGCCGTGTCCCGCGCACTCGGTGATCTCGGTCGCGCGGTCTATGAGGACGCCGGTTTCACTTTGATAAAGGTGGGACCAAGATGAAGCAAGAAAGGCTCACGACAAGGCAGGACTGGGACGAGTATCTGAACAAGGTCGAATTGCCCGCGGAAATAAAAAAGGAAGGAAAAAATCTTTTCCTCAACGAAATTCTCAACGTATTCGACAGATATCTTTCAAGAAATGAAAAGCTCTCGATCCTCGAAATAGGAGGCGCGCCGGGCCAATATCTCGTCTACATGGCGAGAAACTTCGGCTATAAGATACATGCTTTGGATTATTCGGCGTACGGATGTGAGAGAACAAAAAAGAATTTTGAGCTTCTGGGCCTCGACGGCGCTGTTTATCAGAGGGATCTATTTTCCGACCTCTCGGATTTGCCGCGCTTTGACATTGTCTATTCTCTGGGGTTCATGGAACATTTTGAAGACTTGGAAAAAGTCATTGAGAAGCATCTGGAGTTATTGAAGCCGGGCGGCATTCTCCTGATCGGAACGCCCAATTTTCTGGGTGTAAATCGCATGATGTTTAAAAGACTTGCCCCGGAAATATTGGCCAAACATAATCTCGCCTCCATGGACGTGAATAACTGGCTGAAGTTCGAGAACAAATTCCGTCTGAGGCCGGTTTTCAAAGGTTACGTGGGCGGATTCGAACCCGGTATTTACTGGTTTGAGAACAAAACGTTTATAAATAAAGTGATGTATTATTTTATAATGAGGTTTAAATTGGTGATTACCGACGTGTTTAAATTCTTGAGGAAATATAATTCCAGATATTGGAGCGGATACGCAATCGGAATTTATGAAAAAGCGGCCGGAGAATGACAAGAACCCGCGCGTGGCGATGCTCTGGTACGCCGGGTACCAAAAACAGCCGATGGGCGCGGAGCTGATGGGCGAACATTTGAAGCGCGCTTTCCCGGATGCGCTGATGGTTACGGTTGCCGACGCGCCTCTGGGTTTTTTGAAAAATCTCAAGTTCAGGTGGTTCAGGCTGGATGATATCCTAAGGGCCGTAGCGGCGGGAAGATATTTTTCAAAAGTTATAAAGAGGGAGAAGATCGACGTCGCGGTCGTTCAGGGGATGACGGGGCTCTATCTCACTTTTTTCAGACCGAAAATTCCCGTCATTCACGTCCTCAACATGTCGTCATTCGCGCTGCATCGCTCCGGCGCCGTCCCGGGTTGGAAAAATAATGTGTCCGGATATTTCTGGGCGTTGCTTGAAAAGATGAGCGGCTGGCGAAAAGACAGCCGGGTGACCGTAGGAGAGGACGTCAGGAAAGCGATGGGCGGCGGTTACGACGTGATACCTCTGGCGGTGGACACGGATATTTTTCGCCCGGGGGAGAAGGTTCAGCAGCGTGCCGAACTGGGGCTCGACGCGCACAGGATGACCGCCTTATTTGTCGGAAGGTTCGAATATGCGAAGGGCTACGATATAGTTCTTGAAGTCGCTCAAGCATTTCCGGAAATAACATTTGTGCTCGTATCTCCGAGACCGGCCGAAACTGCCGGCAAAAACATCATAGTGCGTTCCCGTCTCATGCAAGAAGAGATCGCCAAGTACTATCGCGCGGCCGATTTCCTGCTCTGCCCGTCACGCTTCGAGGCGGGTCTGGGCTACACGATCCTGGAAGCGATGGCGTCGAATTTGCCGCTGGTCGTCAACGGAAAGATCCTCGGCGGTATGCCCAAGGGCGCAGATATCGGCGTCATTGTGGACGGCGGCGATGCAAGCGCGTACACGAAAGCGATCAGAAAATTTACGGGCGCGCCGTTCGCCGTCAATTCAAAAGAAACGGTCCGGCAATATTTTTCACTTGAGCAGTTCGAAAGAAGATGGCGTCAGCTGGTTTTGCAGTTGGCGGGCAAAAAACAGGAAGCGATAAAATGAGCGTGATCACACAGTTCATAAGAAATACGGCATATCAATCGTTCAACGATTTTTTCCTGAGGATAATTGCGGCCGTAACGGGAATCGTAATCATCCGGTTCCTGCCTAAGGATGAATACGGCCTGTTGGCGTTGATCATGGCAATCGTGGGTATGGCTAATTTGCTGTCAAACCTTGGCTACCCCACAATGATCGTGAAGAGCATATCCCAACATTACGCGGCCGATCAGGCCAAGGCCGCTTCGTACTATCGTTTCACGCTAAAGGTTTATGGGGCGATCACGCTGCTTTTTGCAGCATCGCTTTACCTTCTGGCCCCTGTTATCTCTAAGGCATACGGCATTTATTATGCGGCGAATTTTATTAAACTGTCGGCCGCTCTTTTTCTGCTTTTGTCGATGTTTTCATTTTATAATTGGACGTTCATCGGTTTGAATCAGATAAAAACTTTTTTTCTCAAGGTGTGCATTCCCAAGGAAGTTCTCACGCTGATCCTCATAGTTGTTTTTCTCTATTTGGGCGTGGGCATCCCCGGTGTGATATTTGCTCAGATATTGGGGGCCGTTGCGGCCGTGATATTGGCGGTTCTCGTTGTCCGCTCGAGACTCAAGGGGAACGCGGAAATCGACAAAAAATGGATTGTTCACGGCGCGCTTGAGGTGGCGCCCGCAAATCTTGCATATGCGACCACGGTTTACATGGACATAATAATTATAGGCGCGATTTTGGGGACAAGTCTTTTGGCATCGTACAGGGTTTGCCTTGCGGCGGTGCAAATAGCGGTGGGACTCTTTCCGATCGGCGCCTTCATCATGCCCACCTTCCACCAAATGGGACGTGACGAGGCAAAGGTTTTGCTGGGCGATATATTGAAACTCACTTTCATATTGGCGCTTCCCGCGATGCTGCTTATTGCCGCTTTTTCAAAGGAGATCATAATCGTCCTTTTCGGAAAAAAATACATCGATGCCTATGTCCTGTTGTCGCTCTTTTCTTTCCTCCTTCTCGGGCAGTTTGTGGAGAGCATCGTACTTAATACGATGACCTATCTGGAAAGATTCAAGTCGCTGTCGAAAATATGGGCGCTGATGGCCCTATTTAATGCCGCCCTGTTGATAGTGTTCACAAAGTTCGTTGGTTTGACAGGCGCGGTCATAGCAACGATTATTTTGCATTATACGCTTGCCGTGTTGATGTGCCGCGATGTGAGCCGCAACGGAATGGATATCAAGTTCAAACCGCTGCTCGAGATATTGATCCTCGGAAGTCCGCTCCTGATAAATATCATCGGCATCGGCCGCCTCGATTTGGGATACAGGACGATTTTATTTGTGTCCACCTGTGCGGTTTATGTTCTGCTTCTCAGGGTCAGGGGTGTTTTCCGGGATCTTGAGCTGCTCAAAGAAGTGCGGAGTAAATTGCGCTAAGCCTGTCGCAGTAGATTCTATAATCGTATTTTTGCTCGATCAGTGCGCGTGCCTCCAATCCCATTTTGCGCCGAAGGGAAATATTTTCGAGCAGGCCGTTGATCAAATCCGCAAATTTTTCAATCTCGTCTTCCAGTAAAATGTTTTTACCGTTTTCCACATCCAATCCCTCCGCGCCTTTTGTCGTCGACACGACGGGCTTTCCTGTTGCCATGTATTCGAGGATCTTCAAACGGCTGCCGGAGCCGTAGCGCAGGGGTGCAATGCAGACCTTTGCAGAACCTACGTGCGGCCTCACATCATCAACCCTCCCCAGAAACTTCACGTTAGGCGGAACCCCTATATTTGTCAGACCTTCGCCGAGAATATGAAATTCCGCTTTCACCCTAGGAGCGATTTTTTCGCAGATCAATTTGACCGCATCTATATTTGGAAAATAGACCAGCGAACCCATGAAAAGGACAATATCATTTGCGCTTTCCCGCACCTCGTATCTTTGGGTGTCGAGACAGTTGGGTATGTAGCTCATCCTCTTTTTGAGATCGGGAAGCTCCTTCAGAATTTCCTCGCCGTCGTTTTCCGAGCAGACAATAACGTGAGACGATTTTCTCAGGGCTTCGAGCTCATATTTTTTGGCGCGGGAGACGAGCCATTTTATGAGCGGCTTCTTGACAGGAAGGCGCGAAATTGTCGGCCCCTGCTGCATATTGTATTCTTCAAGCTTCCACCACACATTGTGCTCGTCCAGAATGATCGGCGTGTCAGAAAATTGCCGTGCAAGACCGTAAAGCGCCGGGGATTCGATCTGAACGATGTCGGGTTTTTCTTCGATTACAATTTTTTCGAAATCGGTGCGATAATAACTCAGAAGGCGCGAAAGTTTCGAGCCTACTCCTTCGGGAAACGGCTGATGATAAAATCTCACATCGGGGATGTTCGGGCCATGGGCGTCATATGTCGAAAGGACGGACACTGCGGCAATTTTTGACGCCATCTGCGCAAGACTGTGCACCCGGAGCGAAAAACCGCCGCCTGAAGGATTGCACCCGCTTGTGACTATGAGCACTTTCATGGCCCTTTTTTCCTCAGGGTGAAGATCAAAAACGTGTACTCCAAATCAAATTCCTTCCATCTGACGACTCTGTCCTGGCATTCAAGATCGATTGCGCCGGTCGGCTCCAGGCCAAATTCTTTCGCAATGTTCAACATCTCTTCCACTTCGCTCTTGGAGAATATGTGAACGGGGACTCCATATGCCATGCGGCCCTTCGAATCAATCGGATAAGTATAGTAATCGACCGACGTTATGAGTATTGCCCCCGTTTTCAAGATGCGAGCCATCTCCTTGAAGTATGCGCGCGCATTCACTCCGTGCTCGATGACGCTAAGACATGTGATTGCATCGAAGCTGTCGCTGCCGAACAGCGTTCCGGTGATGTCACGCCGTTCGTAAGATATGGGGCCGCGCTTCAAGGGTTTATTGAAAATCAGATTGATGCCCGTCAGGTTCTTGTAGCCGTAAAGAAAGAG
>JBGSNL010000019.1:0-9482 GCA_041739675.1 bacterium
ATCAGTGATCGGTGATCAGTAAAATACACAATAATAACAACTAGTTGAATCGGTGTTAGATTACCTATCATTGGAGTCAGCCCCCCAAACGAGGGCCTAAAACTACCGAAACGGGGTCTGAAAACCCCATGCTACAGGTCATTCCAAATGTGCAAGTTTTCGAAGGGGGATGAGGGGTGCAAAGCATAAAGCGCCGGTTACGACCGCAGGCGTATGAGAAGCGAAAATGTCGCTTGGTTTCGCGAGTTAGGGGCTGACAGCGGCAAGACACCTAACTCGCGTTTGAAACCAGCGATATTTTCGCGACGAGTAGCCGGAGGGAGTGGCGCAGCTTTGCACCCCTCTCCCCCGAAAGGAAACTTGCACAACTCTACGGTGATATGACAGGCAGTGGACCCTTTTCGGGCTTTTGGAGGCCCTCTTCGGGGGGTTTGACGACCTCCTCCTCTTCAACCTCGGTCTTTCCCTGAAGATGGCCTATCACGCGGTCCGCGTACTGATTGGATTTCATGGAATAGTATTTGATCTGGTCGGCAATGAGCGTGATCGATACGAAAAGCATCAAAATTCCGACATAGCCCTTAACATTGAACCCCAATTCCCAGACGTTGATCTGCGGGGCAACCCGGTTGGCAACGCCCAGAATGATGTCGGCCACGAAAATCGATATGATGATAGGGGCCGCGAGCTGAAGGGCAATAAGTAGCACCTCCCCCGATATCTTTATGAAAAGATCCATCATCGGAAAAAGACCGGGCCCGGCCCTTGGGAACTCCAGGACGGGCAACGTCGCAAAGCTCTGGAAAAATGACGATAAAAACAGCCTGTGCCCGCCCATCGCAAGGTAGAGAACGATCGCCAGCTGGAATAGATACGTGCCCGTGAGCGATCCCTGTTCGCCCAGCTGCGGGATCAAAACACGGGCGATCGACATACCACGCTGGTTATCTATCATCTGGCCGGCCGATTCCAGACCGTAGAAGAGGATTGCGACGGCAAAACCTATGGCTATGCCGAAGAAGACTTCCTTTATATAGAGCATGAAAAGCTGCAGGAAATCATCGGTCAGAGGCACGTGCTGAGCCGGCGCTATGTTGGGATAAACAAATATGGCAAGAACCATCGAAAACCCCACGACGACATAACGCGGGACGGGTTTACCCGTGAGGAACGGGATGACGGAGGCCATCCCCAAGACGCGCACCCAGATAAGCGACAGAAAGATGAGGCTGAATGCTACGTCGATATTGACGCCGATACGGGAAAGGATTTCCTGCATAAATGTGACGAGCTCTCAATGTACGTATGTAGCGAACGATTCGTAGAGTGCCTGTGCAAATGCAATCAGCTGGGCCAGCATCCATGGACCGGCCACCGCGAGCGTTGCAACCACGGCCACGAGCTTCGGCACGAAAGTCAGCGTCTGCTCCTGGATCTGTGTGGTCGCCTGCAAAATCGAAATGACAAGACCCACAAGCATGGCGGTCAAAACCGGCGGACCCGTCAGGATCAGCGCCAGAAACAACGTCTGTTTTGCGACCGCCACAAAATATTCCATATTATACGTATCCCAGGATCAGACCCTTCGCTATCACGTGCCAACCGTCCACAAGAACAAACAGCAAGAGTTTAAACGGCAGCGAAATCGTGATGGGCGAGATCTGGAACATACCCAACGAAAGCAGAATGTTTGCGATCACAAGATCGATCACCAAAAAAGGTAAAAATATGATGAACCCTATTTGAAACGCCTCGGTCAGCTCGCTCACGACAAAGCCGGGCACAAGGTTGATGAAGTCCTGGTCGGTTATTTCTTTGCGGTCCTCCTCATTCGTTCTCAGTTTCAGCGCCAGGTTATAAAACAAACTCCGCTCCTGGGGATGCACGTGCTTCAGAAGGAACGCGCGGACCGGCTCCTTGCCTGTCTTCACGCCCTCCAAAAGGATCTCGACGGACGCCTGCGACAAAAGCGGCTGATTCGTTCCCTGGTTGATCACGTTTCCTGCGGCTCGATAGACGTCATATCCCACCGGCACCATGATGTAGATCGTAAGTATCATCGCAATGCCGGTGATAACGATATTGGGCGGGACCTGCTGCGTGCCCAGCGCGTTTCTAATGAGGGCCAGCACGACTGCGATCTTCACGAAAGAGGTGATCATCATCACAAGGAACGGGACAAGCGAAAGGCCGGCCAGAACGACAAGCAGAACGAGAGGCTTGGAAACGCCGACACGCCCCGCCTGCGCGTATGCCGCTCCACTGGCCAACAGACACGCGGCGGATAAGACCGCACCGCCGACAATCCGCTTTGTTTTCCTTGTCATCTAATCCCCCACCTACTGATCACCGACCATCGCTTCCTCTTTTGAAATTTCGGTAATCAGATTTATACCATGGTCAGCGGTCCCGATCACTAAATATCTTTTGCCGATATTCACAAGGTAAAGCGATTTTCTCGGTTCAAGGACATAGCGCCCCATCACTTTGAAATATTGCCCCTTCTGAAAGGGCTTGAGCAAACCGAAGTGCGGAACCGCATACTTCAGTATGAGCACGGCGAAAATGGAGACGATCGCCAAAACCAGAAGCATCTTGATAAAGAGCCATGTGAAATCGACAGCCGTGGCCGCTGTGGCTGGTTCCGTGGGTACTGCAGCTAATATTGTGAGTAGTGTCATAAGGTCACCGCACAAGTTTCACGATGCGAACACCGAGTTTGCCGTCGATATCTACCAACTCGCCCCTGGCGAAAAGTTTACCGCTGGCGACCAGATCGACAGTCTCTCCCGGAGGCCTTCCCAGATCTATCACCTGCCCCATCTGGTAGCCCATCATATCCTTGACCGACACGGTCGTCCTTCCGATGACCGCAACGAGATGAACCGGGACGTCCGCCGACATATGGAGGACCTCTTCGGTAATCGGCGCCGCTTGAGTCTTGGCGGGCTTGGGCTGCGGCTGCGGTTTGGGCTGCGGCTGCGGCTGCGACTTTGGTTTCGGCGCCTCGGGCGGCTTTTCAGCTACGGGATCTTTAACGGGATCTGAAGCCTCCTCCCACTCTTCGAAAACATCAATATCATCGCTTTCGGGTGGCGGCGCTTTGGCTTCCTTTTTCATAACAGCTCCTTATTTAATAATTTCTTCGCCTTTTTGGACGTCGACGATTTTACATGCAATTTTTTTGGGGGAAAAAGCCGCTTCAGCAATGAAGCCGCCGTGCCTTCCATCACCTGTCCTTAAGATTGCCCGGCCCGCAGGACCGCTGTCGGTCAGCATCATCTGCGTGGAATCGAAAAGTATTACGTCGCCCTCCTCCAGATTTTTCATGTCGGCCGCCGTGACCGTCACAAAACCCGCCTCCGCCCAAAGTGGAACAGAGATATAATCCAGTTCGGTCAGGCGCTCTTTCATATATGCGCGTTCGGCCTCGCGCGCCTCCCCCTTCGCAGCAAGATTCAGATACTGCTGCTCGATGACAGGAGACGGAAAGAACATCTTCACATAACCATCGTGCCGGCCGACCGCCACCTTCAACGTAAGAGTCGACACGGTCTCTTCGGAGGCTGCGAGCCCTTTGAGCAATCTGGGAGTGAAAAGAAATTTTTCAAATCTGAAGTGGAGACGAGCGTCGTTCCCGCAGATACGGTAGAGATGCGATAAAATCTGTAAAATTAGATACTGGAGGACTCCCTGCTCAGTGTCGGAAAGCTGTCTCGGCGTGGGAAGCGTCTCGCCCGTCCCGCCCAAAAGCTTTTCGATGAACAAAACAGCTAGTTGAGAGTCGACTTCCACCACTATTTTCCCCTCGCGAGGCGCCATACCGAGGATGATCAAAACCGCAGGATCGGGCATACGCTCAAGCAGCGAATCAAACGTGCCCTGAGAGACACCTTCAAGCGAGTAGCGGGTTTCCAGCCCCAAGTGTTTCCCTATCGCTTCATGGATCGCCTCGTGAAATTTCTCGCGCATGCCGGTCTTGGGCAGGAAATCAAAGAGGGCGGCAAGAAGGCGCTCGTCCTTCGCCGATACTTTCTTCAGTTTAAATCTGAACTGTTGGATGTTCACGAAGGGGGAATATATCAGGTTACGCGGATATCTTCAACCAGAATACCCTTCTTTTCAAGCGCTTGGCGGATCGCATCTTTGTTCTTCTCGAAAACGGAGCGCGTATCTTCGTTTGCGGCGATGAAATGCACATCCACCTTGCCTTTGTGGGAGGTGACCCTGAGTTTTAATCCCTTGAATACCCTCTCATTGAGATCGATCTGCATCTCCTTGTCGCCCATGCGGTTTATCCCCACGCGCACATACTGGACGATCTGGCTCAAAACCGCCTGAGGCAGGCCCGGTTCGGCGACACTCTTTGCAATCGACGCCTGGAGTTTGTCGGCGAATTTTCCGTGAAGCCCCGGAGTCAATATCTTTGCCGCACTTTTGAGCTGGGTTGTCGCGACAGATCTCTTACCGCCGCCGGCGAAACCGCCGCGTCCTTCGCCCCCTCCGCCGCCGCGGCCGTCTTTCATGGAGCCTTTTGCGGTGACCCGGCCCTGAACATCGGTTGCACCTTTTTTCTCCCCGCGTCCCTGGTCTTTACCCTTGCCCTTATCCTTGTCGTCGCGCTTTTCCTCTTCCCGCTGGCGGTCCTCGCGGCGGTCCGCTTCCCGAGCGGCCTGCTCCGTCAGTGCCTTCTGCCCGGACTGCGTGGGCGGCGGCGTACGGCTGCCCAGGGCTTTGCTCTCCTCAAGGACGCGGTCGAACTGGGACGGGCCCTCTTTCGGTTTTTCCGTTTCCTTGGGTTTTTCAGTAACCCTGTCTTGCCTTTTTTGGTCAGCCCTTGAGACTTCATCTGTCATAAGTTTCACCTGCCAGTGACATTATACCTCACCCAGCGCCTTTTCGCCATGCATACGCCTGAGTTGATGGATAACGTTGCCCAATTCGTCCATTTCGCGCTCTTCCTTGCGGGAGATTTCGGCCTTCAATTTTTTCGCCCAGAGCTCCTTGTGTTTTTCCATGACGCGAAGTTCCTTGCACGCATCGATGTATTCCCTCCGAGCCGTTTTCACGCCCAACTCTTTCTCCTCCACAACGCCTTTTTGATCCTCGATCTCCTGTCCTTTTTTCTCTTCATCCTCTTTGAGTTTTCTGAGATAGTTCACATAGACATTGCCCTCGCCTATCATAACGCCCGTCGCGACCTTCGATTTCATCTCCTTGCGCGCCAGTTTCCACGCCTCGATGATCTCCTCTTTTTCCTTTTCGAGTTTCTTGAGTTTTTCGCGCGCCTCCATGAGGGCTTTTATCGCAATGGCCAGGGCCGTCTCGGCCTTGGTCTTCATCCGCTGCTTTATTGTCAGAAGGGCCTGAAGCCTGTACTTTGCCATGATTATTCAAATATGCCCTTGAGCATCTCCACCGCATCGTTCAGCGAAATATTTTCACTTACCGACTGTTTTAAAAAATTGTTCACCTCGTCGATCTTCTCGATTGCGTAATCGACCTTCGGATCGCTCCCCTCTTCGTATGCGCCGATGAGGATAAGATCGCGCTCCTTTTCGTAGTTGGCCACGACCTCGCGGAGCTTCTGCGCCGCATCGCGGTGATCGTCGTCGATTATGGAATCCATCACACGGCTTATCGACTCTGAAACGTCTATCGCAGGATAGTGGCCCCTCGCCGCAAGCGCGCGAGACAAGATGATGTGGCCGTCGAGGATCGATCGCGATTCGTCGGCGATCGGTTCGTTCATGTCGTCGCCGGCGACGAGTATCGTATAGAATGCCGTGATCGAACCCTTGTCCGAATTGCCCGAGCGCTCAAGAAGGCGCGGCAGTGTCGAGAAGACGGAGGGGGTGTAGCCCTGTCTTGCCGGCGGCTCGCCCACGGCCAGACCCACTTCGCGAAGTGCCCGCGCAAAACGCGTGATCGAATCCATCATGAGCATGACTCTCTTGCCCTGATCGCGAAAGTATTCCGCAATCGCCGTCGCGACGTACGCGGCTTTGAGACGGACAAGTGAGGGCTGATCGGATGTGGAAACTATGACGACGGAACGCTTCAAACCTTCCTCGCCCAGATCCTGCTCCAGAAAATCCCTGACTTCGCGTCCGCGCTCGCCAACGAGGCAGATTACGTTGACCTCCGCCTCCGTGTTCCTAGCGATCATGCCTATGAGAGTCGATTTTCCCACGCCTGCTGCGGCGAAGAATCCGACGCGCTGGCCCTCGCCCACCGTGAGCATCGCATCTATCGCCTTGATCCCCACTGAAATGGGTTTTGTGACGCGTTCGCGGCGCAGCGCCGCCGGCGGCTCGGCGCTCACGGGATATTCCGCAGAGTACTGGAGCGGACCCTTTTTATCTTCATCTAGCGGGTCACCCATACCGTCAAGGACGCGGCCCAAGAGCTGGTCTCCCACGCGGACAGAAAGCGTATGGCCCGTGGGGATGACGTCGTTCCCAAGCCCTATTCCCTCGAGATTTCCAAGCGGCATCAAAAGTGCTTCCTGATCCCTGAATCCCACCACCTCTGCTTTGATAGGCGTCTTGCTGTGATATGGAACTATGAAGCACAGCTCGCCGATGCGCACACCGGGAACCACTGCTCGGACAACAATGCCCGTCAGCTCCGTCACCTTTCCCTTAATGCTATAGGTGGAGACTGAGGACAATAAGTGATGATATTTGTGGAAATCAATTACGGGCAGTTCGTCTTTCATTTACCTTTCACCTTTCACCTTTGACCTTCACACAACCTCAAGCGCCTTTTTTATCGCCTCCATCTGCGTCTCTATTTGCGCATCGATGGTTCCGACTTCCGTCTCAACGATGCAGCCGCCCTTGGCGATCGTCTCGTCCTCCCTGAAAATGAGACGCTTCGTGCGGTCGAGCACATCTTTGAATTCGATATTCTGAGAGACAATCGTCTTATGATCCTCCGGATTCAAGCGCACCGTGATTCTGTCGCCCAAAGAGCGCTCGAGCGCCTGCCTCACAACGTCTTTTATCACGTCCGGCCTCTCCTCGACGATTTTGCCGATCACCTTTTCAGCCATCGCCATGACGAGCTTTATGATCTCGCCTTCGGCCTCTTTGTAAAATTTTTCGCGCATGGCTTCCAGACGCACGAGTTTTTCGGTCACCTGGGAGAGCCCCTTGGTCTCGCCCGCCACCAGGCCTTCTTTTTTTGCCTTCTCGCGAACCGCTTCAACCTCGGAAAGAACTTTTTGCGCATGCTCGCGAATTTTTTGAGCCTCCGCCTGGGCATCGGCAATTATAATCTCGGCCTTCGTTCTTGCCTCCAGGGATTTGCGGTCGATAACGCCGCCCTCACCGCCAAAATCGACGGGCCGGTGCGCTTCAGCCGTTTTCACTTCCTCTTCGAGGCTGCGTTTTTTATCCAACTCGGAACTCTTTACGATTTTTGCAGTCATCTTTGGCACCCTTTCATTGATCCGCCAGCCCCAAACAGAAACAGCTAATTTCCCGCCACGAGCTGCGGGCCGTCAGCTATACGCGATCTTATTATCATACATTGGCCCTTATGCCAACTCAAGCTTCTACGGGGAAGAACTTGGTCCAGGATGAATCGATGAGGTTCTCACTGGCGAGGGCTGCGACGCGGGAGAGGATGAGATTTTGCCTTTCCTCCGCCACTGTGCTGGTATTCTTCTCGAGCCGCTCATCAATGTAGCGTTTGAGCACGTAGCTGATGCGCGGATCGAGTTTCACTTCCAGACGGCGGAAAAGGTCATGATGCATGGGGGCGAGGGCGCGTGCAAATGCCGCGAGACCGATCTCCATGAGGAGGTGTTCCGGTCCCAGATGCTCTCCCTCGACCTCCAAAACGGTGTATCTCGCCTGTCTTTTTAGGACATCGGATACTCCTTCAAGGGAATGCATGCGGCTCTTTAAACGCTTTGCATCGCGAAGCGAAAGACGGTTCAAAAGCACGCCGAGCGATTTTCCGGATATGCCGGAGAGCGCCATTGCCAGCTCCTGAAGACCCAGATCACGGAAGAAGACCTCAAGTTCATCCCCCTTCAGGTAATACAGATGATCGAAACCGAACTGCTCGATGGAACGCGATAGATGAAGCCTTTGGAAGCGGCTCTCAAACCGGCGCCTGATAACGTCTAAAACCTGCTGCGGAACCGCAAACGCCTCGACGATGTTCGGCATCGCGAACCTGATCGTCGGAGGCAGGTGTTCCAGGAGATATCTCACATGTTTCGAGGGAAGGTAGCGGAGGATGATGCCGATGATACGCGGAGATTCGGTCTTGAGCTCTTCCAATATCCATGCCGGATGGATCTCGGCCAACCCGCTCCACTGCTCGGATGAGAGTTGTGAGGAGGCCTGCTGTCTCAGTTTGAATTCCCGCTCTTCGGGGTTTATTTTGAGACAGGCTTCAATAACAGTTTTCAGCGCGCGTTTGTCGTCGTCTTCCGCCACGAAAGCCAGAAGCTCCGCCGCTCTCTCGCCCTCTTCGATGACCGCCATCGTGGCCACAATGCGCTGCCTGTTATTTACGGACCTCTGATCCATTATTGCACCTGTGTATTGAGTACCGATTTAACCGATGAAACACCCTGTTCTGCGACCTTGACCGTGAGCTCCGTCATCTGCGCGAACTGAAACACGTGCGCCTGGATACACAGAAGTTCCTGATTTGAAAATTTCTTGCCGCTGTAGAGTATCTGATTGACCATACTGTCCATCTGCATCTGGCCCTTGTTCACTTCGCTCAACATGTCGACGACCTTCTGCGAAGAATCCATCTTGCCGACGCCTATAGCTTCCTCGCCCGGCTTGAACTCAAAACCGTTGCCGGCGACCGACTGCATGTTGCCCGTTGGATCGATTGCCTGATTGCCGTTGATTCCAAGCATATTGGAAAAATCATTTCCCGAATCCATCTGCGCCAGAATTTGCTTGAACGACGAGCCTTCCGTCGTTTGCGAAAGCGGCTGAATGGAACCCTCGGACTTCACCATCGCCTTGCCCAGGGCCTCGCTTGAAAGTTTTGATATAACCATTTCTGCTGCCATAATTTACCTCTTATTCCTCGTCCTTACTTCCCCCGCCGTTGCCGTTTTTGGTTCCGCTCGCCGCGTGCTTGATCCTCTTGAAGAGGAGGCTCAAAGCGCGCGCATGCAAACGTGATGTCCACGATTTCGAGAGATTGAGCTTCTCGCCGATCTCTTCCAAAGTCTTGTTCTGAAAATAATACATCTTCACCAATTGCTTTTCCTTCTCTGGCAGTGTCCCGATCGCATCCCGCATGTAATGTCTGACCTCAGCGAACTCGCTTTTCTGCTCCATATCCACTGCGTGTTCGTCGGCGATGTCCAGATCCTCCTGGGCATCGAGCGAGATGATATAAATTGATGCGAGGCTGTTGACCGTTTCGGCGGCTTCATCCTCGGCATTGAAATCGACCGGTTTGACCGCGCTGTCGGATTTGTGCTGGAGATATTC
>JBGSNL010000008.1:0-8648 GCA_041739675.1 bacterium
TGCCGTTTTTCCTTATCGTTCATCGCGAAAATAATCATCGCATCCGCATTCGGACCGTTCGTTATGAAATTCTTAGTCCCGTTGAGAATGTAGTTGTTCCCTTTGAGAACCGCCGTCGTCTTTTGATTAGCGGCATCCGATCCCGTGCCGGGTTCGGAGAGAGCATAGGCTCCAAGCTTTTTGCCCTGCGCAAAATCGGGGATATATTTTTTCTTCTGCGCGTCGTTTGCCTGCTTCAAGAGGCAATCGAGATAGAGCGAATTATTGACCGAGAGCGTAACAGCAGTGGATGCGCAGGCAGCCGCGATCTCTTCAAGCACTATCACATATGAGAGAGGATCCATTCCGGCGCCGCCCAACTCCGGCGGAACCATGATTCCCATGAGGCCAAGCTCCGAAAGTTTTTTGACGGCCTCGGCGGGAAATAGCGACTCTTCATCGAGACGCGCCGCATTGGGAGCCAGCTCCTTTTGCGCAAAATTCCGCACCATCTCCTGAAGCATGCGTTGTTCATCTGTGAGTGTGAGATCCATAGCTCGCTCCTTATTTACCCTTGAAATTCGGTTTCCTCTTTTCCAGAAATGCCGTCATTCCCTCCAGCCGGTCGTCAGACTTGAAGCACTTGAAAAAGTTTTCGCGCTCGATTTCCAGCCCCGTGTCGAATTCCCGTCCGCCGCCGACGTTGATCGCGTGTTTGGCATAGCCCACCGCAACCGGGCCATTTGCCGCGATCTCTTTCGCTACCTTCATCACCTCGGTCATCAGCTGATCGGCTGCAACGACCTTGTTCACGAATCCGTAATCGTACGCATCTTTTGCAGAGATCATTCTGCCGCTGAAGATGAGCTCGCGCGCTCGCGCGGCCCCGATCACGCGGGGGAGACGCTGGGTTCCGCCGAACCCAGGAAAAATTCCCAGCTTAACTTCAGGCAGGCCGAACTTCGAGTTCTCTGACGCATAAACAAAATCGCAGGCCAGAGCGAGCTCCGTCCCGCCGCCCAGCGCGAAACCGTTTACCGCCGCAATTACAGGTTTTGTGCAGTTTTCTATCTCGGCCATGCAGCGATGGCCCTGGCTTGCAAACTCTTCGGAATCTTCGGCGGACATTGTCTTCATCGCGGCGATGTCGGCGCCCGCGACAAAAGCCTTGTCGCCCGCGCCCGTGACGACAATGACCTTCACCTCTTTATTGTCTTCGAGTTTTTTGATTCCGATTGCTATCTCGTCCAACGTTTCAAGATTCAGGGCGTTCATCACGGCGGGACGGTTGATCTTGAGGATTCCTATTCCTTCCGAGTATTCCAGAGCCACGTTTTTGAATTCCATACTACCCCCTTTTAATATTGATAGAACCCCCTGCCGCTTTTTCTTCCGAGCCAGCCCGCGTCCACATATCTTTTGATTACCGAGCACGGACGGTATTTCGGATCGCCGAGCTCGGTGTGAAGAACATTGAGTATGGCAAGAACCGTGTCGAGGCCGATGAGATCGGCAAGAGCCAGAGGCCCCATCGGGAAGTTGCAGCATGCCGTCATGCAGTTGTCGATGTCTTCACGCGAAGCCACGCCTTCACTGAGCGCATAGACCGCCTCGTTGATCATAGGCATCAGGATGCGGTTGGCGACAAATCCGGCAGAATCGCTGGAGCGCACCATCGTCTTACCGAGCTTCTGTATCAGTTCTGCGACGACGTTTTCGGATTCTGCCTCCGTTGACAGACCCTTGATCACCTCGACACCCTTCATGATAGGCACAGGATTCATGAAGTGCATACCGATCACTTTTGTCGGCCGCTTCGTTGCCGCTGCAATTTTTGTGATCGATATTGAAGATGTGTTCGACGCGAGAATTGTTGTTGCTGGAGTCAACTCGTCTAGTTTCTTGAATATCTCAAGCTTTAATCCAACATTTTCAGTCGCAGCCTCGACGACAAAATCTGCTATCTTCAAATCCTCAATCTTAGTCGTAATCTTAATTTTTCCGATCGTGTTTTTCTTTTCATCTTCGGTGAGCTTCCCTTTTGCAACCGCCTTCTCCAATGAAGATGTGATGCCCTTGAGCCCGCGTTCGCAGAACTCCTGCTTAATATCCTGCATCACCACGTTGAAACCAGCTGCCGCAAAGACCTGCGCAATACCTGCGCCCATCTGCCCCGCGCCGACAACGCCAACGGTTTTTATCGTCATATGGCCTCCACCGCCATCGCTGTCGCCTCTCCGCCACCGTTACAAAGTGCGGCAAGGCCGCGTTTCGCACCGTGATCTTTCATGGCATATAAAAGCGTCGCCAAGATTCGTGCTCCGGATGCACCGATGGGATGGCCTATTGCAACCGCGCCGCCCTTCACGTTCACTTTTTTCGGATCGAGGTTCAGATCCTTGATGGCGGCCATCGTCACAACCGAGAATGCTTCATTCAGTTCAAAAAGATCGACGTCTGTGGTTTTCCATCCCGCTTTCGCCAGACATTTTCTCGATGCCTCGATCGGCGCCGTCGTGAACCACTCGGGCTCCTGAGACTGGCACGCATAGGCTACAATTCTCGCAAGCGGCTTCAATCCCTCTTTGACGGCCCTAGCCTCGCTCATCACGACAAAGGCCCCGGCACCGTCGGAGATAGACGACGCGTTCGCCGCAGTGACCGTCCCGTCCTTGTTGAATGCGGGAGGAAGCAGAGCGATCTTGTCGAACTTCACCTTGCCCGGATCTTCGTCGGTATCGAATATCAACGGTTCACCCTTCTTCTGCTTTATCTGAACGGGAACGATCTCCGCCTTGAAACCCCCACTCTCTATCGCAGCCAAAGCTTTGCGATAGCTGTTCGCCGCAAACTCGTCCTGCATCTCGCGCGTGAAACCGTATTTCTTAGCGCACATATCCGCACAGCTTCCCATATGTTGATTTGTGTAGAAATCCCACAGACCGTCAAAAACCATCGCATCGATGATTTCGCCGTTGCCAAGCCGGTATCCTCCGCGCGCCTTCGGAAGCGTGAACGGCGCGTTTGTCATCGACTCCATTCCACCGGCGACGACTACTTCGCAATCCCCGGAACGGATGAGCTGATCGGCAAGCGAAACGGAACGGAGGCCCGACGAACAAACTTTATTTATCGTGAGAACGCTGACGTCCTTTGGAATGCCCGCGCCCAGTGAAGCCTGTCGCGCAGGGGATTGTCCGAGACCAGCCGGAAGCACGCAGCCCATGATCACTTCGTTCACGTCTGACGGCTTTATTTTTGCGCGCGCTACGGCTTCCCTGATAGCTATCGCCCCCAGATCCGGCGATCTGAATGTTGAGAGAGATCCCTGAAAACTCCCCACAGGTGTCCTTGCAACTGAAACTATCACGGATTTGGTCATGGAAACCTCCTGTTTTTTTGAATTGATGCGGGACCAATTTCATAGTTTCAGGCGCGCGAAATGTAAAGCAATTTCAGCCGGATAGGATGGGCCGGTGATCGCGGTGCAGCAGGGCTGAAATCCGTTGCCCTAGATGAAATTGAACAGGGTTCCGAGGGATAAAAAGAACTGGTCGGGCGGGAGGGGAGAATTTAAACGTCGGGAATAGTCGGCTCCTATGAAGAGAGACGGCAGGTTGGATTTGACCGGATCGTCAAGAAGCGGAATCATGATTCTGAGGCCGCCTCCGATGCCCGCATCGAAAGATGAAAGGCCGGATCCGTCCGACATTAGGTAGCCCAAGTTAAGGCTCGCGAAAAATTCAAAACCTAAATGATCCAAGACAGAGAGATAATATCCGCCTTCTATTGCCAGATCGAAGTTGAAGACTCCACCGTCTTCCGCAAATGTCGTGGTGAATTCAAAACCGCCGGAAACGAAAAACCCAAGATCAAAATAGTAAGCTGCGGAAAATCGCGTACCGACGCGCGCATCGATGCCGTCCGATTCGCGGAATGCGAGCCCGTCAAGAGAAACGTCCACGAGAGTGGCCCAACCTGTGGGTCTGTAGGTGGCATCGGCTTCGGAACCACCCAACTCAAACGGCGCCCCCTCAAGGCCCCATGTCGCGGGCAGCCTGGTTTCGCTGAACTCTCCGCAAAAAATCTGATGAGGTGGCAACCCGTTTCCCAATGCGACGGAATTGAACGCGCCGGGAACATCATCTCTCACAAAGCCGAACGCGTTCACGAACGTTTCGGAGACATCGTTTTGAATATCAGGCGGAAGACTTTCGAAGAAATAGGTGAAATCGCCCATCTCGTTATAGCTCTCGCAGAATTCGGATTCACCGGCCGCACAATCGTGCTCGATGACGGCTTCTATGTACTCCACTGCGGCCAAGCACTCCTGCCTGTCCTCGTTGGTCGACACGAATCCGCAATATTCAGTGCTCATAGGTTGGTCCACCCCCCACACCGTTATCGGTACGGAGTCAAAAAAGTTGCTCAAAAAAAATTACTGCGGAAATTAAGAGTATTTCTTCGGATCGTAGGGATACTTCTCTGCAAGATCGGAGAGCGTCTTTTTTACTTCGCTTGACGGATCCTTGGGAGGCACAACCTTCACTATGACATATTGATCGCCGCGTTTGCCTTTTTTACCCAGAACCTGCGCGCCTTTACCGCCGAGCCTGAACTTCTGGCCGCTTTCGGTGCCGGCGGGGATCTTCATCTTTGCGTGGCCTTCCATAGTCGGGACCTCGACCGAACCGCCAAGGACAGTCTCGTAAATTGTGATGGGCACTTCTGTGTAGATATCTGCATCTTCGCGCCAGAAATCGGGATGAGGCGTTACGCGGATATGCAAATAAAGATCACCCGACCTCCCGCCTCCGAAACCCGGCTGACCCTTCTCCGCTATGCGAACCTTGGAGCCGTTATCCACGCCGGCCGGAATTTTCACCGTGAGGTGTTCCACTTTGTCGCCGCGCTTGATCGATATCTTGCGCTCAGTTCCGTCAACGGCTTCGTTGAACGAAATTTCAATATCGGTGAAAGTGTCACGCCCGTTGACCGGAACCTCGCCGCCGGCGGCCTGCTCGTAACCTCTCCCCTTCTGGCCCCTTTTGATCCCGCCCATCTGGAAGAGTTCGCTGAACAGATCGCCCAGATCGCCCATGCTGGAAAAGTCGCGGCCCGAGTACTGTCTGAAATCGAAACCGGGCGGCGGCTGCCATCCGTATCCGCCTCCGCCGGCGCCGGCCTCAGCACCGTATTGTCCGAAGAGATCGTATTTTTTTCTCTGATCCGGATCGGACAGCACATTGTACGCTTCGGAAATTTCCTTGAACTTTTCTTCGGATTCCTTGCCACCTTTCGTCACGTCCGGATGATACTTCTTGGCAAGGCGCCTGTAGGCCTTCTTTATCTCGTCTTCAGTGGCGTTCTTGGCGACGCCTAAAACCTGATAATAATCTTTCATCATAATGACACCGAAAGCGGGCTCGATCCGGGAGCGGAATTTTCGAGCAGTTTCTCTTTTGCGTAAATCAGTGCGCTGCGGTTGAAACTTGCGTTTTCATATCTGCCGGTATCCATGCGGATCGCGTCGCAGGGACATGCCTCCACGCACAATCCGCAAAATACGCAGCGCAGCTCGTTGATGATATAACTTTTGGCACGCTTCTCAATCTTCGGATCTGCCACATCTTCCGCTTCAATCTCGATACATTGCGCCGGACAAATTGTTGCGCAGAGCATGCATGCCGTGCATCTGATCGATCCGTCTTCGCGTTTCATCAGGCGATGCTCCGCCCTATAACCGGGGGGCAGTTTCTTTTTCACTTCAGGATATTCGATAGTGATGCGCCGATCCATAAAGATGAGGTTCTTAATGAAATGGCGCGCGGTGATCGCCATGCCGCGGATTATCTCGGGAAGATAGGCCCTCTCCCACAACGTCATTTTTTCTGTGCGATCGATCTGGTAGGCCATCAGCCTCTTCCCTTCGCGACGGTTATCTCTTTCTGCGCCTGATATTTGCCCTTCTTATCGGCGTAGGAGACTTCGCAGAGCTCATGCGCGCCAAGAAAGAGAATCTGGCCGATCCCTTCATTTGCGTATATACGGACCGGGAGTTTCGTGCCGTTTATGATCGACAATGTTGCGAACCCCTCCCACTCCGGCTCAAAGGGAGTCACGTTCACGTGTACGCCGCAGCGTGCGTAGGTTGATTTTCCAAAACAGACCGTGATCACATCCCGCGGGATCTTGAAATACTCAAGCGATTGCCCCAAAACGTAGCTGTTTGGAGGTATGTCGCAATAATCGCCCTCATAATCCCTGAAATGAATGTGCGCAAAATCCTTGGGGTCGATCAGCCCGGTCCCCTGCGGCTCGAAAATCTTGAACTTATTGGAGAGCCTGAAGTCATATCCATAAGAAGATACGCCGAACGAGATACCTTGCCTGATCTGCTCTTTGGCAAAAGGCTCGATCATCTTCTTTTCCGCCGCCATCTTCTGAATCCATTTGTCTGATTTGACCATAGTGCGATATGAATATGTTATATATGTATGATTGTCAATCGCACGACATTGACTTTACTTGTCATTATTGCAAAAGTTGTTGGCGCAGGAATATATGAACAAGGATACCAAGAGAAAAATCGCGTCGGCTATTATTATCACGGTCGGCATCTTCTGGATGATGGGGTTATACGACACGTTCGCGACCCCGTTCATGTTCTATCTCAACTGGCTTCCGCCCTACCGCACCGCTTTTATGCGCGAGTACGACGGCGAGAAGAAGCTTCAATATAGATGGGTTTCTTTGAAGCAAATATCGCCTTATCTTCGTCAGGGGGTGGTTCTGGCTGAAGACGACAAGTTCTATGAGCATCCGGGTTTTGACTGGGAGGCGATCAAGAAGGCCGCCGAGATAGACTGGAAAAGGAAACGCTTCGCAAAGGGCGCATCGACGATAACGCAGCAGCTTGCAAAAAACCTTTATCTCTCTTCCTCAAAGAACCCTCTTCGCAAGATCAAGGAGTTCTTTATTGCACTGAAACTTGAACGCGAGCTCCCCAAAGAACGCATTCTGGAAATTTACCTTAACGTCATCGAGTGGGGTAACGGAATTTATGGAGCAGAAGCCGCAGCGAAACACTATTTCGGCGGTTCCGCAGCCAATCTGGGCAAACACGAGGCCGCATTTCTGTCGGCCATTCTCCCGAAACCGCGCTTTTACGACAAACATCGAAGCGGGCCGTACCTCTCCCGGCGGATATCTTCCATAGAATCCAGATTATAAGCAAAAAAAATCCCGCCATTGGCGGGATTTTTGTTTCTTGCTTGTATCCTGCTTAAATATCGCGATCCTTGATCGTCTGGCGACCGTTATCCTTCGCGCGCTCGGCGGCCTTGTCCAAAAGCTCCTTCACTGCGTCGGAAAGTGCCTCTACTGCTGTCTCTGACGTCTGAAGCCCCTTCTCCTTCACGTACTCTTTCACCTTCGATACGACTACCAGAATTTCCTTCGCCATGACACCCTCCTATAAATAAAAAGGTTTATTTTCAAAAGTGGCGGGATTGTGTTTAAATGCCTCCAAATTGTCAAATAAAAAATTTGGACGTTTCGGGCACTTTCGTTGACATAATCAGGTGGCTCTGGTAGATCACGCGCCCAATTCGTCTCCTTTGAAAATTTGGGCCGCTAGCTCAGTTGGTAGAGCACCGCCCTTTTAAGGCGGGTGTCCCCAGTTCGAGCCTGGGGCGGCTCACAGAAATTGTCCCCATCGTCTAGAGGCCAAGGACACCGCCCTTTCACGGCGGCGACCGGGGTTCGAATCCCCGTGGGGACGCAAGAGCGGAGGAAGGACAAAAGTCCTTCCTCCGCTCTTTGTGTTTACGGGTGATTCGAACCCGTCCTCCAACGATCTTTGGCGGGCCGGATACGACTGCATCCTCGCTTGCCGCCCTATTTAATTTTCACGGCATGGGCGCGCCGGTCGTGAAAGCAAGCGCGGCCGGATCGATGCGGTTTCCATTAGCATCCGTAAGACCTGAAATTGAGGTCGCATACTGCACGTATTCGGCAAGAATGCCGGGATTACACGTAATCGTCTGAGGCGTGTTTGCGCTGTCGAATACTATGTTGTCATCCGAGCAAAGGTTCACTTCACTTCCCGCAGCATGAAGAGTGAAAAAATCGCTCCAGGAGGCCGGTTCGGTTATCCCTATATCGTCAGGATCCGTGATCGTCACGATAATCGACGTGGCCACTGATACGTTTGTCGTCTCAGCCGGCTCGGTTATCGCAATTGAAATACTCGATCCGACCGGTCCTCCTCCGCCGCAGGCCGCCAGAACAGCAACCGAAGCGACAACGACGAGAGACATCCTAAGCACATTCAGAAATTTCATCGCGCCCCCTTTCTTATATTTCTATTCGTCTTCTTTGAAAAATTCCGTACCCACTCCGTAATGGGCCACGAGCTCTCCGCCCAGCCATCCGCCGATAAGTGCAACGAGTGCACCGGATAGGGAGAGCGCAAGCGCAAAGATCATCTCCGATCCGCTCAAAAGTTCCGGGCCCTTGCGCACGATAAGACTTCCCCCGAACAGGGCCGCAGCAAGAAGCATGACCATCATGTGCCACGTGGCTTTTTTCATTGCCGGATTCTTACCCGGAATTGACGCGTACTCGATCAACCCCGACAGCGCGGCGGGAAGTGCAGACACAACACC